>JAWPNA010000066.1:0-13932 GCA_045402695.1 Acidobacteriota bacterium
GGATGATCTTGGTGTCGCCCGCGATGGACCGGATCTTCTCGACGTAATCCCGCACGATCTGTGGCGTGAGCAGAAAGGTGGTGGAAATGCCCAGAGCCTTGGGCTTCTCGCGCAAGATCGCCTCGAGCTGCTCCCATCGCGAGCGGAACCGGCAGATGTTGTCGATCACCCGGACTTCGTACCCGTGCCGCCGGGCCACGGTGGCCAGATCGCAGAGACTGAGGTGGGGCCGGTGGGGCACGACGACCCGGTGAAACTGTTCCTCGGAGCCACCGTTGGACCCGTTCTTCATCGGCTGGAAGTACTCCCGCACACCGAACTGTCGCTCGACCTGCTCCTTCTCGGCATCGGTGATCCCGAGCCTTTTCATGTCCCTCTGCATCATCTGCGTGTTGCGGAGCCTGTAGTCGCCTTCCCATGCGATGGGCTCGTCAGTCACGAGCACCAGGTCAATGGGCTTGCCCTTGATGATGTTCATTTCCCCCCTCCGCCACCTGTCATCGGATGCGCCTTGAAGAATTTCCACATCTCCTCGCTCGCGGACACGTCGGTCGACATGTGTCCGAGCTTCGATTCCCAGAAGGGCTCTCCTCCCGGCCACTGGTGGCCTCCGCCCTGGATCGTGCACAGGATGACGTCCGCGTCATCCTTGCAGGGCGCGTAGCTTTCGCACGTGACGTCTCCCTTCTTGAGGACAACCGCCGGCTTTCCCTCGCAGCCGTTACGGTCTTCCCAACCCTTGATCGTCTTGGGAACCGACGTGTGGATCCCGGCGGCCGGGTTCTGGCCCGGGCCGCCGTTCCAGGGCAGCCTCTCGTCGGCCGTTCCGTGAAAGCTGATGATCGGAACGGGCCGCTTGGGTTTGCAGTCCGCCTCCCTGATCGTGCCGGAGACGCTTCCCAGCGCCGCGATCTCGTCGGACAGATCACAGCCCAGCTTGTGGACGAACATCGCACCATTGGACATCCCCGCCGCGTAGATGCGCCGACGGTCGATCGAGAGCCTGCCACTGAGCTCCTTGATGAGGGCGCGCACGAACTCGACGTCGCTGATGCCCTGCTTCTGCGGCCTCCCGCAGCAGTCGCCGGAGTTCCAGGCCCGGCCGAGGCCGTCCGGATAGACGTTGATGAAACCCTCTCGATCGGCGATCGGGTCCATCTTGGCCATCTTCTGTTCGGCCTTGCCGTTCCCATAGGCCCCGTGAAACAGGAAGACCAGCGGCGCGGGGAGGTCCGGCTTCAGCGAAGGCGGGACGTGCAGCAGGTAGGTCCGCTTCAGGCCCTTGACCGTGAGGCCTAGGTTGTGATCGCCCGGACCGATCCTGCCGCCAGGCGCCTCGGCCGCGAGATTCGCGTCGCGGGCACAGCTCACCAACGCGGCCGCGAGCAACATCACGCCGAAACAGCAACTTGGAAATCTTGATCCGAGAAATGCATCGACTCTCATGTCATCTCTCCTTATGGAAGGTCCTGAACTACTCGATCTCAAACGCCGTGCCTATCTTGTCAACCGTGATGGGCTCGATCTCTTCCTTGGGCCGCCCGAGGAGGCCGCACCGGACCTCCTCGTCATGCTCCCCGAGACGCGGGCCCCGGTTCCTGACTTCGGGCAGGGCGCGGGGAAGCACGAACGGCATGCCAGGGTACCTTCCGGTGCCGTCCTCGGCCTCGTGGAAGAACCCCCTGTACTTCAAGTGCGTGTCCTCGGCGATCTCGGCGACGTTCAGGACGGCCCCGGCCGCGATACCAGCGGCCTGAAGCGCCTTCATTGCCTCGTAATGGGTCCACTGAGCCGTCCACGCCCCGATGATCCCGTCGATCTGATCGTGCCCGGCGAGTCGACCCGCGGCTGTTCTGAAACGAGGGTCCTCGGCCAGCTCGGGGCGGCGCATGGCGTTGCACAGACGGAGCCACTCCTCGTCCGAGCGTATCGAGATGGCGACCCACTTGTCGTCTCCCCGGCATGGGTAGCACCCCTGCGGCGCGTTGCGCGCGTCGCGGTTTCCCAAAGGAAGCGTCGCCTTGCCGTTCATGACAAACTCCAGCAGGTGCTCGCCGATGAGGCAGCTCGTGGCAGCCTCGAGCTGCGATAGGTCGATCCACTGCCCCTTGCCCGTCCGCTGCCGGTAAATCAAGGCGGTCATGACGGCGCAAGCACCGGCCACGCCGCTGGTGACGTCCACCTCCTTGATCCGCATCGGCTTGCTCGTCCGCTGATAGGCGGTGAGCGAGTGAATGCCGCTCAAGGCCTCCAGCGTGCCACCGTAGGCGGCGCACTGGGCGTCCGGTCCCGAGCTGCCGTATCCAGGCATCGACAGCATGATGAGGCCGGGCCTGAGTTTCTTCAGTTCCTCGTAGCCCAGGCCGAACTTGTCCAACACGCCCACGCGGGAGCATTCCGTCACGACATCGGAGATCTTGACCAGGTCCTTGAGCACTTCGACGTCGGTGGGCCTCTTCAGGTCGAGCGTGATCGACTTCTTGTTCCTGTTGACCTCGAGCCAACGGGGGTGGTGATCGTACGCCTGGTTTTCCTTTCCGGCGCCGCGTAGCCCGTCCATGCGCCGGACGTATTCGATCTTGATGACCTCCGCGCCGAAGTCCGCCAGAATCCGCGTGGCGTGCGGGCCGGCCCAGTTCTGAGTGAGGTCGGCGATCCGGACCCCCGAGAGCGGGAGTTTCCTGATGGCCGGCATCAGATCACCCCCTCGTCCTTCAATCGCCGCGTCTCAGCCTCTGGAAGACCCAGCCAGCCGCCGTAGATTTCCTCGTTGTGCTCGCCGAGAAGAGGTGCTCTGCCGGCGCACCAGGGCGTCTGAGCCGGCCGGAAGGGAGGACCGCAGTACTTCTGCCTTCCCGTGACGGGATGTTCGACTTCCTGAAAGTAGCCCCGCGCCACATGCTGAGGCGACTCGAGCACTTCACCGAGAGTGGCGAGGTAGCCGAAGGCCAGTTTGCGTGCCTGACCCGCGCGATAGATGTCCCTCTTCGCATGCCGGGCGACCCAGGGGCTCAGCATCTGCTTGACCTCTTCGCGATGTTCGATCCGGTTCTCGATGCGCTGGTACGGCTTGTCCTTCAGCCGCGGCTCCTCGAACAGATCCACGGCACGCAGCCAGTGCCGGACGGGCCCCCCCATGATCGCGGCGTATCCATCCTGGCACGGGTAGATCTGCCACGGCACCAGCACGTGCTCGTCTCCTGTCCGCTTGGGAATCTTGCCCGTCCGCATGTACTCCGTGAGGACCACCTCGATGTTGTCGAGGTTGCTTTCCTGCACGGAGACGTCCACGTGCTGGCCCTCGCCGGCTTCGCCTCGCCCGAACAGCGCCATCAAGGTTGCGATGTAGGCGCTCAGGCCCGCGGTGTACTGGGCCATGCAGGGCCCGGCGCCCAAAGGAGCCTTGTCCGGATCGCCCGTGAGGTAAGCCAGGCCGCTGAGCGCATACTCTACTATCTCGGCTGCCCTGAAGTCCCTGTAGGGGCCTGTCTGCCCGAAACTCGAGATCGAGGTCATCACGATCCCGGGATTGATCTTCCGGAGCACGTCGTAGGACAGGCCGAGCCCGGGCATCACTCTCGGGGAGAAACTCTCCACGACCACGTCAGCCTTCCGCGCCAGATCCTGGAGGATCTTCTTTCCCCCCTCTGATTTGAGGTTCAGGGTGACGCTCTTCTTGCCCGTGTTGAGCCAGAGAAACGGGATGCTCCCTTCCAGGTCGGGAGTTTCCTTGTAGAACGGGCCCATGGATCTGAGTCTGTCCCCGGTTCCGGGCCTCTCCACTTTGACGACCGTCGCCCCGAACCCCGCCATCATCTTCGTGCAGTGAGGGCCGGCCACGTAGTGGCTCAGGTCCAGGACGTTCAGATGCGACAGGGCTGCATCCGGCATCACGCCCCTCCGGGCCGGCTTCCGCCGCCGTTGGACGGCCGGCCACCCATGGGCCCAGCGCCGCCGGGGATCTCATGCAGGCCACACTCCTTCTGCTCGGGCGACTCCCACCACCATCGTCCCGCTCGCAGATCCTCGCCAGGGAGTATCGCGCGCGTGCATGGCGCGCATCCCAAGCTCGGATAGCCCTGATCATGCAGTGCGTTGTAAGGCACGTTGTTCTGCCGGATGTAGTCCCACACCTGCTGGGTGGTCCAGTCGTTGAGCGGATTCACTTTCACGATTGACCCGTATGATTCATCGATCTCCACTTTTTTCACGTCTGAGCGAGTCACCGCCTGCTCCCTGCGCAGACCCGTGATCCACGCATTCACCGTCGACAACGCGCCTTTCAGCGGCTCGACCTTCCGGATCTTGCAGCAGAGCTTGCGCATCTCAACGCTCTTGTAGAAAAGATTCGGCCCGTGCTCCCGCACCATCTCCTCCAGCGCTTGCCGCTCGGGGACGCAGGCCTCGATCGAGAGGCCGTAGCGTTGCCTGAGCCGTTCCATCAAATCGTAGGTCTCCCCTGGCAGGCGGCCGGTGTCCAGCGTGATGATCCTCGCCGCGGGGTTGATCTTCGCAAGCATGTCCATCACGACGACGTCCTCCGCCCCGAAGCTGGAGGCGAACGCGATGTGAGGATGGAACCGCTTCTGGGACCACTCCAACACCTCCCAGGCTGTCTTGTTCTCGAAGGCGCCCAGATCCAACTCCGCTGATGTCGCTATCATCGATGTCTGGTCAGGGCTCTTCATGTGTCCCTCTCTCTCCTCATCTGGTCCCTTCCTCAACGGGGGGCGCCTCGCGCCGCGATGAATCCTGCAGTTCCTTCGCACCGCTCTCGCCGGGACCTGCGGGCCGGCGCCGGCGCCTCGTCCTGAACGGCGAGATCATGCATCCCTGCATGATCGTGTCTTCCGGCAGGGTGATGATGTAGAGGATCAGATCGGCCACCCGCTCGGCGCTCAATGCCTGTTCGGGGCGGATCGGTCCGTTCTGAAGCCAGATTGGGGTGTCCACGACGTCCGGCAGGATCACCTGCACCCGGACGCCGTACTGGCGTCCCTCCTCCGCGACCGACTCGGTGAGCCCGATCACTCCGAACTTGGAGGCGCAGTACGCGGAATCGTGAGCCTTCCCTTGCTTGCCCGCCATGGAAGAAATGTTCACGATATTGCCTCTGCGCTGCCGGATCATCGCCGGCAGCACCGCCCGGTTGCTGAGGAACACTCCCTTCAAGTTCGTGTCGAGCACCTGGTCCCATTCGTCCGGTGACACATCCACCATCGGCTTGGGTAGAGCGCCCCGCCCCCGCAGGATGCCCGCCGAGGCAACGAGGATGTCGATACGTCCGTGCCGCTCGAGGGTGCGCGAGGCCATCGCCTGCATATCGCTCTCACGCGTGACATCGAGAGAAAGCCCCAGTGAGTCAGCCGGCCCGCCTGCCTGCTCGATCGCCCTCGCGGTTTCCTCGATGCGCCCCTGATCGATGTCGACCACCACCACGTGTGCACCTTCCCGAGCAAGCGCAAGGCAGCTTGCGCGGCCGATCCCGCTGCTTCCGCCGGTGACGACCGCCACCTGTCCTGAGAGACGCTTCGACACCATGCTCGCCTCGTTCATCGAATCCCCTCGTAGTTCAGGCCGGTCCGGACGATGGCGCCTCCCGGCGGCACGCCGCCGCCGGTGAAGTGAAACGGCGTCAGCGGCGGCTTCCCGTAAACCGCGTCCCGAGGCAGCCCGGCGAGGTGCACGATGGCATCTGCTACGCGCTCGACCGGCAGCGCCGTGTCCAGGTGCGGGATGGCATCCTGCTGCCGCCACATGGGCGTGTCCACCGCCCCGGGCAGCAGGACTTGGACCCGGACTCCGTAGGACCGGACCTCTTCGGCCACGGCCTCGGTAAGACCGATGACTCCGAACTTGGAAGCCGAGTAAGCGGAGTCATACGCCAGCCCCTTGAGGCCGGAAGTGGAGGAGACATTGATGATGTCTCCGCTGCGCTGTCGGATCATGACCGGCAGAACGGCCCGGTTGCTCAGAAAGACTCCGGTCAGATTGCTGCCGACCACTTCGTCCCATTCCTCGACCGACATCTCCACCAGCCGGCGAGGCCAGCCCCCCGCACCCCGCAGCGTGCCGGCGTTCGCCACCAGCACGTCGATCCGCCCGAAAGCTTCCAGCGTGAGATGCACCATTCGTTCCATCTCCTCGGGACGGCAGACATCGAGCGCAAGACCCAGCGGAGCCCCATCCGGCGTGATGCCGCCGACCTCCACGGCTCGCACCGTCTCGGCGATTCTGTCCCGGTCGCGCCCCACGACCACGACGCGGGCCCCCCCTGCAGCGAAGGCCAGGCTCGCCGCCCGTCCGATACCGCTGCTGCCGCCCGTCACGATGACCACCTTGCCCTCGAAGAGTCCCGCTCGCACCAGCATCATGACCTCACCGCGATGACCTCGATCCAGTATCGAGGCACGCTCGCCATCCCGGCGGTGGCAAGGGCGCTGCCGGCGGACTTCTCCAGGGCCTCACAGCTGATCTCGATCGGATAGCCGCTCAGCAGCACTCCGGCAAGGCCGGCATACGAGCCGATTGTCTCGAAACAGCGCTGGGTGAGCATCACCGTCCGCTCGAACACATGGCGGATCGTGAACCCGTTGCGATCGAGGACCGCCTCGTACTCGCCCCGGGACAACCAGGGCTTCGACGAGGCCGGAGCCACTTGTCCTCTCTTGCGCCGGATGCCGGGCCGCCCCGATCGCCTGGCTTCCTCGTCCTTTCCTGCGATGTAGGCGAGGGCCTCCTGCATCCAGAGCCTGTAGAACGCTTCCGTGCCGCAGACGTAGGTCCCCGCGTAAAAGGAGGTGTTGAACGCGAAGAGACCCGAAGGGCGGAGGACGCGCCTCACCTCACCGGCGACCCGGTCCTTCTCGTCGAAGAGCTGAATGGCGTTCGCGACGATCACGGCGTCCATGGCGGCGTCGGCAATCGGGATCCGATCTCCGGAGGCTTCCACGAGGCCCCGGCACCGGACGCCGTTTCCTCGATGACCCGATCCGGACCGGCCGGCCGCGCTCAACAGCTCGAGCTCCATCAGGTGCTTCCGCGCGTGGGTCAGGGACTGCCGCGATAGATCGACACCGATGACCCGGGCCGCGGGAGGCGCACCGGCGCCCTTGCGTTTGAGTTCGCCAAGGATGAGCTCCGTGACGGTGCCAGTGCCGCAGGCCAGATCGAGGACGTCATAGTGCGGCTGAAGCCCCAGGCTCTCGATGAAGAGGCGGTTGAGCTCGATATACTCTGGCTCCCTGGAGAACGGCTCGTAGGATGTGTCGATCGATGCCATCATGCCTCGGCCACCTTTCTTTGGCCCAACCAGACCTCGAGACCTCCTCTCGGGTTGGGCACGTACTCCCACCGATCGCCGTTCTTCACCCCGACCTCGGGGCCGAAGGGATTCGCCGCGCCGACGAACAGTCCGAATTTCGTCGACACCATGGTCCTCACGCCGTAGTTGTATGGGTTGCCGAAGCCGTTCTGGGTGACCGGTTCCCACATCGCTCCATCGCGGCTTCTCCAGATATCAAAGCCTCCAGACTGCTGAATGAGGTTCTCGACACCAATGCGCCGCAGGGCGGTCGAGAGGCCTGGAGGCAGGTTCTCCAGCTTCGTGTACTTGAAGAAAATGGCCATGTCGTACGTGCCGACGTACAGCCAGCCGTCGTGCTCGCACATGCGCCAGAAGTAACCGTTGAAGACGCTGTCGAAACCGGGCCCCATCCCGCTCAACGGGGCCTTGAAGCCCGCAGGCGTCTTGCGCGGAGAGCCCACCAGCAAGTCCCACGAATCGTCGGGAAAGATCCGGATCAGCTCGGCCGCCGCCGGCCCGACACCGTAGGCGCGGTCGTAGCCGCCTCCCTGGATCCCGGTCCCGACGTAGACCGCATCCTGGTACACGTACATGGCCGCGGTTCCCTGGTTGAGCTTGCCGCGATAAGCCCCCCTCTCCAGGACCTTCGTCCAACGGTAGGGAGGGTTTCCCTCCGCTGCCGTCTTCCATATCTGAAATCCCTGAGCGATGTTCATCACGCCCGCGTAGAGGAAACTGTCGGTGGCGGTCATCTCGAAGATCATGACGTTGTTCTGATCGCCGAAACCGGGTTTGCTCACCGCGCGCCACCTCCCCGATGCGGGGTCGGCGCATTCGAAAACAATCGGCAGCTTGGCCGCCTCGAGAGTGTCCCGAGTCCTCCCTACCGGCGAAAGGAACACCCTCCCCTTGAAGGGGACGAGCCCGCGGAACGAGGACAGGTCCGGGAAACCGAGGCCCGGCTCCGAGGCGGGCAGGAAGCTCTCTCCATCGGTCGTGCGGACCACGAGAGGACCCTGACCGTCCGTTGGCGACCATGTGCTCACGTACAGCGCCGGTTCCGGATCTGAAAGCCCCTGGAAGATCGTCATGCCGCGGTATCCGATCTCGCGAGGAATCTCCCTTCCGCTCTTTCCCACGATGAGCGGCGACTTGGTGATCAAGCGCCACTCGTCCAACCCAGGGTCGTAGCCGTAGATGCGGGCGGCGACATCCAGCTCCAGGACGTGGGCTGGGCACTTGATGGGCCAGAAGGCCAGATCGGGCGGCTTCCTGTTCTTCAACATGCAGAGATTGGCGCGGGTGGTCCCGATCAACAAGCGGCCCTGATAGAAGGCCATCGAATGGGCGTACGAGTTCCACGGATCGCCCAGGCCGTTGACGCCGACGAGCCGGAAGTCCGCCTCGGACAGACCGGTCACTTGGGTTCCTCTCGCGCGGGCGGCTTCGCTCTGGATGCATGTCTGGCTCATACGCTAGTCCGCCGCACGAGGCGCGATGAGCGATCGGCCCGGTTTCCGCGCCTCGCGTGAGCCCGCGCCCGTGCCGGACGCCGCCCTGGCGGAGGAGATGCCGCCGTCCTCGAGCCTCTTCAAGAAGGCGTCCACCTGGCTGGAGAAAACATCGGGCTTCACGATCGGGAAGAAATGCCCGACCCCTGGCAGGGTCACCGATTCGCATCCACGGACGATCCGCTGCAACTCTCGCAGCGAGGGGAGGCAGCGAGATCGCTCTCCGTAGATGGCCAGCACCGGCGTTCGGATCGCCGCGATGTCCTCCTTCGTCAGCGCGGTCGCTGCCTTGAAGTCCTCCCTCGCGGTCGTGTCCCGCAGGAGGCCGAGCCAGCGTTGCGCCGCGCGCCTTCCTCCCGACGCCGACCCAAAGGGGACGAAGCGCTCCTCGCCCGCCCGAGCCATCGCCTCCCCCTGGCGAAGCGCCGCTTCGGCGCACTCCTCCAGGAGCCGGTGGCCCGCCTCCGGCTCGTCCTCGGCGAGCCATAGTCCCAGATCCCTCATTCTCTCCCGCTCCCAGTCGGCGTCGGCCCAGTCCTGCAGGCGTTGCACAGGCTGCAGGACACGGACGCGCGCGTCCGCCAGGGTGAGGCTCGACACACGATCGGGATGAAAAGCCGCGCAGTTCAGCGCCACCTCGCCGCCGAAGCTGTGGCCGACCAGATGGGCGCTGTCGATCTCTAGGTGGTCCATCAGCGCGCGCAGATCGTCCGCCATGTCCAGGGCCGTGTAGCCGCTCGATGGCGTGCCGCTCTTGCCGTGGCCTCGCATGTCGTACACCGTCACGCGGTGACGCTTGTTGAGCGCGGGCACGATCCTCAGGAACCAGAAGGCCAGGTTCGCGGCCAAGCCGTGGATCAGGACGAGGTCCGGCCCCTGCCCAGACTGCTGGTAATGCAGGGTGACTCCGTTCACGCACGCTTTCGGCATCTGGTTCCGCGCCTCCCGCTACTCGATGTACCCGAGCGCCTTCAATCGCTCCAGAACGACAGGATCCTCGGACTCCTCGGGGGCCGGGCCTCGCCCCGAATGCGGTGATTCGGGAGATCTCGTCTTCTCGCCGAGGCGCACAGGATGGGCCCTCAGCCAGGAAGGCTCGAAGGCTGCCTGAGGCAGACGTTCCTCGAAGTCCGCCGGAATCTCCAGGCCGAGACTGTGCAGGAGCAGCGGCGCCATGCCCGCGATGGCAAACGCAGGCAGGCGGTCCCCCTTCTTCACGCCGGGACCGCCGGCCATGAAGATCCCCTCGGGCCTGTGGGTGCCGGCCACCTCCTGCCGCGATTGCACGACCGGAGTGATGTTCTTGATCGACACGAACCCGTTGTCACTCAGGACCAGCGTCAAGTCGGGCGCATGCGAAGACTGCGTTCCGGGGAACGCCTCCTCACGCGTGAGCGCCCCCGAGATGACGCGTCGCCCCGTGTCCGGGTTGACGATTTGCAGCAGCTTCTCGATCAGGCCCCGGCGGAACGGCTCGTACTCGTGCGCCGGTATGCCCGGCCGGCCGGGTCCAGGCGATCTGCGGATATAGATCCCGTTGCTGCTGGTGGTCCGCGCGTAAGCCTTCGTATTCTCCCAATCCAGAATGACGAAGTTGCTGTCAAGCCGCCGTTCCCAGCTCTTTTTCGCCTCCTCGTCCATCAGGCCCGGATCGCGCCACGTCAGGTATCCCTGCTCGTGCAGCCACGCATTGACGCGGAAGATCTGCGTCGACGCCCCGAATCCATGGTCCGAGGCCATGAAAACCCTGCTGTCCGGGTCAGCCATGCCGATGAGCTCCGCCACGTAGGAGTCGAGCTCCCGGAAGTACTGATGGCACAGGTCGGTGATCGTCCGCTCCCAAGCGGAGGGCGCCGCGGGCGTCCAAGCCGGGTCCAGGAACCGCCAGCAGATGTGCTGGATCTTGTCCACGCCGTCGAACATGACCGCCGTGAGGTCGGCCGGTTTCGTCCTCATCAGATGGCGGGCGATCTCGAACCAGTGGCGCTCCCTCTTGATGTGAAAGCGGATCCACTCCTCGTATTCCTTCTGGTCGACTCCCTGGAGGATCTTCTTCTCCAGCTCGAAGTCCCATCCCATCTCCTTGTAGCTGAGGCCCGGAAGACGCTTCAGCTCCTCGTAGAGATCCGGGGGGTGCACAGCCCGCTTCAGGTGCTTCCACGAGACCATTCCCGCGATCACGCACCCGGAGACTTCCGGGGGCGGTGACATCATGGGGAAGTTCAGCGACGTGATCCTCTTCCCGCTGCGGCTCGCGATGGACCAGATCGTCTCGCAGCGGATGTCACGGGAGTTGTACAGCGTGAAGTACATTTCCTCTCCACGCTCTTCGGCTCGGATGAAATCGAAAATACCATGGCTGCCGGGATTGCGTCCGGTCATGAGAGTGGTCCATGCGGGCGGCGTGAGCGGGTTGGGCGTGGAAAGCAGCTCCGCGCGCACGCCACCTGCCACGAAATCCCGCAAGAACGGCATGACCCCGCTCCGCATGAGCGGATCGAGGATGGTGAAGGTGGCGCCGTCGAGGCCTATCAGGAGCGTGCGGCTCATCCACACTCCGCAGCGCCCAGGTGCTCCTCGAGGAACCCGGCCACGTCTCCCACGCGAAGGTCGTCCACGTAGCGCCCGTCCTCCATCAGAAGCTTCTCGATGGGCAGATCCCGCCTCTTGAACCGCTCTTCGATGGCCACGACGAGCTGGACCATGTCGATGGACTCGAAGGCGAGATCGCCGATGAGACGCGTGTCGGGGCCGATCCCTCCCGAAAACTCGAGGTCCCAGTCGGAGGTCATGTCCTCGAGGATCCCGATGACCTCCTTGAGTATCGGCTTCCTGTCAGTTCCCGCCGCCGATTGCGCATTTCCCATCTTCAGCTCCTTTGGTGTATCGAGGTTGCTATGACCAGATCGCCTTCCCTTGCCGTGAACGCCACGACCTTGCCGCGTCCGATCTCCCCCGTATGACCGGCCAGATCTCCCGAGAGAGTCAGCCAGGTCGTCCCGGTGCCGGGGTCCAGATCGCTGAGCACGAGGTCCCGCGTAGCGGCGGGCGCGTCATGACCGAGCGCCTTCCCTGCCGCGCGCTTCGCGCACCAGAGCCGCAAGAGCCATTCGTCCTTTCCGGATCCGTTCAGGAGCGCCAGCATCTCGCTTTCCGCGGCCGTGAACGCCGTGGCGAGGCGCTGGCGCAGGCCATTGCCACCGCCGTTGACTCGCTCGATGTCCACGCCCAGCGTCCCCCTCCGGCCGTCCCCCACGACGGCGATGGTCACCCCGTGCGACTGGGAGATCGACAAGGAGAGCGGATACCCGGTCTTGCCGGACCAGGATCCATCGAGGTGAGGCCGCCCGCGATCGTCCACGACCACCTCCACGTCGGCAGGAAACACCTCGATGCTGTGCCGCGCCGACAGGAACATCCTCGCTGCATCCTTGGCCACCGTTCGCGCCAGCAGCCACCGGAGGCGCTTGTCCTCCGGTCCGCCCATGCTCGACCATTCTTCCCGCTCTCGGCGGCTCAGGACCAGCCGCGCAAGCACGCGCCGCCAGAACCCGCCCGAGGCCTCGAAGAAGTCCTTGGGCAGCACCGAGATGTCGAACCGGCAGGACTGGAACAGCTCACCCCCCGGCAGGGACGCGACCGGAGCGGGCCAGGGCTCGCTCATCATGGCCTGGCCGGTCGCGAGCAGCAGCCGGTAGAACGGGCGGGGCAGATCGAAGCGCAGGTCTTCCCATCCGACGAATCGGGCCCACACGTGACCGTCGGGTCCGACGATATCGAGGTCCGAACGCACCTGGAGGTCCCCCACCAGCTCGATGCGGCAGAGACTCTTGAACCTGACGCCCGCGGATGGCCTCGGGCCGAAGAGCTGCAGCGCTTCCAGACGGTAGGGAAAGACGACGTAGCCTTTTTCCATGTGCTCGGCGATCCAGAACCCGACCACCTGGCCCGGTTGATCGAGCAGCACAGGATCGGTGAGGAATCCCGGGGTTATCGTGGAGCTGAGGAGATCATTCACGGGCAAAGACTCGAGCGTCGCCTCGGCGCCGTCCTCGGCCCAGCGGTCCATGGAAACCACGCCGCGGAAGGAAGGTCCGTGGAACATACCCTCTTGATACAGCTGTCCAGGATTCCACCTCGAGGGGCGGGAACCGCGCAGGTTGAACGTTCCGGCGGCGGGCGCCTCGGGGTATTCGTCCCCGAATATCAGGGTCCCCTCGATGACCGGTCCGGGGGCGGGACCATTCATCGGGCCCGCCGGACTCTCCTCGAAGATCTGGACGTCGAACTCTCCCGGTGGCGACGACGGCCGGCGCCTCGCCACCAACGTGAGGGTGAGGGTTTGCGCCTCCAGCACGATCCAGCGGTGGGCTCGTATGTCCCGCATGCCGATCAACTTCCGGCCGGGATCCAGATCGGCCGCGGCTTCCGCCAGGATCTCCATGCTCATGGTCAGCGGCATGATGGGAAGCCCTCCGAGGAGGGGGTCCGACGCCGACACATGGCGTCCCAGGCAGTGGTCGCGCAGGAAGCGCGCTTCGTCGAGACGTATCTCGCAGCTTGCCACGCGCTCTTGCCCGACGATCTGGGAGATCACGGTGCCGGAGAACGGCATCGGGGCGCCTGAACGCTTCACCGCCGCGGCACGCGGCTCCGGGAAGGGGGCCACCGGCGTGATCGCGCGCGTGGTGATGAAGTCGATCACTTCCTGCAGCGTCTTGCGGCTCGACAGCAGCTCCATGTCTCCCGCTTGAAGCACGCCGCATTGCTGCTGGAAGGACCCGAGAATCTCCACGCGTTTGATCGAGTCGATGCCGAGGTCCGCCTCCAGATCCAGCTTCGGATCGAGCATCTCGATCGGATAGCCGGTCCGGTCGCTGACCAGCTTCAACAGCGTGTCGGCATGTGCCGGCGACGCGGTCGACAGTTGAGGCGACAGCACGGCCTTGCCGCGTGAGGTGGGCTCCTTGGAGGCGGGCGGAGCCGTAGCGGACGCTGCCTCGCGCGGCGGCGTCGCGGGCGCGCCCGGGGGAACCGCTGTCACCGGCTCTGGTTCCGGGCGCTCGACCTCGATGGCATGCGAAAGGGGTGCGTGGATCATCCCCGCCGCCGGGA
>JAWPNA010000354.1:0-6657 GCA_045402695.1 Acidobacteriota bacterium
GAGCCGAACCGGCCGGAGAATCGCGCGACGCGGAACGCCCGTGTGGGATCCTCCGTCATGCTGAGCATGTGGTGGACTCGTAGCTTGCCCGCCTCAAGGTCTCCGCGCCCACCGAGCTCGTCCACCAGGCGGCCGTAGCCGCTCCCGTCCAGGCGAATCGCCATGCTGTTGATGGTCAAGTCGCGTCTCATCAGGTCGTCCAGCATCGAGCCCGGCTCGACGCGCGGCAGCGTTGCGGGCCTGTCGTATATCTCCCTTCGGGCTGTTGCGACGTCCACGCGGATCCCCGAATCCAGTACGACCGCAGCGGTGCCGAAGGCCTCGTGCGCGATGACACGTCCTCCGGTGACCCGCGCGAGATCCTCAGAGAAGGTGATGCCGTCGCGATCCACGACGAGGTCCAGGTCCTCGCCGACGGCTCCGGCCAGGATGTCGCGCACGATGCCGCCCACCAAGTGCAGTGACCGCCCCTGAACTGCGGCCAGGCCCCCCGCGTGGCGCAGCAGCGCGGTGCGCTGCAGGCCGAGCCGCGACTCCATCTGTTTCACGATCGACGGCCCCAGCAGCAAGGTGGGGAGCTGGCCTGCGCCGGCGGCGCGATTCAGAGCTGCGTCCAGCCCGTGCCGGGTCACCACGCCGAGCACTGGGCCCCGCGGTTTGGCCACGACGACACCGGGAGCGATGCCAAGGCTTGCCCGCCTCAGCGCGGCCGGCCCGGCGGAAGGATCGACGCGAGGGGCGCCTCCGGAGATGATCCGCGAGACAGGGGCGTCCCCCAATCCGTGGCGCAGAACGTTCTCAGCCAAGGCGCGGGTAATCATCCCCATCGTGCGGCCGGCCCGCACGACCGGGGCGGCCGCGGCCTGGTGGGCGCGCAGGCGCCTGACCGCGTCGCCCACCGTCTCACTGGCGCCGACCGTGACCCGCAAGGGCTCCATCAGATCGGAGGCGCGCGGCGAATCTCCTCTGCGTCGCACCATTCACGGGGCTCCCGTCATGAGTCCGGGCGGTCAGGAGCGGGGATGATACTTTCGGTAGAGCTTCCGCAACCGCTCTCGGTTCACATGGGTGTAGATCTGCGTGGTGGTGATGTCCGCGTGGCCCAGGATCTTCTGCACCGACCGGAGATCGGCGCCGTGCTCGAGAAGATGGGTGGCGAAGCTATGACGGATCACGTGCGGACTGAGGCGCGAGGAGGCGATGCCCTTCTCCACTCCGTAGCGCTTCAGGTTCTTCCAGAACGCCTGTCTCGTCAGACGGCCTCCGCGCGCCGTAATGAATAGAAGATCGCTCTGGCGCTTCCCCAGGATACGCACGCGTGCCTCCCGCAGGTACGCCTGGACGCGCCGCACGGCGTCCTTGCTGACGGGCACCATCCGCTCCTTGGAGCGCTTGCCCATGCACACCAGGTAGCCGATCTCCAGGTTGACGCTGTCCACCCTCAGGGTGATCAGCTCCGAGACGCGGATTCCCGTCGCGTAAAGCACTTCAAGCATCGCGGCGTCCCGCGCTCCGAGCGGTTTTTTCGTGTCCGGCGCCTCCAGGATCAGCCCAACCTCGTCGATGCTCAACGAGCGCGGCAGCCGCCGCTCCACGCGTGGAGTGTCGATGCCGTCTGTGGGGTTTCCCTCAAGCAGCCCTTCCGATCTCAGAAACCTGAACAAGGCACGCAACGTCGCTTGCGCACGGCGCACCGAGCGCGGTGATCTTCCCTGCACAGCGCCACCCCTCGTCTCCTCCCCGAGACTGAGGGCCCGCCGGTACTCGAGGATCGCCGCTCGATTCACCGCTTCCGCAGATGCCAGGCCGCGGCCGGCCGCCCACCCGCAGAAGCGGGCCAGATCGGAGCGGTACGCCAGGAGCGTGTTGGCCGACAGCCCCCTCTCGGCTCGCGCATGATCGAGGAACCGGGCCACGGCCTGCTCGAGGTCGAGCCGCAAGCCGCGGCCAGCAACGGCGCTCACGGTGTGCTGTCCAGGATGAACGTCACGGGCCCAGTGTTGACCAGATCCACATCCATCATCGCGCGGAAGACTCCCGTGGCCACCCGTGCACCTCGGTCGCGCAGCGCTTGCACGAGATCGAGGTAGACCTTCTCAGCCTCCGCGTGCGGCGCCGCCCCGTCGAAACTCGGGCGCCGCCCCTTGCGCATCGAGCCGGCAAGAGTAAACTGGGAAACAACCAGGATCTCGCCGGCGATCTCCAGGACCGATCGCTCCATCCGCTCATCGCTCCCGGGCCGCGCGGCGAAGATTCTGAGATTGACGATTTTCTCGGCCGCCGCCTCCGCGCGGGCCGCATCGTCTCCCCTCTCCACACCCACCAGCACCAGAAGGCCCGGCCCGATCACCGCCTCGCGCCTGCCCGCCACGGTGACGCCGGCGGAGCTCACGCGCTGGATGACGATCTTCACGAGCATCCGCTCAACGCGCGCTCCTGCGCAACGGCAGAGCGGCGAGCACGTCCGTGAGTTCCTTGACCCGCAACAGACGGCATATGAGGAAGTAGAAGCAGGCCGCCAAGCTGAGGGTCGTGAACAATGCCGCCGCCTTCCCCATGGGGAGAGCGGACCAGGCAGCGTCGAGCCATCCTAACACAGGCACTGCGGCGATCCCCATGAGCAACGCAGCCGATGAAACCTTCGCCATCGTGGGGAGAAGCTCGCGCACCCACGGCAGCCCTTGTCGGCGCGCGAAGATTCCCATCAGCAGGCACATGTTCAGCGTGGCTGACAAGGAGTCGGCGAGCGCGATGCCGCCGTGTGCGAGAAGGTAGCTCAGCACCGAGCAGAGCAGGATGTGGGCGCCGAGCGTCCATGCCGCCGTCATCGCCGGTGTGCGCGTGTCCTTCTGCGAATAGAAGGCCGGCGCGAGGATCTTCACCGCGCCGAAGGGAAACAGGCCGACCGCGTAGTACTGCAGCGCCGTCGCCGCATAGGCAGTGTCGGCGGGGCTGAAACGCCCGCGCTCGAAAAGGACCGAGATGATCGGCTCGCGCAGCGCGATGAGCCCCACCGACGCCGGCACGGTGATGAAGGCGACGATTCGCAGTCCGTACAGAAGTGTGCGGCGCATCTCGTCCACCTGGCCGGCGGCCGCCTGGCGCGAAAGCATCGGCAGGATGACGGTGGACACCGAGATGGCGAACGATCCGAGGGCCAACTCGTTGACCCTCCCGGAATAGTACAGCGCCGAGACGCTGCCCTCCCGCAACAGCGACGCAAAGAAGGAGTCGACCAGAAGGGTGATCTGGGTGATCCCCATACCGAAGAGCCCGGGGATCATGAGGCGTCCGATCTGCCGGACACCCGGGTGCATCAGACTCACCACGAAAGGAAACCGCATTCCCATCCGCATCACGAAGGGAATCTGGAACCCCAACTGGAGCGCGCCGCCGAGCAGCACGCCCCAGGCGAAAGCGTATGCCGGCTCGTTCACGTGCGATGACAGGAGGAGGGCGGCGCCGATGATTGAGAGATTGAGGAGGACCGGCGTGAATGCAGGGACCGCGAATGAACCGTTGATGTTGAGCACTCCCTGAACGAGCGCCGCCAGGCCGATGAACACGAGATAGGGGAACATCAGCCGGTTCAACGACACGGTCAGGTTCCATTTCTCCTCCACGCTCACGAAGCCCGCCGCCAGCAGCTTCACCAGCGCCGGGGAGAAGATCACCCCCAGCGCTGTCAGCACCATCAGCACGCAGGTCATCGTCCAGAACGTGACCGCCACGAACCGCCAGAAGTCCTTGCGGTTTTCTCCCTTCATGTACTCCGAGAGCGTGGGCACGAACGCGGCGGTGAACGCGCCTTCCCCCACCAGCCGGCGGAGCAGGTTTGGTATCCGGAAGGCGATGATGAAGGCGTCCGATGAACGGGAGGCGCCCAGGATCTGAGCCTGGAGGTTGTCGCGCACGTATCCGAAGACGCGCGACAGCAGGGTCATGAACGACATGACCCCCGCGGAGCGAACGAGTCGCCGTGCCTCTTCCATGGACGCGGACCTCGAGTGCCCCCCCGGAGGCCATTTCTTGACAGAGGGGGCGCTTATGATAATCTACGCCAGTCGCTCCGTCACTCCTGAAAGGAACCGTCTCATGGCAAGCGTCAACAAGGTGATCCTCGTCGGCAACCTCGGCCGCGACCCGGAGCTCCGCTACACGCCCTCCGGGACTGCCGTCGCCAACTTCACCCTGGCCACGAACGAGGCATGGACCGACAAGGCCGGCGCGAAACAGGAACGCACGGAGTGGCACAAGATCGTGGTGTGGGGCAAGCAGGCTGAAATCGTCGGAGAATACCTGGGGAAGGGCAAGCAGGTCTTCATCGAAGGCTCTCTGCAGACCCGCGAGTGGAACGATCGTGACGGCAACAAGCGGCAAACCACGGAGATCCGCGCGCAGCGAGTCATCATGCTGGGCCGCGCCGAAGCTCGCGGCGAGACGGCTGTCCCTGGTCGATCCGGTGGGGCCGATTTCGACACGGGCACCGAACCGCCCGTCGGCGCGGAAGACGACGTTCCTTTCTAGTCGAGGATGGCCTCAGCCGCGGTCGGGCTGAAGGTGGCGAGAGGCTTCACCGGCGAAAGGCGATTCCGGGAAGTCTTGACTTACGCGGCGGTAGACCTCCTGGGCCTCCTCTTTCCTGCCCTGCGCCTCCAACAGGCGCGCCTGATTGATGAGCGCGAGGTCGATCGGGAAGCGTGTCGGGGCCGACGCCGCGAGGGTTCCGTAGGCCTCGGCCGCTCCCGCCAGATCCCCTTTTGCTTCCTGGATCTGCGCCTGGAGCACGCGCGCCGAGGCGGACACGAACTCGTCTTGCGTGGAGCCGGTCAAGGGCATCACCTCTCTGAGGGCGTCGTCGTGGCTGCCCAGTTCCTTCAGGGCGACCGCCTTGTAATAGGATGCCCACCGAGCCGCATCCGAGCTGGGATGGTCCAAGAGGACCTGATCGGCGAGACGGAGCACTTCCTGGAATCTCTGCTGTCTCGTCGCGTAGGGCGCCGCCCCTGACTGCCCGGAGGCGGCCTCCTCGGCTGACTGCGCCGAGGCAGCCTTCTGCACGGCGGCGAGAGCCGTCAGAGAGTCGGCCTCACGCCTGTGTGAGAACCAGACTCCGCCGGCCACGGCCAGGGCCAGCAGGAGCAGCGCCGCGGCGGCGATCGTCAGGCTGCGACGGTGCTCCTCGAAGATCTCCGCCAGGCTCCCGATGGTCGTGGCCAGCTCGTCGCGCTTGATCTCCTTGCGCGTGATCTTGACGCCGGGCAAGCTTGAACCTCCTCTGAATCGTCCTGCGCGGTTTTGGTGATCGCGCGCATCCTAACGCCGCCTCGAGGATGTGTCAAACGTGGGCCGATCGATGGGCCGTGATCAGGGACTGGACGCGGCGGTTCCCAGCACCGCGGCCCGGAGGCCAAAGGAACCTCCCCCAAACCCACCCCCACGGGTGATCAGGAAACGAAGCCGGCGGAGGGCGCCGCGTCAGTGGTGTGAAACACGAATGAAAAGTGGTGCGCCCGGCGAGATTCGAACTCACGACCTACGGTTTAGGAAACCGTTGCTCTATCCTGCTGAGCTACGGGCGCAGCCGCGAGAGGTTACGATCAACAGCCGCGGCAAGACAAGCTCGCCTGGCGACGGCCTGCGCGCGTGGAGAGATCAGTCGTAACTGATGATCGAGAAGACGGGGATCTCCGCCAGCTTCGCCCGGCCCGAGAGAAAAGCCAGCTCGACGAGGAAGGAAGCCCCGACCACCTCCGCCCCCATCCTCGTGACCAGGCTTGCGGCGGCACCCGCGGTCCCCCCCGTAGCGAGGAGATCGTCCACGATGAGGACGCGATCTCCCTTCTTCACCGCGTCCCGATGGATCTCGATGCTGTCGGTGCCATACTCGAGGCTGTAGGTCTCGCTGAATGTGTGATGGGGCAGTTTGCCCGGCTTCCTGATAGGAATGAAGCCCGCCCCCAGACGCACCGCGAGCGCGCCGCCGAAGATGAACCCTCTGGACTCCACCGCGGCCACCGCGTCGATCCGGTCGTCGCGATGGCGCCCAGCCAGAGCGTCAATCGCGCGCGCGAAGGCGCTGGGGTCCTTGAGCAGCGGCGTGATGTCCTTGAACAGAATCCCCTTTTTGGGGAAATCGGGCACATCCCGGATGAAACGGGCAAGATCGATCATGGCCGCACTGGCTCCCCTCCTTCAGTGGCGAACGCCGAAGCTCCGCAGGTGAGGATCGACGGGCTCGTCCGACGCCTCGATCGAGTCCACTCTCGCCGATCGTGGCCCTACGGCCAGTTCGGCGGCCAGGGCTTCGATCACATCCGCAGGCGCCTGCGCCAGCACCTCGACTCCTCCATCGGACAGGTTGCGCGTCCAGCCAGCCACGCCGAGCCCCTCAGCGGCATGAACCACGAAGTACCTGAAGCCCACTGCCTGGACTCGGCCGCGGATGAGAAACCTGCGTGCGATCATCGCGGGATACCGGCGGAGCGCCCGGGCTCAGCGGGTCACTTCCTGCATCACGAAGGCCCTGATGGCCGCAAGGGCAGACGTTTCGTTCTCGACGAACTTGAGTGCGACACCGAACAGCCCCCCCGGATGCGATCCGGTGACGCGGATGACTTCGGCATCCGTGCGTATGCCTTGCTTCGGTGAAGGAAG
>JAWPNA010000030.1:0-56101 GCA_045402695.1 Acidobacteriota bacterium
CGCCTGGCCCGTGGACCCCTGCCTCCGGATCAGACGCTGCGCCACGGCATCGAGATCGCGGACGCTCTGGACAAGGCGCACCGCCAGGGGCTCGTGCACCGCGACCTGAAGCCGGGCAACATCATGCTCACGAAGAGCGGCGCCAAGCTGCTCGACTTCGGCCTGGCCAAAAACGTAGCACCCGCCTCGGGCGGCTCGGGTCTGACGAATTCCCCCACCGTGACCAGCCCGCTGACGGCCGCGGGCGCGATCGTCGGCACGTTCCAGTACATGGCGCCCGAGCAGCTCGAGGGTCAGGAGGCCGACGCCCGGACCGACATCTTCGCCTTCGGAGCGGTGCTGTACGAGATGGCGACGGGAAAGAAGGCGTTCCAGGGGAGAACGCAGGCGAGCCTCATCGCGGCAATCCTGAAGGAGGAGCCGCGCTCGATCGCGGAGGTGGCACCGCTGACGCCGCCCGCGCTCGACCGGCTGGTCAGGACCTGTCTCGCGAAGGATCCCGAGGATCGTCGCCAGACGATGCGTGGTGTCCTGCTCGAGCTGACGTGGATCGCGGAGGGCGGGCCGGCCCTTGAGATCGGCGCAGCGGCCGCGCCGCGATCGCGGACACGCGAGCGGCTCTGGATGACGGCGACGGCGCTGTGCTTTCTCGCATCGATCGCGCTGACGTGGCTGTGGGTGGGCAGGACTCGGGTGGCCGACGGGCCGGCGGTGCGCCTCTCGATCGCGAACCCGCTTGCCGATCCGGATGCATGGTTTGAGATGGCCCAGCTCTCCCCCGACGGGACGAGGCTGGCGTTTCTCGCTCCGACCCCGCAAAGGAAACCCGGCTTGTGGGTGCGCTCGCTCGACTCTCTGCTGGCCAGGCTGCTGCCCGGCACGGAGGACGCCTATGCCCCGTTCTGGTCGCCCGACGGCCGCTTCCTCGGGTTCTTCGCCGGCGGCAAGCTCAAGAAGGTGGCCGTCTCAGGAGGCCCACCTCAGGTTCTGTGCGACGCCCCGTCGCCTTCCGGTGGGTCGTGGAGTCCCGAGGGGGTGATCATCTTCGCTGGGCAGGAAGCCGGCGGCATCTACCGTGTGCCGGCCTCGGGCGGCGCGGCCGTCCCCGTCACCCGGCTGGAGCCGCGCGAGGAGGCGCATCGCTGGCCCAGCTTCCTTCCGGACAGCCGGCATTTCGTCTTCCTGGGCGACGCCGACCGGACGGAGGACCACTTCCTGAGGCTCGGGACTCTGGACTCGGACCAGAGCGTGGATTTGTTCAACGCGGTGACCAACGCCGTCTTTGTTCCGCCTGACTACCTTCTCTATGTGCGGTCCAGGACCCTGCTGGCCCAACGTCTCGACATGGGGAGGCTGCGCCCCGAAGGAGATCCCATTCCTCTGGGTGATCAGATCGTGCCGGACGGCGCGAACCATCATTTCGGTTTCTCCGTATCGGTCAACGGCCTGATGACCTACCGCGCCGCAAACCTCGACTCGCAGCTCACCTGGGTTGATCGCGCGGGCAAGCATCTCGCCGCCATCGGAGAGAAGGGACGGTTCGATCGGTTGCGGATCTCCCCCTCGGGCCGCTGGCTCGCGTTCGCGAAACTCGACGAGGACGGCCGCGTCGGAGATCTGTGGCTCGAGGATCTCGCGCGCGGCACCGCATCACGACTCACGTTCCACCCGGGGACGGTCTCCTCTCCGATCTGGTCGCCGGACGAGACCGAGATCATCTTCTACTCGGCTCACGAGGGCCCGGCGCGACTCTACCGCAAGAGCGTGGCCAACCCGGCGCAGGAGAGCCTTCTTCTCGCCTGGGACCACGATCTTGTCTGTACGGACTGGTCCCCCGACGGACGCATGATCGTCTTCGAGAGCCGGTCACCGAAAACGCAGTCGGACCTCTGGATCCTGCCCGTCGCCAAGCCGGGCAGACCCGAGCCCTTGGTCCAGACGCCCTTCGCGGAGTACGGCGCGAGGTTCTCGCCGGACGGAAAATGGATCGCCTACGTCTCCGACGAGTCGGGGCAGGACGAGATCTACGTCCAGGGTTTTGCCTCCTCCTCGCGAAGGATCCAGGTTTCCGCCGACGGTGGCGGAGACCCCATGTGGCGCGCCGATGGGAAGGAGATCTTCTACGGCTCCAGACAGGGGACGCTCATGGCCGTCGCCCTGACGGCTGATGCCTCCGGATTGGAAGGGGCGCCTCCCAAAGCGCTTTTCCGGATCACCGGCGAATCGTACGCGGCCGCCCCGGACGGACAACGGTTCCTCGTGGCCTCTGGAGTCGTGGACCCCTCGACCGCGCCGGTTACCGTCGTCCTGAATTGGACACGGGACTTGAAAGACCGATGAACCATCTCAGATCAGCCCCGCCAGGAATCTGCGGGCAGTCAGCGAACGCCGTTCTGCGTGAAATCCCGGCTCGTCTCCAGCACGATCTGGTACACCCACGGGATCTTCAGCTTCTCCTGGTAATAAACGAGCGAGGAGTCGATATCCGTCCCGCTGGTCTTGGCCTCGACGGCAAACCAGGGCTTGCGGTCCGCCGTCACGAGGAAATCGACCTCGCGCCCTGTGCGGTCGCGCAGGTAGTGCGGCTCGACGTCGAAACATTCGCGATCCTGGAGTAAGTGGCACAGCTTCAGCAGATGCAGCGCGACGAGGTTCTCGAACCGCGGGCCGGCATAGGGCGGGCATATTCTGGGCATGCGGCGGGCATGGCACCACCTGGAACAATCCTGCCGCTCCGGACCATGCCGAGAATCGCGCATCTCCCCCATTGAACGGCCGTCCCCAGGAGCGTAGATTAAGGCGAGCGTTCTTCGCGGTGCCATCGCGGGCGAGGTGAGCGCTCATGCCGTTCAGATCTCCGCGCTGCTTGATCCTCGTCCTTTCCGCCGCGACCCTGATCGCGGCGACGCCCGCGCGCCGGCCGGTCGAGCTGCGGTTCGCATCGGAGGTTTTCCAACCGCTGGGGCCGCGGTCGGATCCCCCCGCTTGGTACCGCGCGGAGACGACCGACGACGCCCCACTCGGACGGAACTACCGGGTCGCGATCACGGTCTCGCCTCTCACCCCGGAGCAGCGGGCGCGGATCGAGTCGGCGGGCGCCGAGCTCCTCGGATACATCCCCGTGCACGGCTATCGCCTGCGCGTCGCCGCGGACGCGGAAGGTTCCGTGCGCGCGCTTCCCTTCGTGGAGTGGCTGGGCGAGCCCCCTGCCTATCTCAAGGTTCAGCCGGAGCTTTCGGCGCTCGCGCGACATCCATCCGGCCCCGTCCGGCTGCGGGTGCTCCTGGAGGCCGGCGAGCGACCGGCGCGCGTCCTGCAGATTCTCCAGGGGCTCGAGGCGAGGCCGGCCCCCTCGGGCAAGGACGGCGCGTGGCGCGTCGAGGCGGAGGTGCCCGCGGGCAGGCTCTCCGCGATCCTCTCGAGCCTGGCCGATCTGCCCGAGGTGGAAGCGATCGAGCGGGCGCGCCGGCTGGCGCCCTTCAACCAGGACGCCGTCTGGGTTCACCAGTCGTTCGTCGGTCCGTCGCCGCAGCAGACGCCGATCTTCGATCAGGGAATCTTCGGCTGCGGGCAGACTCTGGCGATGGCCGACACGGGTCAGGACCATGACTCCTGCTTCTTCCGCGATCCCAATGGAGGGGCGCCTCCGTTCTTCTTCTGTCTGACGGCCCCCTGCCCCGCGGGGACTCCGGCGGCCACGCGCCGCAAGGACATCATCTATTACAACTGGTCGGGCACCGCGACGGGAGATGACGACACCTGCCCCGCCACGCTGGGCGCGAGCGGCCACGGCACACACACCTCCGGCTCGGCGGCGGGAGACCAATCACCTTTCGCCGACTGCAACGCCTTCAGCTCGCCGGACCGCAACGGCGGAGACGGTCAGGCACCCGGAGCCAAGCTCGTCATCCAGGAGATGGGAGACGGCCTCGAGTACCTCAACAGCGGCGGTGGGACTCTCTGGAACCTGGCCGACGTCGCCTATCGCAGCGGCGCGCGCATCCACTCGGACTCATGGGGCGCCGCCTGTTTTGATGCGTTCGGCTTCTGCATCCCCGGCTGCACCATGCCGTACGATTCCTTCGCGCGCGACGCCGACCTGGCGATGTGGACCTATCCGGACCTGCTGCTGGTGCTCGCCGCGGGAAACGCCGGGGAGTTCTGCCCGCCTCCGATCTCCATCGGCACGCCGGCAATCGCGAAGAATCCTCTGACCGTGGGAGCGCTCGGCCACGGCCTCAACGCCGACACACCCTCCTCCTTCTCGAGCCCCGGGCCGGTCTTCGACGGAAGGCTCAAGCCGACCGTGGCGGCACAGGGAGAATTGGTGATCTCCGCCGCCTCGGACGCGAACCCCACCACCAACAACTGTGCCACATGCTCGCTGGACGGCACTTCCATGGCGGCGCCGACGACCGCCGGCCTGGCGGCCCTGACGCGCGAGTACTACACGGCGGGCTACTATGCTGCAGGATCCCGCGCGCCGGCGATGGGATCCGTCCCCAGCGGCGCGCTCATCAAGGCGACGCTGATCGACGGCGCGTCGGCCATCGGGCCGGCCGCGCCCGGCCCCGACTTCTCTTCCGGGTACGGGAGAATTCTCCTCGGCGCGACGCTGTCGTTCGCGAGCAGTCCCTTCGCTCTCCGCGCCGATGATCATCGCATGGGGATCACGACGGGCAGCGTCGTCACGCATGCCTACGACGTGGCCGGCGGCACGCCGCTGAGGGTCACCCTGGTCTGGACCGACTACCCCGCGGCGCTCAATGCGGCCGCTGCCCGCGTCAACGAATTGAAGCTGGAGGTGATCGATCCCAACGGGACGATCTGGTTCCAGACGCTCGCCGCCGCGACAGGCGCTCCCGCGCAGACGATGAACTCGGCGGACCCGCACGACTCGCTCAACGTGGAGGAGCGACTGGTGTTCGACGCGCCGGCCCCGGGCAGGTGGATCGTGCGCGTGCGCGGTGTTGATGTGCCGTGGGGCCCGCAGCCCTTTGCCCTGGTGGTGCGCGGCGCCTTGACGGACTGCCCCGCGCCCGCGGCGCCCGGGCCGATTGCGCTGACCGCGCCCGCGCAGCACCAAGTCATGGTGGACTGGAACGCGGTCCCGGGGGCGGCGGCGTACAACGTCTACCGCAGCTTCGGGGCGTGCCCCAGCGGGCCCTGGATCCCCGTTGCGGCGGGCGTGACGGGAACCTCGTTTCTCGACATGACCGTCTCCGGCGGAGCGGCCTACAGCTACTACGTCGTGGCCGCGTCCGATTCACAAAGCGCGTGCGAGTCGGCGCCTTCGGGATGCGCCTCGATCATCCCGACGGGAGACTGCTTCCTGCAGCCCGAGTTCCGCGGCGTGACGAGCGCGGCGAGCGCCGGCCTGTCGAGCTGCGCGCTCAACCTGAGCTGGGACACGGCCACCCCGCGGTGCGGCACCGACGTACGGTACAACGTCTACAGGAGCGAGAGCGCCGGTTTCACTCCCTCCGCGGCGAACCGGATCGCTCGATGCCTGAGCGGGACCTCATACACGGACGCCGTCGGCCTGGCACATGCCACGGCTTACCACTACATCGTGCGGGCCGAGGACGCGGCGCCGGGCCACGGCGGACCTTGCCGCGACGGCAATGAAGAAGGCAACGTCGTGGAGGCCGCCGGCTCTCCTTACGGGCCCCCGGTCCTGGGCACATTCACGGACGACGCCGGCGATACCGGCACCGCGGCGTTCACTCCGTCGCCTCCCTGGACCATCGCACCAGCGGGAGGAAACACCGGAGTGAAGGTCTACACCGCGGCAAGCTCGGACGGTGTCTGCTCGGACCTCGTCAGCCCGACGCTGGCGCTGGCAAGCCCCGGCGAGGGCCCGCAGCTCTCCTTCGTCACGAAGCATGATCTGGAGTACGATCCGTTCGGGTTCTTTGGCGCCGAAGGATCCTTGGGGCAGGTGGAGATCGCCACGGGGCCGGGCTTTTCCGACTGGACGCGCCTTCCCCTGTCGCCTGACTATCCAGCTCTGGTCGAGTTCCCGCTGAACTTCTGTGACTCGACGGGCAACATCGATACCTATTTCAGCGACATCGATCTCGTCTACTCGACCTACATGGCGTCCCTGGTGAACTGGGCGGGAGGCGATGTCAAGATTCGCTTCCGGCTTTCCAGCGACCTGCTCTACCCTTACGGCAACTGGTGGATCGACGACATCCAGATCACCAAGGCGCTCACCCCGGGTTCCTGCAGCTCGGCCGCATCCGGGCCGCCGCCGATCCCCGACGGCATGTCGGTGCCGGGGCTGCCGCTCGACGTCACGAGCAGCGGAAGCGCCCTCGCCCTCACCTGGGGCGCGACCCAGTGTCCGGCCGTCGCCGTGAACGTCTACTGGGGGAGCCTGGGGAGCTACGGCTCCTTCGCAGGGGGCGCCTGCAACCTGCCCGCGTCGGGCAGCGCGACGATCTCGCCGCCCGACAACGTCTGGTTCGTCATGGCGACCACCGACGGCGCCTCCACCGATGGAAGCTGGAGCCGCGACGACTCTGGAGGCGAGCTGACCTATGCCGGGGCCTCGGCCGTCTGTCCCGCCATCACGCAGCACGTCACCAACAACGGCTGCCCGTGACGTCATGACGGTGGGGTTTGCCCGCCCGAAGCCCCTTCTCTGCGCCGGCGGAGAATCGGCATGCTCGCCTCCTGCAAGTAGCGCCGGGCCAGAGGATGCAGGATCGCGTACGCCTCCCATGTGGAGCGTGCCCACCGCTCCACCGCCTGCGCGTATCCGGCGGCGTCGGGCGCTGCCTGCGCCTCCGCTATCGTGACCGTGCCGCGGAATGAGGGAAGCTCGGGCTTCTCGATGGGCGAGCGGCCGTTCAGCCACCGCTGCAGGGCCTGGTAAACCTCCGGACGGGCGCCGTGCTCGAACGCGCAACACAGGCCGGCCAGGTGCGCGGCCAGCGACTTGGCGGAAATACAGTACCGCTCGGGGTGCTGGAGGCAGTAGGTGTCGACCATCAGGCGGTGGGACCGGCCGTAGGCGACGTTCGAGAAATCGCGGGCCAGAAGCTCGTCGAACATTTCCTGGCATCCGCTGCTCCCCTCCGGCGCCTCCCACCCGCAACCTGTGCACGGCATGGACATTCACTTCTCCTGTACAGCAGGTAGGTTACGCGCTTCCACGGTGAGTGTCCATCGGGGGAATTTCCACTTGGGCAGGACTTCTTGAGGCTAGGCCAATGGTGTAAAGTCGGAGCTCATCGCCCGTTTCACTGCATGCGCGCTCAGGGGCCCCGATGACAATCAGATCGATTCTTGCCATCGCGCTGGCGATCGGAGCCGGCCTCCTGCAGGCCCCGGCTTTCCCTCGGGCCGAAGAGCCGCTCCAGCGGTTTGCGGTCGAGACGACCACGGTGACCTTGATGCTGCTGGACGTGGAGGTCACCGACAAGAAGGGCAACCCCGTGCGGGGCCTCGTGAAGAAGGACTTCACGGCGCTGGTGGACGGGCGGGTCTGGCAGATCGAAAGCGTGGACGATCTCTGTCCGTGCGGCTCAGAGGCATCAGGTGGAGGAGCCGCCGCGAAACCGCGGACGGCAGAAGACGTCGGCACCGGCGCTTCCGAGGCGGTCGCCGAGCCCGCCCAGTTCGTCCTCTACATGGACTTCAGCGAGCTCCAGACGGACGGGCGGCAGCGGGCGATGAAGGAGGCGAAGCGCTGGGTGAATGACGTGATGCGGCCCGAGGACCGCGTGATGATCGCCGGCTACGCAACGGCGGCCGGTCTGCGCACTCTCTGCCCCTTCACCAGCGACCGCGGGAAGCTGATCGAGGCCCTGGATACCGCCTTCGCTGAGCCCCGGCTTAATGATCCGTATCCCTCGTTCTACGAAGCGAGGCTCATCGAGTGCAAGGAGTCGCCTCATATCTGTCCTGCGCTCGTCGCCGAGGAGTACCATCAGGGCAGGCGCTCCCTGGAGAGCCTCAAGCGCTTTCTCACGGGCCTCGAGGGAGTCCCCGGGCGCAAGCAGCTCATTTTCTTCCATCAGAACGGCAACATCGACCCGGGACGCCTGTACGGGCGGCCGAGCGGGAACCAGGTCCAGAGGCTGAAAGAAGTGGCCGCGGAGGCCATGACGTCCCACGTCACGATTCATCCGGCCAGCCTCGGCGACTCTCAGTTTTACAGCCCACTCGCCGACGGTGCGGTGGATCTGGGCTTCGATCTGGCCGACGCCACCGGCGGGCTGTACAACAGGGGGCCGTCGGACCTGTCGCGCACCGTGGATGAGACGCGGCGCCGGTGCGCCTGCATCTATCGCATCGGACTGCAGCCGCCGCCGGACAGAGTCAGAATGCTTCACCAGGTGAGCGTGCGGGTGGGCGGGCGCGTGCTGCCGCACGACTACGTCACGCAGTCGCTCACCAGCATGGACCGCTGGCTGCGCAAGGCGCAGTCGGTCCTGGCCAATCCTCAAGCGGCTCGCGACCTGCCGATCACCGCGGGATTGATCCCGGTCCGGGCCGACGCGGGGCGATGGGAGATGCGCGTCCAGGTGGCGCTCGATCTCGGCGCCCTGACGATGCTCCCCTCTGCCGCCGGCCGGCAGGGGGCCTGGGAAGTGGGTGCGGCGCTGGAGAGCCTCGACGGCGAGGGAAGCTGGGAGATGCTCGGGCTCTCGGAGGTCAGGAGTGAAGGGAACGGCGCACCGGAGGCATGGGTCGTCCACGAACGACGGTTCCTTCACCTGTCGCCCGGAAGCTACCGGATGGTGGCCTTCGTGCGCGACCGCGCGGCCAACGTCTTCGGCGGGGCCGAAGCCACCATCACGCTGCCGCGCCCCGGCAAGGAGGGCCTGGTAGGGCCCGTGATGATGCGCTCGGGCCGCAGGCAGATCGTCTCGACCCTGCCGCTGCTCAGGAAGAAAAGCGAGCAGGAGGAATCACATGGAACGACGATCGTCACCGGGCCGATCCCGGCAGGCGACTCTCCCGCCGATGCACGCGAGCCGCTGGAGGTGACGACCTTCGTGTGCGGTGGCGGCGGTTGTCCGCCGGACCGGCTGACGCGCTACATCACCGAAGAGGGGGTTCCGATCCTGAGGTTCGAGCCAGCGCGGCCCGAGCCGGCCGGTGAGTGCCTCCGGATCACCGACCGCATCGAGCACTGGACGCCGCGGCCCGGCAGCTACGCCTATCATCTTCGCTGCATGTCAGAGGGAGAGAAGGAACCTGCTTCGGCCGAGGTCGCGTTCGAGATCGTCGGTCCGGCGCCCGCACTCACCAGCAAGTGAGAATCAGACAAGCCGCGACAGGAAGGTGCCCGCAGGGCAGAGCCTGATCCCTTCGGAGCTGAGCGCGTCTGTCCGCTCAGCAGTCGATTCGATGCCGAGCTCCGCGGCCGACGATGCATGCAATCGCTGAAGCAGGTACCGCCTCAACGGTCGCATATCGGGAGTCTACCGCGGTTTTCACCAACAGGCAAAAAAACTCATGAAGAATCTCACCAGGGGGTGAAATTGCCGGAGGGTAGCCCGGTCGATCTCAGCGTTCCGCCTTCAGTGTCGGCAGCAGCGGCGCGCGCAGCGACGACCTGACGGCGATGAGGGTGGAGACCAGACCCACGACGAGCACGGCCGCCAGCGTGGCGCCGACGGAGATCCAGGACGACCCGCTCGCGCCCGAGATGAAGCGCGGCGACACGGCGGCGAGCGCCGAGGCCGTGCCCGCGGTCATTCCGAAGCATAGAAGAAAGACGTTCTCCACGAACACCAGAGCGGTGAGCCGGGGCCGCGAGAAGCCGATAGCGCGCATCACCGCCAGCTCGCCGCGCCGCTCGATGGCGTTCCTGACCACCACGATCCCCAGGCCCAGGGTGCCGAGCAGCAGCCCCAGCCCTCCCAAGGCCTCGAAGGTCGAGAGGTAGGTGTTCTCCACCGCATGGAATGCGGAGATGCGGCTCGCCACGGTCTCGACGTCGAGCCCCTGCGCGCCGAGCGCGCTCTTAAGGACGCGCGCGATCTCGCCGGCCAAAGAGGGCGGGGCGTCGATCAAGAATGCGGCGTACCCGCCGTGGCTCGGAAAGTGATCGAGGAGCGCCTTCTCCGGGATCAGGACCTCGCTCTGGAACGGACTGCCCGCGAGCAAGGCGACGAAACGCAGGCGCAGCGTCCGGCCGAACTCGTCCTGCACGACCAGGTCCTGTCCGAGACCCAGGTGGAGGATCCACTGCACGGAGTTGACGTCGCCGATGGCCGGGACCACTCCGGGCTCGATCTCCTGCCTCAGGAGTGTCCATGGGTTGTCAACGTCCGCGATCGCGCCGTGGAAGGCGAACCCGCCGCGCTCGATCTGCGCAGCGGCCACTCCGAGCAGGCGCGGGCGCTCGGGGCGGTACAGGTTCAGGCACGACACGTCGTCACCCGGCACGGTCCGGAAGGAGACGACCGTGGCCGCCCGCATCAGTGGCTCCGCCTCGCCGGGAAACCCCATCTCGGCCCGACCCGCCGCGGTGTTCAAGTCCTGGTGCAGCGGGATGTCCGACTCCGCCACGAGCGCGTAGCCTCCGGAGCCCGAGTGACGATCTTGCGGTCCAGCCTCCGCATCGCGGCGGCTCGCGGCCGTCATGACGATGATGAAGCAGGCGCAGGCGATCAACATGGCGCTGAGGATGCTCCGGCCCGGATTCCACGAGCAGTTCCTCACGGCCATCGCCGCGAAGGCGCTCCTGCCCGGCCTCACAAGACGGCGGCGTCCCGGGGCGCGGCACCAACGGGCGAAGAACGCCAGCGACGAGGCCAGGACCGAGGCGCCGATCCCGAAGGAAAGCGCCGGATCGGAGCTCCTCCCCGTGAGGACGGCGCCCAGGAAAAAGACGACCCCCGACGCGAGCCCGCCGAACGCGATCCAGGTCGAGATTTTTCCCGGCGCCCGCCCGCCGCCGGCCGCGACGTGACCCGAGAGAAGCAGCGGCACCGGGATCCTCTTGAGCCGGCCAAGCGCCCAGAAGATCGAGGCGATGACGGTGGCAAGCGAGGACAGCGCCCCCGCCGCGAGACTGGCGGCGCTCACGTGGAGAAACAGATGCGAGGAGCCCGAGGCTCCTTTCCAGACCGTCCGCAGGCCGAGCATCAGCAGCCCCGCGTAGGCGACGCCCAGGGCCAGACCGAGTCCGGCGCCGGCCGCGGCGATGACCGATCCCTCGAGGAGGAAACGCCCAAGCACCGCGCGCACCCGGTAGCCGGAAGCGAGCAGGACGCCGATCTCGCGCGCTCTTGACTCCACGCCCAGGCGAAACAGCAGCCCGCACAGCAACACGGACGAGATGATCAGGAAGAAGCTGAACGCCAGGAAGAGCGACCCGAAATCAGTGGCTCCCGCGGAGGCCCGCAGGCCCTCGTCCTTGACATCCCGGAAGCGCAGGCCGAACAGCTCGGGAGGAAGCTCGCGCTTGATTCCCGCGCTCAGGCGCCCCGCGAACTGCTGGAGGTCCGTCCCCGCGGGAGGCACGACGCGCAGCGCCGTGGTGTTCCCGTATCGGCTCGTCCAGAGGCGTCTCGCATCGACTTCCGACACGAACGCCTTGGGAGCGGCGCCGTACCGGTCCCAGTACTCCTCGTCGTGCGGGCGGATCCGGTTCAGCTCGACGGGGAAGGGCGGGTTCCACGAGGCGATGTCGGGCGCTCCCTTGATGCCGGGATAGTCAGGAGTGAGGGTTCGATCCACCGCCAGCCCTCGCATCGCGGCGATTCCGCTCACGCGGAAAAGGGCGGTCCTGGTCAGAAGATCCTCCTTCTCGCCCACGACGAAGTAGGTCACGTCCACCTCGTCCCCCGCGACGGCGTGGAGATCCTGTGCCGCCCACGCATCGAGCAGAATCTCGCCTTCCTTCGGAGCGGGGGCCGGGCTTCCGTCCTCCAGCCACAGCCCGGAAAAGGGCGGACCCGCGTTGCTCACCGCGGTGATGGTGGAGTAGGGCACCGATCCTCGGCTCGAGCTCATCCGCACCGCGAGGTAGGTCAGCACGCGCTGCACGGAGGCTCCCATCGAAGCGGCCACCGACTCGACCCCCTCGGCCACCTCGGGCCTCAGGACGAACTCACGGCTCTCGATGGAGAGATGATCGGGAGTGCGGGAGAGGAGGAGTCCCATGTCGTCCAGATCGAGAGCCTGCGTGACCTTGAGGGCGACGTCGGATGCGGGAGAAGCGCCGCCCGCCGCCAGAAGGGCGTTGATCCTCCCCTCCCGGCGCAGCGCGCGCTGCAGATCGGACAGGGAGAGGTAGGCGTTACGCGGCCGCGCCTGCCGCGCCGAGAGATCGAACAAGCCTGGCCCTTCGTCTGGAATGACGCCGGCCAGCCGGCATCGCATGGTGGCCACGACGTTCTCGAGGTCGCGCCGGCCCAGCAGGCTGTCGGGTGGCGCATCACTCGCGCGCGGGAACGACAGCAGGATCGGATCGCCCTCCGATGCGCCCAGCTCCCGCGCCAGCGAGCCGTTGAGGAACACCCGAGGCTCGCCCCGGGCCGGCTCGCGCGAGAGAGTCAGGCCCGCGGCAGCCGCGGCGGGAGGGTACAGAGCCGCGAACCTGCCGTCCACGCCGAGGATGTTGATCTTCCCCGCGCGGGCGCGCGAGGCGGCGTGCACCGCGGCGCCCTTCAGGATGATGGCCGGCGCGGTAGCCGCCTCCGATCCCGCGGAGCCGGGGCCATCAAGTGCCTCGACGAGCGACTCGCGGAGGTAGCGCGTGGAGACCAGCGCCCGATCGATTGACCCCAGCCGATCCAGCGTCAGGTCCGCGAGGCTCCCACGCACCGAATCGCCCACCAGCAGAGCCCCGGTGAGCACGGCGCAGGTCGTGGCCGCTCCCAGTGCCACGGCCATGTTGATCCACCGGTAATAGGTCAGACTTCGGAGCAAACGCCCTCCGACAGCTTGAGCCGGCGCTCGAACATGGCGGCCAGCTCGAGACCATGCGTGACGGCGATCAGGATGTTGCGTTCGCGCCGGTGCTGGTCGAACAGCATCGCGGCCACGCCGGCGGCCGAGGTCGCGTCGAGGTTGCCGGTCGGCTCGTCGCACAGCAGCAGGCCGGGGCCATTGACGAGCGCGCGGGCCACCGCCGCGCGCTGCCTCTCGCCTCCGGAGAGCTCCGCGGGCCGATGAGCCAGACGTCCCGACAGGCCGACGCGCTCGATCAGCTCAACGGCCCTGCGCTCGGCCGCTGCGCCACCCTTGCCCAGAGCCATCGCGGGCAGCAGGACGTTCTCGAGCACCGAGTACTGCGGCAGCAGATGATGGTCCTGGAACACGAACCCGATGGCGCGGTTGCGGAACACCGCCAACTCCGGCTCGGGCAGGATGTGAGGCATTCGCCCGCCGATCTCGATCGTGCCCGAGGTGGGCGCGTCGAGCGTCCCGATGAGGTGCAGCAGCGTGCTCTTGCCCGCGCCCGAAGGCCCCACGATCGCCAGCGATTGGCCAGCCTGCATGCGGAACGAGATCCCCCGGAGCACCTCGATCGTGTCGGGGCCCAGCCGGTAGCTCTTGTGGAGGTCCGCTACGACCAGGGAGATCGAATTTGTCATTCCGCGCGTCTACCGCGGCGCCGGCTCGATCCGGCGGGCGAGATCGCCCGGGATCGGGATCGACTCGAATCCGCCCCCGGGTGTTCTGGTGCAGCACACCGACGTCGTCCGCCCTCTGGCCAGCTCGGTTTCGCCCCTGCGCAGGGTGAACCCGTAAGTGATCGTACTCCGCGTCACCTTGAGGACCTTCAGGTGGACCTCGATCTCCTCGCCGTAGCGCGCCGAGGCTAGATACTCGCAGGAGACATCCACCTTGGGCCAGCCGCCGGGCCTTCCCTCGTGCTCGAAGGTGAACCCCCAGCCCAGCGACCTCAGGAATTCGTCCTCGGCCGTCTCCATGAAGATGAAGTAGCGGCTGAAGTGCACGACCCCCCCCGCGTCGGTGTCGGAGAACTCGATGCGGCGCTTCGCAATCAGCTCGTGCATACGCCTCCCATCAGGCCGGCTCCTCCGGAGACAGGGCCTCAAGGTACACCTTCAAGGTCTCCTCCGCCATCACGACGTCGGAATAGAAGCGCCTCACCGCCGCCCGGCCGTTTTCGCCCAGGGCCCGGCGGCGGGCGGGATCGTCCATCAGACTCAAGAGCGCCTCCGCCAGGCCAGTAGCCGACCCGGGCGGAAACATCACCCCGCCGGCCGTCTTTTCCAGAATCTCCGGGAAGGAGCCGTGGCGAGGCAGAGCGGCGGGCACGCCGTTGGCGAGCGCCTCGAGGACCGACAATCCCTTCGACTCGCGGTAGATCGTGGGCACGCACAGCACGTCGAGCCCGTTGAGGAACCTGATTTTCTCGGCGCGGTCCACCTCGCCCAGGTAGGTGACGCTCCCGGCCAGTCCCAAGGACGCGATCCGCCGCGTCACCTGTGTGAAGTAGGCGCGATCGCGTGGGCCCAGGTACCCAGCGACCTTCAGCGATACGCGGTCGGCTCCCACCCGTCGCGCGAGAAGGTGGAACCCCTCAGCCAGAAGGTGCAGTCCCTTCTCGGGGCAGATGCGCGCCAGGTAACCGATGACGAACGGGCCGGTCGTCCGCTCGTTCACGCGCTCATCCCGCGCCGCATCACCGTGCCCGCGAAGGTTCAATCCGAGGGGCACGGTCCGCATCTTTCGTTCGGGCAGGGCCAGCATCTCGCGCATCCGTTCGCCGTACTCGCGGCTGGTGGCGATGAACAGGTCGGCGTCCTTCGCCTTGGCCCGCATCATGTGGAGCACTCTCTCGCGCCAGGGCTCGCGCAGCCCCTCCAGGAACAGGTCCTCTCCCTGAACGGAGCAGATCACGGGCACCCCCAGCTCGCGCTTCATCGGCCCGGCCAGCCCGAGAAACATCGAGTTGGTGAGGTGGACGATCTCCGGCTTGAAATCATCCCGAAGCCACCAGACCAGCCGCTGCAGCTCCTTGCGCTGCCCTCCCTCCTCGCCGGACAGCACAGATAAGGTCAGTCCGCCGAGATCGGCGGCACTGGTGGAGGAGCCGAGGCGCGACGCGAGCGCCAGAAGCCACGGGTGGTCGAGCAGGCGGTCGAGCATCCGGGGGGTGTGCGAGAGCAACGGTACCCTGTTTTGCAGGTAGATGTTCACCGCGCCGTAAAACACGCGCCCCAGGCTGACGTTTTCCTCGTCCGTCCGAATCGGAGTGTAGGTGGGGATCAGGACGATGTCATGGCCGAGCTTGCGAATGGCCGCCGCCAGCGTGTTGTCGTGCACGCAGCTTCCGCACAGCATGCCGGCGGCGCCGGCGGAGACATAGGCGATCTTCATCTGCGGGGGAAGAACCGCTCCAGCACTTCTTCGCCGGGCGGCCTGGTGATCAACGAGACGAGCACCATGGCGGCGGTGGAGGCGGCAAGGATGACCCCGACCGGCATGACGCCCGTCTGACCCACGGTGTAGTCGGGGTTGTCGCCGGCCACGAGGAAGAAGTAGGTCCAGAGGATTGCCACCGTGACGACACTTGCGATGGCGCCGTGCTTCGTGCTTCGCTTCCAGAACAGCGCCGAGACGACGATCGGGAACAGCGCGGCGAATCCGGTGAAGGCCCAGATGCCTAGCTTGAAGATGCTGCGCGTGGTGACGAGTGACAGAAAAAAGGTGATGACCAGGATCACTGCGACGAATGTCCGCCCGACCATCAGCTCCTGCTTCTCGCTCATGAGGTCATGGAAGCTGTAGCGCCTCACGACGTCGTGCGTGAACATCGTGCCCAGTGACAGCACCTGCGAGTCCAGCGAGTTCATGCACGTGGAGAACACGCCCGCGGCGAGAAGTCCCGCGAGAAACCCCGGCGCGTGCAAAGTGATCAGCTTGAGGATGACCGTGTTGGCGGCGGCCGGCGGCAGCCCGGGGAAGTCGGCCGCGGCCAGGATCCCCAGAAGCACGCTGGGCACCCAGACGAAGGCGATGCAGACCGGGTAGAGCGAGATAGTGTAGCGGAAGTAGGCGGCGCGCTGGGCCGTGAGCCAGTGGATGAACAGGTGCGGAAACATCCCGGCCGAAAGCGGGATGCAGGTGTAGGTGAGAAGCTCCAGCTTCTTGATCCTGCCGCCGCGGATCAGGAGATCGGGATGGCTCTGCGTGACCCGGGCCAGGGCGTTGTCGAGGCCGCCGAGCTGACGGACGACCACGGCCAGCGTGAGGGCGCCGAAGACCATGAAGACCAGGGTCTGGAAGGTGTTGACCCATGCGGTGCCGCGCATCCCTCCGTACATGACGTAGACCAGCACGACGCCACAGATGATCAGGTTGCCCACCCACTCGGGGATCTCTCCGGCGGTGACCTGGTTGACCGTGATCCCTCCCGCCATCATCCCGATGAGGACGTACGGGATCAGTAGCAAGGTCAAGACAAAGAAGAGCAGGAGCCCCAGGAGTCCCGAACCCCATCGATCACGGAAATACTGAGCCTGCGTGACGTATCCGTACCGCTTGCCCAGGGACCACAGCCTCGTCCCCACGAAGTAAAAAACCGCCGGGATGACGAGCGCGGAGGAGGAGGCCATCAGACCGAACACCCCGATGCCGCGATGGTAGGCCTCTCCCGAGGCGCCCAGAAGTGAGAAGGCCGTCATGTTGGTCCCGAACAGCGACATCAGCAGGACGAACGGCCCGATGGTGCGGGTCGCGACGAAGAAATCCTCACCGGTGCCGCGAAACAGCTTGTGGCTCGCCAATCCGATGACCAGCACCAGGATGATGTAGACGAGCAGGACGGCCAGGATCATCGGCGCTCCTGGTCCCGCGGCTCGACCTCCAGATGCGCGGGCCAGGCATACGTCACCAGGAGCCACATCACGACGGTGGCAGCTATACAAAACGCCGCGTGGTAGGTCAGCCCCACGGGAAGTCCAAGGACCATGCGCGGATCATCCCAGAGCCAGAAGTCGTTGTGAAGGACGTAAAGGACAGGCAGCCCTGTCCAGGCGAGCACGCGCAGCAAGGTCTTGTTCAACGAGAGGACTCGGAAAGCGAAAGAGGCCGGTAGCCCGGAAGGTTGAGCATCGTATCCATGCTCGCGTACAGACCGTCGGTCGGGTGCCGGAACACGTTGCCGCTGAGGACGTGGGTCAGGTCGCGCCGGCACTGTGGATGGCGCTCGAGGAAGTGCTTGAAGTGGAACTCAGGGGCGTAGAAGGCGTATACGAGATGGCGTAGCGCTTCCATGCCTTCCACGAAACGCGGCCCGTGCCTGCCCAGCCGCGCGCCGGAGAAATCACCCGCCAAAAACGCCTCTCCGATGGCATCCGCGGTGAACTCGGCGCCCTTGAGCGCCAGCAGGACACCCGAGGAGTAGATCGGATCCAGAAAGCCGAAGGCGTCCCCCACGAGCACCCAGCCGTCACCGGCGATTCGCTGGGAAATGTAGGAGAAATCCCTCAGGACCCTCATCCAGCCCACCTGCCGCGCGTTGGTCAGGCGGGGCTGCAGGGCCGGGCATCGCGCGACCTCTTCGTCGAGGATCTTTTGCGGATCTCCCGAGCGCCCTTTGATCAGATAGTCCATCAACCCCACGACGCCGACGCTGACGACGTCTCCGGCCAGCGGGATGTACCAGAACCACGCCTGCTCGTTGTCCGTGTGCAAGACGAGCGTGGCGCCTTCATCCCTTCCTTTGTCCCTGAGGGCGCCCTTGTAACGAGTGAACACGGCGGCGTTTTTCAGCTTCGAGTCGAACTGCTGCAGCTTCAACGTCTTCGCCAGCAGCGCAGCCTGGCCGGTTGCGTCCACAACCACCTTCGCACGCGCCTCGGAGAGGCCGGCGCCTGGGATGTCCGCCCGCACGCCCACGGCACGGCCGCCCTCGAAGAGGACCTCCTGTACGGCGGCCCCCTGGCGGACATCGACACCGGATTCGGCGGCGTGATCGAGCATGAGCTGGTCGAACTCGCCGCGATCCACTTGCCAGGTGCTCGACGATTCGTGCGGATCAGCATCCGAGAAGTAGAAGGGAACCGTCGGCCTGCCGTCCTTGATGAAGAACTGAACGCTGTGCTTTCGCGTGAAGTGGCTGGCCTTCAGTTTGTCCAGGATCCCCAGCCTCAGAAACGTCCAGTAGGTGGCCGGCATGAACGACTCGCCGATGCGGAACCGGGGAAACGTCTCCTTCTCCAGGAGCAGCACGCTCCTGCCCTGCTTCGCGACCAGCGTGGCGGTGGCGGAGCCCGCCGGACCGCCGCCGATCACGATCACATCGACGCTGTTTGGTTTCTGCACCGGATGTCGCTCCACGCTCGGATCAGAACTTGTATTGCGCGCCCGCATATGCCGAGAACGGCGGCGCGGGAATCACGGAGCTCGATCCGAACCCTCGCGTCTCGTACTCCCGGCCGGTCAGGTTCTTCAGGTTGAGTCTGAACTCCCAGTCGCCGCGCGTGTACGAGACGGCGGCGTCGCACACGGCGTAGGAGCCGATCGTGAAGGCGTTGTCCTCCGCGATGAACTGATCACCGACGAACCGGCCGCCGAGGGCCACGTTCCATCCCCCCGGCAGCCCCTTGCTCACCCACCCGTTCACGATGTGGCGTGGGGCGAACGCGGGGGTATTGCCCGACCGGTCGAACGTGGCGAAGATCGGCGTGAAGGTGTTGGGGTCGAACCCCACCACGAGCTGCTCCGAGAACCGCGTCAGCTCGGAATCGTTGAAGGCGTACGAGAGAAACGTCCGCAGGCGCGCGATGGGCTCAGCGGCGAACTCCACTTCGATCCCGCGCGAGAGCTGATCGCCGGCCTGCTGCGTGAACCCGTTGTCGTCCACGATCGGTATGTTCTCGCGCTCCATCCGGTAGGCGGCGATCGTGAGCTGCAGCTTTCCACCCGATCGCTCCATCTTCGCGCCGACCTCGTACTGCCGGCTCCGCTCCGGCTCGCGCTCCCTCATCAGACGGTCCGACGGCGGCGCGAAGGCGCGGCCCGCGTTGGCGTAGAAGCTCAGGCTGCTCGTGGGGGAGTAGACCAGGCCGCCCATGGGGCTCACTTCGCTGTCACGCCGGGAGTTCACGCAGCCGTCGTCCTGCGGGGCGGCGGCGCAGGAGGGCCGGGAGGAGGCGGGGACACCGTCCTCGAAATCAATGACGTCCAGCCGGGCGCCGGCAAGAGCCGAGAAGCGCTCGGAGAACTTGATCTGATCGATGACGTACGGGGCCAGCACAAGGCTCTTCCACTCCCCCGCCGCGAGCTTTACCCCCGCGAAGGGCTGGCGGGCCGTCTCGACCGGATCGAAGAGATCGATCGACGGCAGGAATGCGACATCGAGCGTGAAGTCGTCGCCGAAGCGCGCCGTCTCCAGTCCGGCCACGACCTCGTGCTCGACGGCGCCGGTCTTGGTGGAAAGGACGGCTTCGACCTGATTGCTCGCGAACCGCTGGCGGTCGTCGAGCATCTGCAGCGCGCGCTGCACTTCGGGCCTAAAGGTGACGAAGCTCGGCGCCACACCGGTGATCAACGTCCCGTCGGCCGTCCAATCGAGGTCGCGATAGTAGGTCTTGTTGCGCAGGCTCCAGGCATCGCTCAGCTTCACGTCGAAGTCAACCTGCACGCGCGAGAGCTGCTGGTCCGAACTGTCGAAGGGAGTCTGGTAGGATGTCGCCCTCGGCACGTCCGGGATCTCTCCGCCGAACAGAGGCAGGCCGCTGTCGGGCGCGTAGTCGGTGTCCACGTACTCGAGGTTCACGTTGAGGGAGGACTTTCCCCCGATGCGCCAGGTGAATGCGGGGTTCACCGCGAGGTTTCTGTTCTCCTTGTCGTCACGCCAGTAGTCCGACTGCCGCCACGTCGAGTTGAGCCGGAACGCCAGGGTCCCGTCCGTCGAGGCTTGGTTGTAGTCCACCGTCCCGTCATAGGTGCCGAACGATCCCGCCGATACGCCGGCCCGGCCGAACGTACCGGGCTGCGGCTGCCGGCGAACGATGTTGACGGCGCCCGCCAGCGGGTTGCTCCCGTACAAGAGGCCTCCCGGGCCCTTCAGAACCTCCACGCGCTCGACGTTGTACATCTGGTAGAAGGCTGCCTCGGGCTCGGAAGCGCCGTCCGTCAGCACCAGCGAGCTGCTCAACGAGTCGAAGCCGCGGATCAGGAAGAAGTCCGTCACGCCGGACTGCGTCTGCACGTTCAATCCGCTGACGTTGAGCAGGGCATCGCCGAGGATGAGCGCGCCCTGCTCGTGCAGGAGCTGCTCGCCCACGGTACCGACATTGGCGGGCGTCAACCGGAGCATCAGCGGCAGCCGCGTGAGGATGGTGTTGGACGTCGGGATGTAGGGAAGGCTTCCCACCACGGTCACGTTCACGGGCGGCACGGCCGCCGCGGCCGTTGGGGGGACGGGGTTTTCATCGGCGCTGTCGCCCACCTCGGCGGACAGGATCGGCGGGGAGAGAAGCGCCGCGGCGAACAACAGTGGAGCGGTGGATCGCAAGATGCGCATCATGATCTCCTTTCGCTGTCAGCCCGCGAGATCCAGTGCCACCATGTCCTTCTGGTTGCGCAGGAAAAGTTTTTTTCCGGCCAGCGTGGGCATCGTCCAGGTCCGCCCCTCCAGGATCTGGGCTCTCGCCTTCTCCTTGTATCCCGCCGTCGTGGCCTCGGCCAGCGCCAGCAGCCCATCCTCGCTGAAGATGATCAGGTGGCCGTCCGCCAGCAGCAGCGATCCTTTCTTGAAGCCCCGCTGGCTCCACTTCTCCTGCCCCGTGGCGGCGTCAACGCACTTCAGGGTCGCGTCGTCGAACCCGTAGATGTGGCCGCCGTTGAAGATCGAGGAGTTGAAATGGTTCTTCATGCTGCGGTTCTTCCACACCTCGGAGACATCGAACGTGTCGCCCGACTTCCTCACCGCGTACAACGCGCCGCCCGTGTCGTACGAGGAGGAGATGAAGACCTTGTCGGGCGGCACGAAGACCGGCATCGCGGCGTTCACGTCGTAGGAGGTCTTCCACGGCACGCTCCACAGCACCTTTCCATCGGCCGGAGCCACCGAGACGAGCGAAGAGCCCGCGAACGAGAGAATCTGCCGGACGCCCTGGATCTCCACCCCCAGAGGCGTCGAATAGCCGGGCCGGTCGGTGTAGGCGGTCCAGCGGGTTTCGCCCGTCTTCTTGTCGAGCGCCACGAGAGATTTGCCGGGGCCGCCTCCCGCGTCCATCAGCAAGAGGGCTCCCTCCACCACCGGAGACGTGGAGATGCCCCATTGCGGAACGCGGGCGCCGAAGGCGGCTTTCAGGTCCTTCTCCCAGACCTTCTCGCCCGTGGCCGTCCTGGCCGCGACGAGCATCCCCTGCGCGCCGAGGCCGTACACCAGGTCGCCATCCACCGTGGGGGTCGAGCGTGGGCCGTCACCCATGTCGTCCGAGCGCGTGGCGTCCACTTTCAGCCGCCAGATCTGCTTGCCATCCTCGGTGCCATAGCAGCCGAGAGCTTCATCGCCGGCGAGCGAGTACATCGTGTAAAGCCTGTTGCCCACGACGGACATGCCTGAGTAGCCGCCTCCGAGCGGCACTTTCCAGAGCACCTTCGGGCCGGCCTCAGGCCAGGTCTTCAGCAGTCCGGTTTCCGCGGAGACGCCGTCACTGGCCGGGCCGCGGTACTGGGGCCAGCCCGACTTGCCGGCGTCGGCGGCGGTTGCGGGAGGCGCCGCTGCGGCCGCGACGGCCACTGCGGTCATGACGATCGCGATCCGAAAGAGACGGGGGGCTTCGATGGGTCGCATGACAACCTCTTGTCTGGCGCCGGAGCCCGCGTCATCGGACGACGCGGCGAGGCGCCGGAAATCGCCGGGTTTACCTTCTTACGTGTACCGCGCGTTGCGGTATTCGGTCTCGTAGAACTCGGGCAGCAGGCTGTCCACGCGAAGGAGCCCCTCACGCGTCAGATCCACTTGCCCCTCATTGACGCGGAGCATCCCGGTCTCCCGGAGGCGCTCGAACGCGGGGGCGAACGAGCTCAGGATCTCCACGCCGAACTTGTCCTTGAAGTAGTCGGTCCGGATCCGCCCCAGCTTGAGCTGAAGGATCATCTCCCTCAGAGGGCGCTGGGAAGGACTCGGCTTGAACGCGCGGGCGAGGGGCAGTTCTCCCGCCTCGAGGCGGCCGAGGTAGTCCCCCCACTCGCTCGCGTTCTGCAAGTGGACACCGTTGAGGTGAGAGAACGAAGCCACCCCTGCGCCAAGCATGTCGCTGCCGTGCCAGACGGCGTCGCGGTAGACGAACCGGGCATCGCGGTCCTTCTTCACCATCGTGTAGGCGCTGGAGATCTCGTAGCCGTGCGAGCCCAGCTCATTGATGGCGTGGTCGTGCCACGCTCTCCTGAGAGTCCCATCGGGAAGAGACAGCTCGCGCTTTCCGCCCAGCAGGTCCTGCGAGAACACCGTGTTGTACGGCAGCTCCATCTGGTAGATCGTGACGCTGTCGGGATCGAGCTCGATGGTCCTGCGCACCGATTCGCGCCACCTCTCCCAGCTCTCTCCCACCATGCCCGCGATCAGATCGATGTTGAGCTGATCGAAGGCGAGCGCCTTGATCCAAGGGATCACGCGGAAGATCTCGGCCGACAGGTGCGCGCGGCCGTTTTCCTTGAGGATCTCGTCGTTGAAGTTCTCCACTCCCAGGCTCAGTCGCGTGACGCCGATTTCACGGATCGCTTCCAGCTTCGCCTGGGTGAGCGTGCCCGGCTCGCACTCGAACGTGATCTCCTCGGCGCCGCTCCACGGAAGTTCGCTCTTCAGGTCTGAAGCCAGGGCCCGCAGGTCGCGTGCGCTGATGAAGGATGGCGTGCCGCCACCGAAGTAGACGAACCTGAGGGATCGGCCCGTCACGGCGGGCATCCGGCCGTAGAGGCGCACCTCCTTCGTCAGGGCGGAGAGATACGCGCGCACCTGCGCGCTGTCCATTTCCGTGTAGACCTTGTAGTAGCAGAACTTGCACCTGATGCGGCAGAAGGGAATGTGCAGGTAGAGCCCGAGGGTCGCCCCCGGCGAAGGCGGCGCGTCCAGCGCCTCCATCGCGGCGGGAACCTGATCCGCCGTCCAGGCCGAGTAGGGTGGATAGTTGGAGATGAAGACGCTGCCGACCTCCGCCGGCTGCCCGGTCTTCACTGTCGCTTCCCCAGGCATCATTTCGCTCCGAACGCGTACATCACGCCATCCGTGGTTCCGATCAGCAGGCGGCCCGCGGCCACGGCGGGAGAGGCGGTGATCGAGGAGCCGGTCTCGAACCGCCAGAGAAGCTCCCCCGTCGTCAGGTTCAGGGCCATGATGTCGCCGCCTGTCGTGGCGGTGAAGACCCGCTCACCCACGATGACGGGGGAGGAGTCGACCTTCGCGCGCGCCGAGTAGATCCAGAGGGATCTGCCGGTCGCGGCGTCGAGGGCGTGCACCATCTTGTCGCGGCCGCCCACCACGACGATCGACCCGGACACGGCCGCCGAGGAGTAGTAGGGGAACTTCCTCTCCGGGTGCTCGTAGCGCCAGACGACTTTCGGCGTTTCGAGATCGATGCCCAGCACTTCGTTCTCGAACGTGCCCACGTAGGCGCGCCCACCGTCCACGGCCGGGCTGGCCCCGACGTACGATCCGAGCTCCAGCTTCTTGAGCTCCGCGCCGTCCCTGGCGCGCACCACGCGCAGATATCCGTCGCATCCCGCCGAGACGATGACGGGCTCTCGAGAATCGCCGGCGAGGGCGGGCGTCCCGTATACATAGCTGCCCGTGGCCAGCTTCCATGCGAGCTTGCCGTCCGATACCGACAGCGCGTAGAGATTGTTGTCGTTGGATCCGAAGATGACGTTGCCCGAGGCGACCGTGGCCGACGAGACGATCGCGGCATCGGCCTGGAAGACGAAGCGGCGCTTGCCGTCCCGCACGTTTACCGCGTGAAAGACCCCTTTCTCGTCGCCGAAGTACACGGTGTCGTCGAAGATCGATGGGGAGGACTTGATGGGGGCGCCGCCCTCGTATGTCCACTTCCGCTCACCGGAGCCAAGCGCCACGCAGTAGAGGTGCCCATCGAGTGATCCGAACAAGACCGAGCCCTGCCGCACGGCCGCGGTGGACTCGATGTCCCCTCCGGCCTGGAATGTCCAGAGCCGATCCAGGCTGCGAGGCAGATCGCCGCGCGCCACACCCGTGAGGTGCGTGTCGCCGCGGAAGATGGGCCACTCCTCGGCGGCAGGCTGTCCCGCGGGCCGGTTCACGCTTGCTGTCCCCAGCAGGAACATGAGGGCGAGCGCCGCGGCCATCATATTAGTAAGCCGACTCATACAGCGTCCTCAGATCCCGCTCGGCCACGGGCCGCGGGTTGAACTCGGCTGTCCACTGCTGGGCGGCCTCCCCCGCGAGCCGCGCAAGCGCCTCTTCGGGGACCCCGGCGTCGCGCAGTCTCGCCGGCAGTCCGCCCAGATCCCTCATCCACGTCACTCGCTCAGCCATCCCTCCCGAGCCGCCGCTCTCATCGGCCTTCAGCAACTCCGCGTACATCCGCCCCGCGACCGGCTCGTTGTACCGGATCACGTGGGGAAGCATCAGCAGGACCGCGGCGCCGTGCGCCACGCCGTAGCCCGACGTCAGCGGGTTCGCGCAGGCATGGGCCGCGCCCAGCATCGAAGCCTCGATCGCCGCGCCCGCCAGATGCGCTCCTAGCAGCATCCGGCCGCGCGCCTCGGCATCCGCGGGACCGGTCAGGGCGGATGCGAAGGCGCTCGAGAGCAGTGACCAGGCCTGCCGCGCGAGCATCCGGGAGATCGGGTTGCCTCGGGTGCTCACGTAGCTCTCGATGGCGTGGGAGATCGCATCCAGACCGGAGACGGCGGCCAGACCGCGCGGGCAGGTGGCCGTGAGCTCCGGGTCAAGGATCACCGCGGCAAAGCGCGCCTTCTCGTCACCGCAAGCCATCTTCCGGCGCGAGCCCTCCTGCTCGATAAGGGCATACGACTGCATCTCGCTTCCCGTCCCCGCGGTGGTGGGGATGCCGATCGAACGGAGCATCGGCTTGACGGCGCGGCCGGTCCCCCAGTAATCCTCCATGCGGCCGCCGTTGGTGACGAGGAAGTTGATCCCCTTGGCGCAGTCCATGGCGCTTCCGCCCCCCAGCCCCACGATGAGGTCCATGCCCTGCCCGCGCGCGAAGGCCGCCCCCTCCTCGACGTGGCGGGTCGTCGGGTTCACGTCCACGCCGTCGAAGATCGACACGCGCAAAGATTCCGACGCGAGCGAAGCCTCGGCGCGGGCGGCGTGGCCCGCCTTGCGCACCCCTGGATCGGTCACCAGCAGGACGCGCCGGGCGTGAAGCTCCGCGGCCAGCCCCCCCAGACCGGCGAGCGTCCCCGCGCCGAAGATGACGCTCGCGCCGCCGAAGGGAGCCCTCCACAAGCCCAAGGAGCGCTCCGCGCTCAGGCACGCGGTGGCCCCCGAGGGGATCATGAACCGTCTATCCTGAGTCGCCATGCGATGACCTCACGCCGCCGGGGCGGTCTGCACCGCCCGCTGCCGGTACAGGTGCTCGAAGAGGTTTCCTTCGTGGGGCTGATCCCATGACACCCGGCAGGTGGGGATCTCTCCCAGGTTGAGCCGGTCGATCGTGGGACAATCCAGCAGCTCGACCACGAAGTCCTGGTCCCGGGTCAGCGCGGTGGCCACCAGCGTCGGGCCGATCCGGGCCGCCATCTCACACTGGTTCACCTGCACCACCGTGGCGAATGGGAACAGGAATTCGCAGCCCGCCAGTGGATGTTCCGGATCCTCGCACCAGACCAGCGTCGGCCTCAGGAACGTGCACCCATCCACCTGCACGACCCTCTCCGCGTCGCGCGCGCGCGCCGTGAGGTCCTCCGCCCCCGGCACCCTCAGCAATCGATCGATGTGCTCCGAGATCGCGATCGCCTGCCGCCTGTCCGTGAAGGCCGCGAGCGACGCGGCAGGATCATTGAGGGGCCGCGGTTCGATCGCCGCCAACCGGCCGGCCAGAGCCTCGGCGATCTCGCGGCCGTGCCCCGCGGTCCACACCCCTGAAGCGTTGAGGCAGGATCTGCCGCCGTTCTCGGCGATCGATGTGACCATCAGATCCAGGTGGCCCCTATATGAGGCCGCCGCGTCTTCATCCAGAATCACCTTGCTCCATCCCGGGCCGTGGAGCTGCACACGCGGGTCGTCCTGCCACGCCCGCAGCGTGCCCGCGTCGCCGAACAGCATCGAGCGACCGCACCGCAGCAGGATCTCGTTGGCGCCCGAATGATCGCTCGGATAGAGACTGAACGCCTGAGGCGGCGCACCCGCGGCCATCAGCGCCCGCGCGATGCGCAGAGGCGTCCACGGCTCCTGGCGTCCCGGCTTCAGGACCAGCGGCATCTTGAGAGGGAAGGCGGGCACCCAGAGCGAGTGCACGCCGGGCGAGTTGGAAGGAAGCACCGCGCCGAGAGCCTCCGTCTGCCCGATGTAGGAGACGCCGCGATCCGCCTCCGTCCCCCATCCGCGGTCCAGGATCGAGAGAGGAAGGCCGCGCGTCCAGCCTGCAAGCACCCGTCGCATTTCGTGCAGCACGAAGCGGATCTTCTCCATGTTGGCGCGGCAGAGTGCCAGCGGCATCCCCGTCGTGGAGGACAGATGATCGAGGTATTGCGCGGGAGAGTGCGACGTGGCGCCGTCCACCGGGAGATCGCTCTGCGAGAACATATAAGCCGCCTTCCCGCAGATCGCGATGAGATCCTCCGTCTCGCGCCGTCTCAGGATCCCGCGGTTGCGACCGGCCTGGAGGAGATCCATGGCGATCAGGCCTCGATTGGCCTGGCTCACCTCGGCCACTGTCTCTCCGGTGCGCGCGTCCTTCAGGCGGAAGAGATCGAGGCTGCGGTATGGTCGGCCGGCGCGCAGGACGGGGACGTGGAGCATCAGTAGACTCCCACTACGACGCTTTCCTGAAGAGAAGTGAGCAGCCTCAGGTTCGACACTCCGTCCCACGGAAACCGCTCGCAGGGACGGGCGCGCTCCCCCTCGTCTCTCTCGAGGAAGCGCGGCATGAAGAAGTCCCGCGTCAGCGTGGTCAGCATCACGCGGCCGGTCTCGCCGTAGGCGACGGGAGTCTCGGGATCGTCGGGCCGCACCAGCTCGAAGACGGCACGCGGGGAGGGCGGGTAGTAGGTGATCGCGTAATCATCGGCCGGATCGAACGGCTTGGGGCAGGCCAGCCCCATCAGCGTGTTGCCGTAGGTCGGAACGAAGTCGATGCCCGGCGCCAGCTCCTCGCGCACGAAGCGGTGAAACTGCGCCGTCATCTCCGTCCCGCCGCAGAAGATGCCGGTGATCCCCGCGTTTTTAAGGGAGATCCTCTCGCACAGAGCCTCCAGCAGCTTCGGCGTGGTGAAGAGGCACCGGATCGAGTCGTGTCCCTTGAGGACCTTCAGCGCCTGATCGATCACGTGGCTCTTGTAGGCCTGAAGCTCCCTGAAGCGATGGTCCTTCACGATCTGATTGACCCAGCGCGGGTCCAGGTCCACGAAGAAGGCGATGCCTCCCCGGTGCTGGGCGAGATGCTCGATCGAGAGGCGCAGCCGCCGCGGCCCCGTCGGGCCGAGCATCAGCCAGTCGGCGCCGCGGGGAAAGGCGGTGGCGGAAAGCGTCTCGCTGAACATCTCATAGTCAATCTGGAAGTCCTCGATGTTGAGCCGTGTCTTGGGCATGCCCGTGGAGCCTCCCGTCTCGAAGGCGAACATCGGCTTGCCCGCGAGACCCGCCGGCAGCCACCGGCGCGCCGGGCCCCCGCGCAGCCACTCGTCCTGGAAGTGGCCCAGCAGCTTCAGGTCGTCGTAGCCGCGGATCCTCTCTTTCGGATCGAAGCCGAGCGATGCCGCGAACTCCAGCCAGAAGGGGGAGCCGGTCTGACGACTGAAGTGCCAGCTCACCATCTCACGCACGTGCGCATCGAGCCGCGCGCGCGCGGCGGCGTGCTCCTGCTCCAGCGCCGCTGACTGTGTCTCCCGCATGGTCATCTCCCGCTGGTCGTCCCCCCGGGGGGCGCCGGCACGCACTACGGTCCGGCCGGATGCCTGGCCGCCGCGATACCGCCGGCGAGGGCGAACAGCTTCGTGCGGCTGACGATGTACAAGACACCGTCCTTGGCCGTGGGGGTCGTGTAGACGGCATTGCCCATGTTGATCTCCGCGATCAACTCAGGCTTCTTGCCCTCCCTGAAGACCGCCACGTCGCCGTCCTCATCGCCGATGTAGACCTTTCCGTCCGCCACGAAGGGTGACCCCCAGACCGCGGCGGCCAGGTCGTGCGTCCATTGGTGCTGTCCCGTGCGCGCGTCCAGGCAGTAGAGAAAGCCGTTGAGATCGGCCGCGTACAGAAGCCCGTCGTGGATCGCCACCGATGAAATCGTGCGGTGGAAGTCCTGATTGCCCCGATGCCACACCATTGCCGTCTGGGTGACGTCGCCTGTCTTCGTGGCGTCGATGGCCCACAGGTGTCCGATTCCCTCGCCGTGCTCCGGGTCCTGGCCCACGCCGACGAACACCTTGTCCTCCCAGATGACCGGTGTCGCGATGATCTCGTTTCTCGTCCCGCGCCCGCCCAGGACGTACACAGCGTCCTTCGGGTTGGCGTCGAACTTCCAGATCTGCTTGCCCGTCTCGGGCTCGAAGGAGTAGACCCAGCCGTCTCCGCCGGGAATGATCACCTGCGGTTTCCCCTTGATGACACCGTATGCTGGGTTGGACCAGGAGCCGTGCAGGATGTGCTCGCGCGGGGAGGCGTCCTCCCACACGAGCTTGCCGGTGTTCTTGTCGAGCGCGATGAAGCTGGGCGCGTCGGGCGACGGGATGTTCACGTGCCCTTCGTCAACACCGTTACCCGTCACCGTGAACAGCAAGTCGCCGGCCACGAGAGGGCTGCCCGCGGCGAGGTTGTGCGGGAAGACCGCGAGATTCCCCATCATGTCGAACTTCCAGACGATGTCCTCGTCGACCTCGCTGGCGTCGGACTCCTGCGTGAAGGGACCATCGTTTTCGCCGTCCATGAACCCTTCGGTGTCGGCGCAGATCACCTCGGCGCGGTTGGAGACGTAGTAGATGCGATCGCCGTGCACGTACGGCGTCGAGCAGACCCCCTGCATCGGCCAGTCGTTCACCATTCCCGCCGGCAGCTTGGGATGGGCGGCCTGCCAGAGGAATTTGCCGTCCGCCGCGCTGAAGGCCATGACCACGCCGCGATCGCTCTTGAGCTTCGGGTTGCGCAGCCCTTCGTTGTTGGTGCCGACGAAGACCTTGCCGCGGTACACCACGGGTCCCGCGTAGGTCTGCGATCCCAGCGCGGCAACCCACTTGATGTTCAGGCCGGTGGCCGGGTCCCACATCTGAGGAAGCCCCTTCTCGTCGGACACCTGGTTGCGCGAGAGGGTCTGGCCGAAAAGGGCTGGAGCCCCAGGGGCGCCGGCCGCGCCGGACGTCCCTGCCGGGGGCTTGCCGGCGTCCGCCGGTTTCGCCTGGCCCGCAGGGGCCGCGGGCATTGTCTGCGCCGCGGGGCCGGTCTGCTTGGTCTGCGCCGTGGCGCGCGCGCCCGCCGCGAGAGCCACCGCGGCGAGGATGAGGCCGCAGGTCGCGAACAACCATCGCTTCGTCATCGTGGGTTCACCGTCACCTTGACCTTGTCATAGAAGATGTCCGCCGCCGAGTATCCGTACAGACCAGGGCTGCCCTGCCGGATGGGCAGAGGATCCTCCGCCTCGATGGTCCATCCTTCGGGCTCAGCGGAGGAAGCCGGCCAGACCTTGCCCCGGATGAACGCCTTGTCCTGCTTGATCTCCACCGTCAGCTTCATCGTGTACCAGACATCGGGATCCCAGGCGAAATCGACCGTCTGCTGCAGCCTGGGCTCCACCTCCACCCAGTCGCGAAGCTGGAGCCTCTTGTGGTTGCCCATCAGGTCGAGCGTGTAGCCCGAGGCGATGAGCCCCATGTCGGGACGCCATCGGCCCTTGATCGAGCCCATCAGGTCCGCCTGTATGGTGTAGCCGCTCATCGTGGGTGGGCCGATGAAAAGGCTGGAGCGCTCGAGCCCTTGATCCATGAACGGCTTGGTCAGCACCTTGTTGCCCCCCTTGTCGGCCACGACGAACCGGCTGGCGCCACCGACCCAGTATGGGGGGTTCTTGCCGATCTCGATCCCCTCGAACTCCTCCTGCCAGGGAAGATCGGCGAAGACCCTCACGCGCGCCGTGGCCTTGAGGTCGCCGGCCTGAAGCGTCACGAGGCCGGCCTGCGATCCGCGCGCGCGATCGGGTGTGAGCCGGCCCTGCGCGTCGATCTTGCCGATCAGGCCTTGCAGCCCCCACGTGCCGGCCACATCACCGATCATCCGGCCGGCGGCGTCAAATGCAAGCGCTCTGAACGCCACCGTTTCACCCGGCTTGACGACCACTTCCGCCGGAAGCACTTGGAGCCACGACGCGCGCGCCCCGGCTTCGGCCTTTGCCTCGGGAGGAAGATCCGCCTTGCCGGCCGAGAGAGCGAACCGAGCCTTCTTGTCGCCGAGGCAGTAGAGACCCTCCTCGGTCGTGAAGTAGACACGGCCGTAGGCGATGGCGGGGGAGCCGTACGTCTCGGCGGGCCGTTCCCCCTTCACCAGGATTTGCTCTTTATCCAGCGAGACGGCCTGCGCCGCTTCCGGGCGGAGAATGTGGAAGCCTCCGTTCACCTCCGTGGCGAAGATCTTTCCATCCGCCCAGACCGGCGATCCCTTTCCGACGGTTCCGAGGTTGTACTGCCACCGGCGCTTTCCATCCGCGGCATCCAGGGCGAACATGTTGGCCGAGTCATCCACGACGTACAGTGTGTCGCCGTGGAGCAGCGGTGAGGCGAACCCCACCTCCAGCTCGTCGGCGCGCCAGATCTCGCCGGTCTTGGTGATGTCGCCCGAGCCGGAGCCGTCGATGCAGACCACGCGACCCTTGGTTCCCTCGTCTATGTTCTCGTCTCCGCTGGTGGCGTACACCCGATCGCCGTCCACCACCACGGACGTGTTCATCCCCTGCTTGCTCAACTGGAAGCTCCACACCTTCTCGCCGGTGGAGGCCTTCAAGGCATAGATCCAACCGTCTCCATTCCCCCCGAAGAGCAACCGCTGCCCTTTGATCACCCCCGCCACCTGGGTGGCCTGCGTTGTCATCGGATCGGGTTTTCCTCCTGGTGCCGATGCCCAGGCCAGCTCGCCCGTCCTCTTGTCGAAGGCGAAGTATCGGTGGCGCGGCGCTCCCTGATCGCCCCACCCGAAGTTGGAGAAACCGAGGACCACGTGGTCCCCGTCCAGCATGGGTGAGTGGGTGCGTCCCCCATAGCCGGAGACGCGCCCGAACTCCTCCGTCAGCGATCGCGACCAGACGATCTCTCCCTTGCGGTCGAGGCACAGGAACAGTCCCCCCACGCCGTGCGCGTAGAGGTACCCGGTCTGAGGGTCGGCCACGATGTTGGCCCATCCCGCCCGCGTGAAGGGGACGGTCGTGTGATAGACGTTGATCCTGTGCTCCCAGAGCCGCCGGCCGCTCTCCGCGCTGAAGCAGGCCACGACCTCCTGCTTGGTGATGCCGCTTCCGGTCCTCCCCATGACGCAGACGCGTCCGTCGAATACCACCGGAGTGGAACGGCCGATGAAGTCCGCCTTCCAGATCAGGTTCTCTCCCGAGGTGGACCAGGTGGAGACGAGGCCTGTCTCATCCGAGACCCCGTTCTGGTGGGGACCGCGCCATGAGGCCCATTCGGAGGCCCGGACGGATGGGGTGCCGAGGGCAGCGAGCCCGGGCACGAGGATGCAGGTCAATGCGATCGCCAAACCTCGGATGATCTTCATGCCATCCTTATCGCTCCAGAGGGTGTCCGGTGGAACAGAAGTCCCCCATTCTAAAGCACGGACAGGCCAGGGTGCACGTTGTCATTGCTGACGGGGCGGTGTCGGCCCAGGATAGTACGCCGGAACGGCAGGCGGGTTATCCCCGGAATGGGCGGACCGCAGTTTTTACAAGGTTTTACATCCTCCGGGGCGAAGCAACGGGAGCGGGCCCGGCGGACGGGGAGATCACGCCCGCGGCGGGGGAGGGGGCCTCGGGCTTGTAGAGCGACACGAGACATCCACCTGCCGCCGCCAGTGCGATGCCCAGCAGGAACTGCCAGCGCAATGTCCTGAGTCCTCCGGCCGGGGGATGCATCGCGAAGGCGGTGAGCGCGTTGACGATCGGGGCCCCCGCGAACACGATCGACATGACCACTCCGGGCGAGCCCTTGGCCCCGAATGCCAGCAGAACGCAGAAGGCGCCCGCCGCTCCGACCAACCCCGCCAGCAGCGACCAGGCGACGCCGCGCGCGGGAAAGTGCCACGAGGAGCCGCGGAGGATCAACAGCGCCAGGGGCGCCAGCACGGCGGTAAGAAAGTAGGCGATGCCGACGAACAGGAAGGCTCGGTAGCGCCCGTTGACCGGATCGGCCATCGAGGTCTGGCCGGCGTGCAGAAAGACGCCGTACAGCCCCCAGGTCAAGACGGTCATAAGGGCGAACACCAGCCAGTGAATGCCCGTCTCCGCCGCGCCCCCTGACATCTTCTGCCTCCATTCGTTGCGTGAGCTGCGACAGGATAACATGGGCAGCCGCTCGCTCCTCGTGCATCATCGGCGCGCGACTCTTCTGCGGGGAGGCACGCCAGATGGACGGCCCCTCGATGGACGGTCATACGAGAATGTCGTAGAGTTGCGCGTCCCCCGGGGAGAAAAGCGAGTGGCGATGAGGCTTGTCAGGAGATCGGCCGCGCGGGCGTGCGGCCTCCTGCTCTTGGGCGGGGCGCTGGTCCGCACGGCGCGAGCCGCCGACTGGCCGCAGTGGCGCGGCCCGGGCCGCGACGGCGTGGGCTTACAGCTGCGGGCGCCCAAGAGCTGGCCGGAGAAGCTGGCACGCGCCTGGTCGGTGCCGGTGGGCGAGGGGCACGGCAGCCCCGTGCTGGTGGGTGACCGCGTCTTCCTGCACACGCGGGAGGGCGAGCAGGAGGTGGCGCGCTCCGTGCAGCTTGCCGACGGACGCACGCTGTGGCGCGTGTCGTGGCCAGTCACGTACGAGATGAATTCCGCCGCGGCCTCTCACGGCAAGGGACCCAAGGCCACTCCGACGTTGATCGGAGGCACGCTCTACATCTTCAGCATCACCGGGCTGCTCTCGGCCTTCGATCCGGAGTCGGGGGCCCTGAGGTGGCGCAGGGACTTCTCCACCGAGTTCAAGAAGACATCTCCGCTGTTCGGGGCGGCCTCATCGCCGCTCGCCGATCGCGACCTGGTCATCCTCCACACCGGCGGCCACCACAACGGCAGCCTCACGGCCTTCGACGCGCGCACGGGAGACGTCCGATGGAGTTTGAAAGGAGACGGACCCGGCTACGCCTCTCCCATCGTGACGGAGCTGGGCGGCCGGCGGCAGGTGATCACGCAGACCGATCAGCGGATCATCGGCGTGGCCGCCGACACCGGGCGCTTGATCTGGAGCCTCCCCTTCACGACTCCATATGATCAGAACAGCGTCACGGCTCTGGTGTCCGAGAACCTGCTCATCACTTCGGGGATTGAGCAGGGGGTGCACGCCTGGAAGCTCGAGCCCGAGGGCGAGCAGCTCGTGCCCCGCGAAGCCTGGAACCTGCAGGAAGCCTCCTTCTATCTCAGCTCGCCCGTCATCGCCTCGGGGCTAATGTTCGGGTTCTCCCACATGAAGCGAGGACAGTTCGTGTGCGTCGATCCGAAGACGGGACAGCTCCTCTGGGCCAGCAAGGGGCGCGAGGGGGAAAACGCGGCTCTGGTCGTCGCCGGCGATCTCGTTCTGGCGCTGACCGACAGCGCCGAGCTGATCGTCCTGCCGGCCGGCGCGAAGCAGTTCGCGCCCGCGGCCCGCTACACGGTGGCTGACAGCCCGACCTGGGCGCACCCGGTGGTCACGCCGCGCGGCATCCTGATCAAGGACAAGACCCATCTGAGCCTGTGGAGCTGGCCGTCCTGAATCCGGGCCGCCTTCGCCGCGTATGAATACGAGCTTCCGGCCTCGACAGAACTGGGAGGATTGACGATGCACTGCCTGACAGGCGCACTGCGCGCCGCCATCGTGGCCGCCGGGGTTGTCTGCCTGACGGCTCCGTCCGCCCATGCCCGTGACGCGAGTCTGGACTGGCCGCAGTACCGGGGCGCGCGGCGCGACGGAGTATCGGCTGCCTCGGGGCTTCTGAGGAGCTGGCCCGACAGCGGTCCGTCCGTGATGTGGCGCCGCGCGATCGGCGACGGGGTCTCCGGTATCGCTGTGTCGGCTGACCGTCTGTACACGATGGACTCCGACCCCAACTCCGAGATCGCGGTCTGCCTCAAGACCGGCACGGGCGAGGAGATCTGGAGGACGCCGCTGGGCCCGCGGTTCGTGGAGGAGTTCGGCGATGGCCCGCGCGCCACGCCTGCCGTGGATGGAGACCTGGTCTTCGACCTCTCTTCGTATGGGAAGCTCTTCGCGCTGAAGGTCGCCGACGGATCCAAGGTCTGGGAGGTCGATCTGGCGGCGACGTTCGGCGGGCGCGTGCCCCGGCGCGGCGCCGGTTCGTCCCCGCTCGTGGACGGAGATCTGGTGATCGTCGAGGGCGGCGGAAGCGAGGGGAAGGCCATCCAGGCTCTGGACAGAAAGACCGGGCAGACCCGGTGGACATCGCAGAACGGAGGCGCCGGCTATGCTTCGGCGATCGCCGCGACGATCAACGGCGTGCATCAGGTGATCTTCGCGCGGACCGGCAGCGGCGAGATCCTCGCGCTTTCCCTGACGGGCGAGCTCCTCTGGAAACACTCCTGGACCCCCGGCGTCATCGCGATGCCGCTGTTCGTGCCGCCGAACATGATCTTCGCATCGGCCGCGGACGACGTCGGCTCCATTCTCATCGAGGCAGTGACGCAGGACGGCAAACCCATGGCGAAGCAGGTATGGTCCAGCCGCTCGATGAGGAACCACTTCAACTCCTCCCTGCTGGTGGGCGGCCACATCTACGGATTCGACAATGCCACGCTGAAGTGCATCTCGGTGGAAACCGGAGAACAGAAGTGGGTGCAGCGCGGCTTCGGCAAGGGATCGCTCATCGCCGCCGCCGGCCTGCTTATCATCCTGGGCGATCAGGGCGTCCTTGCCCTGGCCGATGCCTCCCCGGAGGGGTACCGCGAGCGCGGACGATTCCAGGCATTGAGCGGCAAGGCGTGGACCTCGCCGACGCTGGCCGGGGGGCGCCTCTACCTCCGCGATCAGGACGAGATCGTGAGTCTGGATCTCCGCTCCGGCAGGAGCGCGTCGTCAGGGATGCCGTGATGCGCGCGGTGCGTCGCACCCTGACCGCTGCGGTGCTGCTGGTCGTGGTTCCCGCTGCCGCTGCCCGCGCGGCGTCCCCGATGAGCGTCGAGGACGTGCTGCGCCGCCACGTCATCGCGCGCGGCGGAGAGGAGACGTGGCGTTCGGTGAGATCGCTCGAGATCTCCGGCACCCAGACGACGTTCAGCACGCCCAGCCCCTTCACTCTCTACCGCGCACGCCCGAACCTGTACCGCCTCGAGCAGACGATTATGAGACGCCCGGTGGTGGAGGTGTTTGACGGCTCGCGGGCCTGGTGGATCAACGGCCTCATGGGAAACTCCTGGCCTTTGCCGGTGCCCCTTTCCCGCTCCGGCTATATCCGCAAGGAATCCGATTTCGACACGCCACTGATCGGACACGCGCTCGAACACGGGGGCGGCGAACTCAAGGTGGAGCTGGCCGGGCTCGAGGAGTTCGAGGGAGCAAGAGCATACAAGCTGAAGGTGACCGCCAAGGGGAACGGTGGAGAGGGCGGCGAGGAGACATGGTATCTCGACCAGACCACTTTCCTGGAGATCGCGCGGATCTCGCCGACCGAGGACTTCGGTCAGGAGTTGGAGAAACGGTCGTACTTCTCGGACTTCCGCGCGGTGGGGGGCCTGACGATGCCTCACCGGATCGAGATGGAATTCGGCACCCGCAACGTGGTGCTCGAAATCAAGATGGTGAAGATCAATCCCGACCTGTCCGCCGATCGGTTCCGCATGCCGCTCCCGGAGGGGATGGCTATCCTGAATCCGCTCGCGGGAGAATGGGCGGTCAAGGTCGAGACACAGCCTGATCCGCGCGCGCCCTGGGTCGAGAAGACGGCCACAGCCTCGATCAAGCTGCTGCTGGACGGCGGCATGATCGAAGAGCGGCTCACCTACACGGACCAGGGACTCCCGGTCGAGCTGGTGCGAGCCTGGTCATACGACCAGTTCCAGAAGCTGTACCGCGTCACCCAGGCCGACAACTACACGTTCCACCAGAACGTGCTCGAAGGGACGCTCGCCGAGGGGCGCCTGACGGCAAGCAACGAGAAGAGCGGCACGACGTGGAAGACGCCCGATGAGACCTTTCACGCCCGCGTGATCCTGCACGACATCCAGAAAGACACCTTCAAAGTGGACTCCGAGGTCTCCACCGATGGCGCCAAGACCTAGCTCCCCGAGGCGAAGTACACCTACACGCGCAAGTAGCCGGACAGGGCTCACACGGTCAGCGGGGATTCTCCCCTCTTCCTTCTACGCCCGCCCGGCTCTCGAGGTGGCGCCGGATCTGCTGGGCAAGATCCTCTGCCATCGGCGCCGTGGTGGATCGGGCGGGCTCATGACCTCGGGTCGCATCGTCGAAGTGGAGGCCTATCTCGGAAGCGACGACCCGGCGTCTCACGGGTACCGGGGGATGACTCCGCGCAACCGCGTGATGTTCGGCCCGCCCGGCCGCGCCTACGTCTACTTTACCTACGGCAACCACTTCTGCATGAACGTCGTGACGGGCGTGGACGGCGCTGCGTCGGCCGTCCTGATCCGGGCGCTGGAACCCCTCACGGGCATTCCGGCGATGCGCCGGCGAAGGGCCCGGGTGCTGCTGGAAGATCTCGCGTCGGGGCCGGGCAAGCTGACGCAAGCGCTCGGCATCGGCCGCCCGTGCAACGGCCTGGACCTCACGCTCGAGCCGCTGTGGATCCGCGAGGACGGCGCCCCCGTGCCGGCCTTCATCCAGACTCCACGGATCGGGATCCGCGAGGGGGCCGACCGTCTCTACCGGTTCGTGGTACCCGACTCGGCCTGCATCTCGCGCAGACCGCGCCGGCGCCTCGTTACGTGACGACCCGGCGCTCGGGATACTGAAGTGTCCCGTCCTGGATCTCGTACCAGGGCACCTTGCTTCGCACGAAGATGTGGTGCTCGGGTTTCCGGTGCAGCGGCGTGTCGAGCGTGGCCGCCGTGAAATCAATGAAGCCCGCGTGCGTCTCGCGCTCCCATGTGATGATCGAGCCGCATTCCCGGCAGAAGGACCGCACCGCTCCGGAATCGGCCCGGTGCCTCGAGAGCCGGTCCTCCCCCTGAAGGAAGTTGAACTGCGGGCGCGGTATGCAGATGAACGTCGCGAATACGGCGCCGTGACTCTTCCTGCAATCCGTGCAGTGACAGTTGCCCATGCTCCCCATCTGCCCGCTGGCCCGGTAGCGGACCTTCCCGCAGAGGCATGATCCTTCCATGGTCTCTCCCGCCGTCGTCATCGCCGCCTCCTTCCGTTCCATATCACACGATGGAAAGGTCCGGCCTGGACGATCCTTCGAGGATCTCCACCAGGATCCGGAGTCCCTTCTCGAGCTGCGACCTGGTGCGGGCCGCTCCGAGACACACCCTCACTGCGTCGGGAGGCGCCCCCTCCACGGTGAAGGCCTCCGCCGGAGTCACCGCCACGCCGCGCTGCAGTGCCCGCGTCACGAAGCGCGCTCCCAGCCACGGCTTGGGAAGCTCCATCCAGAGGTGATAGCTGTGCGGGTGCGTGCTGATCGTCCACGCGCGCAGGATCTCCGTCGCCATCCTCTGGCGGAACGATGCCTCCTCCCTCTTGCGCTTCAGGAAGTTGTCGGCCGTGCCCTCATGGATCCAGAGGGCCGCAATCTCCGCCATCAGCGGAGCCGCCATCCAAGTGGTCGCGTGGATCCCCGCGGTGAGGCGCTCTAAGAACCTCCTCGGGGTCAGCACGTAGGCGATGCGCAGCCCCGGCGCGAGGCTCTTGGAGAGGCTGGAGATGTGGAAGCTGCTGTCCGGCGCGAAGGTGCACAACGGCCCGGGGCGGTCCTCGGGCAGCAAGCCGTAGATGTCGTCCTCGACGAGGACGACTCGGTGCGCCTCGGCGATCGCCGCGATCTCGCGCCGGCGCTCCGCGGGCATCACCGACGCGGTGGGGTTCTGGATGGTCGGCACGCAGTACAGGAGCTTCGGAGCATGCTTCCGGCACGCCTGCTCGAAGGCGTCAGGCCTGATCCCTTCCGCATCAATCTCGACCCCCTTCAGATCGAGATGCAGCAGCGCCGCGACCGACTTCATCCCGGGATAGGTCAGACGCTCCGCCAGGACCACGTCCCCCGGAGAGGTCATGCTGGAGAAGATGATCGTCATCGCGTGCTGCGCGCCGCTGCACACGACAATCTGGTCGGGCGACGCCTCGAGTCCCGCGCGCGCGAGCCAGGCCGCTCCGGCGGCCCGATGGCGCGCCGACCCCGCGTGCGGCTGGTACTCCAGCAGGGACGTGAGACCGCGGCGCGACGCCAGGGTTGTCAGCGTCGCGGCCATCTCTCGATCGCCGATGTCGCTGATCGGAAAGTTGAGGCTCAGGTCGATGACTCCGGACGTCTCTTCCGCGGCCTGGGCAGCGTCTTCAGCGTGAGCATGGCTCCTGTTCACGAAGGTGCCACGCCCGACCTCCCCCCGGACGAGGCCGCGCCGGTATGACTCAGCATAGGCGCGAGACACGGTGCCGACGGTGACACCCAGACGGTCGGCCAGATCCCGGTGCGTCGGGAGCCGCGAGCCCGGTTCGAGTTTTCCGGAGGTAATGTCCCTCGCCAGCGCTTCCGCAATCGCCCGATATCGCGGGCCTTTTTGCTTCTCGATGTTGGGTGCCCAACTTGTCACGGTGACAATATTTACGTTGACACTGCGAGAATGTCAAGTACATTATGCGTACAATCATTGACTGGCCCCAGATTGTATCAATACAATCTGGCGCACGGCTGGGAGGCACCCCTTGGATCACTCACGGTTGCTGGCGCGGGCGCGCGGTCTGGCGAGCACGTACCTCGAGAAGCTCCCGTCGCGCGGGGTGGCCGCCTCGGGCTCCCGCGAAGAGCTGCTCTGTGCGCTCGGTGGGCCGATGCCGGCGGACAGCGAGGATCCCGAAGCAGTGATCCTCGCCCTCGCGGCAGGAGCCGATCGGGGGCTGGTGGCCAGCGCCGGCCCGCGCTACTTCGGCTTCGTGATCGGAGGCAGCCTGCCCGCGGCCCTCGCCTCCGACTGGCTCGTCTCCGCATGGGATCAGAACGCGGGCCTGTACGCCGGATCTCCAGCCGCCTCGGTGATCGAGGAGGTGGCGGCGGGCTGGATCCTGGATCTGCTCGGACTGCCCGGGAAGGCGGCGGTGGGGTTCGTGACCGGCGGTCAGATGGCGAACTTCACATGCCTGGCCGCGGCCCGCCACGAAATCCTGAAGCGCATCGGGTGGGACGTAGAAGCAAGCGGCCTGTCCGGAGCGCCGAGAGTCCAGGTCATCATCGGCGAGGAGGCCCACGTCACCATTTTGTCGTCCCTGCGCCTGCTCGGGCTTGGAATCGATCGGACCGTGCGCGTGCCGTCCGACGATCAGGGCCGGATGATCCCCTCCGAGCTGCGGAGCGCCCTCGCGCGCCGCGAGCCGCCGCTGATCGTCTGCGCGCAGGCGGGAAACGTGAACACGGGTGCCTTCGACCGGCTCGGCGAGATCGGGGAAATCTCCCACGCGCGGCAGGCATGGCTCCACGTGGACGGGGCGTTCGGCCTCTGGGCCGCCGCGGCGCCATCGCTGCGCGATCAAACCAACGGTATGGCATCCGCCGACTCGTGGGCGGTGGACGCCCACAAGTGGCTCAATGTCCCGTACGATTGCGGCATCGCGATCGTCGCCCACCCAGGCGCGCTGCGGGCTTCGATGGGGGCGACCGCTTCCTACCTCGTCTCAGGCCACGGCGAAGAGAGGGACCCGCTCGAGTTCGTCCCAGAGTTCTCGCGGCGGGCGCGCGGCGTGCCGGTCTACGCAGCGCTCCGCTCGCTGGGGCGCCGCGGCCTTGCCGATCTGCTGGAGCGGTGCTGCGCCCACGCGCGCCTGATGGCCGGCCTGCTGGCCGGATCGGCGCTCGGGCGAGTGCTCAACGACATCGTGCTGAACCAGGTGCTCGTGCAGTTCGTCCCCCCCGGTGGCGGTGACGCCGACAGGTTCACGCACGCGGTGATCGCGCGCGTGCAGCGCGACGGCACCTGCTGGGCGGGCGGCACGGCCTGGCGCGGGAACGCGGCGATGCGGATCTCGGTCTCGAACTGGTCCACCACACGCGAGGACATCGAGCGCTCGGCCGAGGCGATCCTGCGCGCGGCTCGGGAAGAGCAGGCCGCATGGTCCCGCCGGATTCACGCCCCTTGAAGGATGGAGCATGTCGCATGACGGAGGAAGATGAATGAACACACCCACACCATCGCGCAGGTTCGAGACGCTCGCGGTCCACTCGGGCGAGCGGCGTCCCGGGCCGCAAGGGTCTCTCGTGTTTCCGATCTACCAGGCGACGGTCTACAGCATCGAGCCGGGCACCGGCTACCACGATCAGCAGTACATCCGCCTCAACAGCACCCCCTCGCAGGTCTACCTTCACGAGAAGCTGGCAGCGCTGGAGGGAGCCGAGGCCGCGGTGGCCACGGCCTCGGGCATGGCGGCCCTCTCCGCCACCATGCTCACGCTGCTGCACCAGGGAGACCACTTCCTGGCCGCCGGCTGTCTGTACGGAGGCTCGCATGACTTGATCGCCCATTACGCCAAGGCGCTGGGGCTGAGCTGGACCTTCGTGGACACGCAAGATCCGGACACCTGGACAGCCGCCCTCACGCCGCGCACGCGGATGTTCCACCTGGAGGCGATCGCGAATCCTCTGATGCGGGTGCCGCGCCTGAAGGAAGCGGTGGCCTTCTGCCGCCGGCACGACCTGGTGAGCCTGATCGACAGCACCTTCGCCAGTCCGGTGAACCTGCAGCCACTCTCGCTGGGGATCGATCTCGTGTTTCACAGCGCGACCAAGTACCTCAACGGCCACTCGGATCTCGCCGCCGGTTGCGTCATGGGAAGCAGAAAGATGATCGAGGAGATCCGGAAGACCATGAACCACTTCGGAGGCACCCTTGATCCGCACGCAGGTTTCCTGCTGGCGCGCGGGATCAAGACACTCGCGCTGCGGGTGAGGGCCGCGAACGCGAATGGCCTCGCGCTGGCGCGATTCCTCTCGACCCATCCGAAGGTGCGCGAGGTTAACTACCCGGGACTTGAGGACCATCCGGATCACGGCCATGCCCGCGAGCTGCTCTCCGGTTTCTCGGGGATGTTGAGTCTGAGGCTGAAGGGCGGAGCCCCCGCCGCCCGGCGGCTGATCGAGTCGGTTCGCCTCCCCTATCCGGCCCCGAGCCTGGGGGGCGTCGAGTCGCTGATCACCCAGCCGGCGCTTACGTCGCATGCCGGGATGTCGCCCGAGGAGAGAGAGCGTGTCGGGGTGACCGAGGACCTCGTGCGCGTGAGCTGCGGTATCGAGCACACCGAGGACCTCGTGGAGGACTTCAGGCAGGCCCTCGATCGCGTGTAAGGATGCCGAAGACAACGGAAGTCAACGAGCGCGAGGCGCTTCGCCTGCTGGATACGATTCTCGGACGCGCCCCCGTGCGGGCCGGGCTCGAGCCGATCGTGCAGCGGGTGGAAAGGAGTCTCCTTGAAGATCCTGGCGCCATCATGGCGTACGAGTCGGTGCCCCTCTCACTGTACGGCGAGAAGCTGCCCGATTCGATCGGCTCGAGCTGGATCTTCATCCTGCGCGCCGGCGTGGTCACGGGCGCCGAGCGCCATCCCAACAGCCGCCAGAGGATGATGTCGTACCGGGGCACCGGCGATCTCCAGTCGCGGCCCGGCGCGGCGTGGCAGTCGCATCACCTCGTGAGCGATCCCGAGGCGCCGCTTTCGAAGCGATGGGTTTCGATCCCGCCGTGGACCTGGCACCAGGCCATCGTGCCTGGGGAGAACGTACCTCGGGAGAACTGGGTCGTCGTGTCGTACCACACCGTGCCTGATGTCGAGCTGATCGAGGAACGGCCCGATCCCGCCAATCCCGATCTCATCCGCCGGCGCCGGTACCTGGAGTAGACCCCGTATTGGTGATGGTTGGCGATGGTTGGCGACGGCTCGATCGGTGCCGCTACCTCTCGATCGTGAATTTGCCGAAGGCGAAGCCGATGTCCACGCCGCGGCCGGTGCCGGCCAGGGCCAGCGACACCTCGCCCTTCGTCAGCGCCTGGGCGTCGGCGGACTTGCCGGCGCCCGCATGCGCCTCCGATTGGACGTACGAGCCGAACAGCTCCTCGATGCTCTTGGATCCGGTGAACCTCCCGGTGCCTCCGATGATCTCCGACTTGCCGAAGGTGACGCCGCCCCCTTTGGCCCTGATCTTGACGTGCGCGCTCTGGCCATTGTCGCACGTGATGGTGCCTTCGCCCTTGGCTGTCTTGTAGAAGGCCGACCATCCCTTCATGTTGAACTTCATCTGGCAAGTGACCAGCTTCGGCTTCTGCTCCTCGGCGGCCGCGGTCAAGGCAAGGCCGGCCGAAAGCGCGATGGCGCAGGAGACGGCCGCTGCGATCTGACTGGTGGATTTCATCATGCGACTCCCTCGTGGATGAGGCTCGCGCCTCGCTTGCGGGGCGGGCTCCGCATCTCCGCCCAGTATAGCCCGCTGCTCGGATCGCTGTCGCTTGCCGCCGGGGTGTCAGCCCTCGGGCTGGAGGGTGACCCCCCTGGCCTCTTCCTCGGCGAGCGCCGCGACGAAGGAGCGCAGCGCCGGGTATTCGCCGGGGGGGATCTCGCGGCGCGACACCGTCAGCGCGCGCGTCACGATCAGGACGTTTCTTCCTTCCTCCCGAGCCAGCTCGTAATGACTCTCGGCGAGCAGACCCGGTCCTTCGATCCTCCGGCCTTCGGGGAGTTTCCTGACCGTGCGGCCAGGTGGAAGCCTCAGGCGCGATTCGAGGACGTCCTTGAAGAGAAACGGGAAGAACACCGGGTGGCTCCGCTGGGCAGAGGCCGCCCTGGATGCAAGGCCCGACAGTTTGATCAGGTGCGGATTGGCCGCTTCGATGGAGCCGGACCGTGCAAGGAAGCCTGGAACGGCGAGGCCGGCGGTGAGCCGGGGCCCTTCCGCCGGCTGCCCTGACCGTTCGAGCAGATGGCTCTTGACCTGGACGCCGGGCGCGATCGCCGCCAGGAAGTCCGCCACCTCTTGCTGCTGCTCCTCCGGCTTCGACTTCAGGAGCGAGGCCAGCCACCCACGACGCTGGCCCTGCGCCTCCATCGTCAGGAAGCCCGTCAGGTTGCCCGAGGCATCCACCGAAGCGGAGAGTTCGAGTCGTCTGGCGTTGCGTTCCGGATCGAAGAGAGGTGTCGTGACCAGATCCCCCGCCCCCTCCCGCTTGACCACCAGCGCGTGCGCTCCCTGGTCCACCCACGGGAGGTCGCCGTAGGGAGTGAACGGAGAGGTCGGATCGGCGAACAAATACCCCTCCTCGGAGGGGATCGCCACGATCGCGTGATTGAACGTCAGGGCCGGCTGATCCATCTCCAGCAGCCCGTCGTCGCGGGTCCTGATCAGGACCGGCCATCCTTCGAGGTTCAGCGCCTTCATCATCGCGATCATGAGCGTCGCCTTGTCCTTGCAGTCGCCGTAGCGATGGCGGAGCACCTCGCCGCTCGGATGCGGCCTGTAGCCTCCGATCCCCAGGGAGATCGCCACGTACTCCACGTTGTCCTGGATGAACTCGTAGATGCGCCGGACCTTCTCCGCCTCGCCGCCCGCCCCTGCCGTCAGTTCCTTGGCCGTCTGCTCCACCTCGGGGGTGGGCTGCATCCGGCTGGAGGCCAGCTCCCAGTAGAAGCGGGCGATGCCGTCCCACGAGGCCGCGTTGATGTGGACCCCGCTCCAGGACAGCTCCTTCGGAGCGATGTTGATCCTGGGCAGCAAGTCCCAGGCCGGGGGGGCATCTGGCTCCTCCCTGTAGGCCGGAACGTCCCGCACGCGCCACCGATGCACCGTCGCGCCCGCCACGTCCTCCCTCGTGTACTCCGGAGAGCCACCCTCGGTGGAGTACCAGAACGGGACGTCGGCCGGCACCTTCAAGGCGACGCTCATGAACCGGATGGGAACGGCCTGCTGGAGAAAGAACGTGTCCCCCAGCCGGTGGAGGTCGTGCACGTTCTTCACGTAGCTGTACTCCACCACCGAGCCGGCCACCACGCCCGGGAAGTGGATGGATCGGTGCCTTGTGTCCGAGTAAAGCTCGAACGAGGCGAAGGCGGGGCCATCGACCATGTCGCGACCAGCGGCGCGGAGCCTCTTGCCCGATGGGAGCAGCACCGAGCCTTCGAGGCGCTGGATCGTCTCCCCCGCGCCGTAGGTGAGAGAGGCGACGTTGTGCTCCTCCACTCCTCGGGGGGTCAGGACCTGCGTGCGATTCATGTAGCGCACCTGCGCGTTCGTGATGGAGAAAACCTCGATCTCGAGGCTCTCCTCCAGAACGATGGCGTCGTGCCCTTGGTGAAGCTCGCCCGCGTGCAGGCCGGGCACGGGGGATCCGCACAACGAAACCGCCGCCAGAAGCCGGAGCGCTGCGAGAACGGATCCCGTCGGCATCATCGAACGGGGCGGCTCTCTCTTGTATCGCCGCCGCGGTCCGGCGTATAGTCGCATGGTCGATCCCCCGCGTCAGTTCATTGTACTTCAACGGAGGCACGCCATGACCCTCCCATTTCCTGGTGCGCGCATCCTCGGAAGCGTCGCCGCGGTGGCGCTCTTCTGCGCCGGAACGCTTCAGGCCCGGGCCGCCGGTAACACCACTGACGCGTGGCCCGAAATCACCGCGGCGGAGAAGAGCCTGCGCGCCGTCGAGCAGGACCCTCAGGCCGACCTGGTCATCCTCAATAACGAGCGGCACGGGAAGATCCTGAAGAGGGCAGACGATTGGGTCAATGTCCTGGACTACCACTGGCGCGCCAAGGTGCTGGCGGACACCGCGAAGCGCTACGCGGAGATCCACATCCCCGGGGGAAAGTACTCGAGGGTCAGCAACATCCGGGCGCGCACGATCAGATCGGACGGAACGGTGGTGCCGGTCGACTCCGGCCAGATCTTCGAGAAGGTCGCGCGCCTCGGGACCAGCTACAAGCTGTCCGAGTGGGTGTTCAACTTCCCCGCGGTGGAGAAGGGGGCGATACTCGAGTACAAATACGATCGATACGACAACTCCGTGATCTACCTGGACCCGTTCTACCTCGAAGGCGCGGGGTTCACCCTGAGGGCGAGGTTGACGCAGGCGATACCGGACGAGACCGGCTACCAGATCCTGTGCAGCAAGTGCCCGCCGGGCGCCCAACCCACGGTCAAGCCGTGGCACGACGGTCCCGCCAAGGGGAGGCTATACGAGCTGGAGCTCGCCAACCTCCCCGGCTACCACGACGAGGTGTTGATGCCGCCACGGCGCGACGTGAGCCCCCACCTCGAGATGGTGCTGCAGACCTGGAAGAACATCTACTTCGAGTCGCTCGGGCGGCAGGATCGCGTCCTCACCGACTGGGACTCGGTGGCCAAGTACACGGAGTTCTGGTACCAGGCCGCGTCGAAGGATGGCATCCCCGCCCTACGATCGATGGTCAACGGATGGCTGGACGGGATCACCGACCCACAGGAGAAGATCAAGGCCATCGTCCGGCACGTGCAGAACGACTTCCGCTACGTCAGCTACCGGTACGTGGTCGGGGGGACCCGGGCCCTCGCCGCCATCGTCAAGGACATGACCGCAGACAACGAGGAAAAGGCCGTGGTGCTTGCGGCCGCCCTCAAGATCGCCGGGATTGACTCTGACTTCGCTCTCGTCAGCGGCAAGGACGTGGGAAGCTCAATCAACCCCGACTTCTTCAGTCTGTCCCAGTTCACCCACGCGATCGTCGCATTGCCGAAACCGGACGGCGCTCACGACTGGATCGACCCGACGGTCTCGTGCGCCCCTTATGGATTCGTGCCCTGGAAAGACTCGGGCGCGAAGGCGTTGCTCATCAAGGACGGACATGGCCAGCTCGTGGATCTTCCGACGCGACCCGAGGCGAGCCGCACCAGCTACCGGGTCAAGGTGACGCCGGGCGACGGCGGCAGGGCGGAGCTCGACATCGAAGCGGAGTTCGCGGGCGAGGATGGCGCGGAGATGCGCGCCGAGCTGGCCCCTTCGGCCGAGGGAGCGCGGGCGGAATTCCTCGGCGACTGGCTCGAAGGCAGGCTGCCCGGCGCGACTTTTATCGGACACAAGGTCGGGAACCTCGGCGACTTCGACGAGCCGTTGAGGATCAGCATCCAGGCCAGCGCGATGGGACTCGTGACCACGGCGGACGACGTCACGATGGTGCGCGGCTGCATCCTCTCGGCGAAGGAATCGAACCCCATCCTGCGCACCGATCGGCGGCATCCGTTGAGCGTCGATCGCGGCTGGAACATCCAGGAGACGGTCCTGATCGAGCCGCCGGCGGGAATGAAACGCGCGGGGCTGCCCGGCCCGACGCAGGCGGACGCTGGCGTGGCGAAGATCTCGTTCCAGTGCTTCCCCGAAGGAGAAGGCGGAGCCCGCTGCCTGCGGGTGTTCAGCGCGCCTCGGAAGCAATGGCCTCCCCAGACGATCGAGAAGCTGCGCAAGATCTACGACCAGATCGTTCAGGTCGACCGGACCGTCGTGGCGTTCCAGCGGCCTGACGCGGCGGGGCCCTGATCCAGAGACGGACATCGTGATGAACCCCTGGCGCGGCCTGAGCGGCCTTCCCCGTGACCTGTGGATTGTCTGTTCAGTGGTGTTGATCAACCGGACCGGGACGATGGTCCTGCCGTTTCTCGTTCTCTACCTCACCCAGCGAGAAGGCTTCTCCGCATCCGAGGCCGGCTTCACACTGACTCTCTACGGCCTTGGATCCCTGATCACGGCGCCGCTCGCGGGCAAGCTCTGCGATCGTGTTGGCCCTCAACGAATCATGAGGACCTCGCTCTTCCTCTCGGGCGCGATGCTGCTGCTGTTCCCCGCGGTGCATGGAAAGACCGCCATCCAGGCCGCCACCTTCGCGCTCGCCGTCCTCAATGAGTCGTTCCGTCCGGCGTCCATGGCCATGCTCACGAATCTGGCCCCTCTGGAAATGCGCAGGGCGACCTTCGCCCTGCACCGGCTCGCCATCAACCTCGGCATGAGCGTCGGCCCGGCGGCGGGAGGCTTCCTGGCGCTGGTTTCTTTTCCCGCGCTCTTCTATGTGGACGGTGCCACCTCGATCCTGGCGGGGCTGGTGCTCGCCTTCTCCTCGGTGCGCTCGGAGTGGCGCCATGAGGTCATGCCTCGAGATGACGCGGTGCATCGAGCCGGCGTCTCAGGATTCCTCGGGCACCTGCGAGGCTTCACGGACCCCCGCCTGATGCTGTTCCTCGCGGCGATGATCCCGGTGCTTGTCGTCTTCTTCCAGCATCAGGCGGCGATGCCGCTCTTCCTCGTGCGTGACGCGGGGATGCCCGCGTCCGCCTACGGTCTGTTGTTCACGATCAACACGGGTCTGATCATCCTGCTGGAGGTGCCGCTCAACCTGGCGATGGCCGGCTGGCGGCACCAGCGTGTTCTGGCGCTCGGGGCGTTCCTGACGGGGGCAGGCTTCGGCGCGATGGCGCTGGCCAGCAGTGTCTATGGCGTCGCGGCCACCGTGGCGGTCTGGACGTTTGGCGAGATGATCTTGCTGCCGGGCTCATCGGCCTACGCCGCCGAGATCGCTCCGGACGATCGCCGAGGCGAGTACATGGGCCTTTATGTGATGTCGTTCAGCATGGCGTTCACGGTGGGGCCGTGGCTGGGCGCGGAAGTGTACGAGCGTTTCGGCGGAAACGTGCTCTGGAGCGCGGCCTTCCTGTGCGGTTGCCTCTCCGCGGCGATCATGGCGCGCCTGCCCGATGCTCGATCGTCGATGCCGGGAACGTGAAGCCCGGTCCCCTCTGGCGAGAGGACCGGGCGATAACGGACGAGTTCGCCGGGGGGCGATCGAGAGCCCCGGCGCGCGGTTACTGGTCCTGCTTGAATTGCTCCAGGGCCACCATCTTCTTCGTCGCGCTGTTCCTGAGCTGGATCATGTCAATCTGCGCCGACGTGCGGCCCGACACCGGCGCGGCGGTATCGGGGTCGTCCGTCAGAACGATGCAGAGGCCGACGACGGGCAGCTTCAAGGGGGCAATCTTGTTGTAGAAGATGCTGTTGTCGTCAGCGGGGCCCCACTGCAGCATGCCGGCGATATCAGGCCCCTCCTCACCGCACAGCTCGAACGCGGCGCCGACAGCGTTGTAGGCGATCACCTTCAGGATGGACGAGTCGTTGGCCGCAGCGCGTGCCCGGAGTTGATCGAATCCTTCGAGCACCGGCGGGTCGATACGCGCCAGCCACTTTCCTGTCTCATCCTTCTCCTGCGAGCGAGATTCGACGAACAGGTAGACGGTCTCACTGATGCTCGCCGGTGAGTCCTGCCAGAACCCGCACTGGCAGGGGAAATCGGGCGTGCCGTTCTGATTGCACTCGATGCCCGGCGTGCACATCACGTTGGTCCAGGTGAGGGCGTTGGCCGGGGTGGCCACGACCAGCGCGCCGATCAGGGTGAACAGGACGAGGCCGGCAGCACCGGCATGTGATCCATGGTAGCGCATTGTTCCTGCAGCGAGACCCATCGCAATCCTCCGCCGCCCCCACGGGGCGAACATGCTGTTGTGCGGAGCAAGCTCCGCTGGAAATAAAAATCCGCCACCAGGCCAGCCGTGTCGGTTCGCACACCTCGCCTCGTACTTGCCGGGCGGCCATGCAGTGGCTGTGCCGTATGGGCCATTCTCACTCAAGATCCCATGCCAGGGCAAGCATGAAATTGGCGCCCCGCGTGGGATTCATCTCCTGGCCGGCACACGCGCTGCGCGCAGGCGAGCGGCGGGAACCGTCTGGACGGATCTCTGTCATAATGAAGGCGTTGCGCCTCCCTCGGATCGCGACGGGCTCAGCACTGGCGCGCCGCGTGAGTCACGTCAGAGGGGCGAGGAGAATCCACGCGCATGCCAAATCACCCATCAGGGGCACCCGGCGACGCGCCCCGTATCCTGATTGTCGAGGACGATCTGCACGCGCGCCGGATCAACTCGCTTGCTCTGTCTTCGGCCGGGTACGAGATCCACGAAGCGGTCGATGGCGCCGAGGCCGTCGAACGCGCCGTCGCGCTGCGCCCCGACCTGGTCGTCATGGATCTTGGCCTGCCCGGCATGAGCGGCCTGGAAGCCACCAAGCGCATCAAGCACGAGATGGCCCCCACGGCGCCGCTGGTCGTGGTGCTGACCGCGCGCGCGATGAGAGAAGACGTCGAGGCGGCGCGGCGGGCGGGATGCGACGCGCACCTCGCCAAGCCGATCGATCCGTTCGACCTGGTTCATGAGGTCAAGCGTCTGCTCGAGGCGCGCCCGGGAGCGGCATGAGAGTCTCGATCAGGCGGCGGCTCTACGCGGGAGTGGCCGTCAGCTCGGCACTCGGGGTCGCGATCCTCGCCGGCAATCTGTACTACGCCCACGTGCTGACCGCCGATGCCCGCAGGCTGGAGGCGGCCTCCACGCAGCGGGCGCGCATCCTGTCGATCGCCGCCGAGTCGCTGCAGTACATCCGCGACGGAGGCGAGGCCCGGCTGCTGGGGATCAGGGACGGACTGAAGGAGTTCGACCGGGTGCTCACGGCGCTTCAGTCCGGAGACCCCCAGATGAGCCTCGAGGCGACGTCGGACCCGGGCACGCTGGCGGCGCTGGCCCGCGTGCGGGAGTCCTTCGAGAGCTTTCGTGACGCGATCGGCGAGGACCTCGAGACGTGGGCCCGGCTGGACGCCTTCGAGATCTCCATCTCGTACCGGCAGATGGTCGTGGACCGGGGCCTCGCGGTGGCGTCGCGCATGGGAGACGTGACCGCCGCTCTCGGCGCTGATGCCGAGGCATCGCTGGCTCGCCTGCATCGCGCGCAGATTTTCGCCGTGATCCTGCTGCTGCTGATTGGAGCAGGGATCATCTTCGGAGTGAACCGGCACGTGCTGGCGCCCATCCCCGTGATGGCCAGGGCCCTGGCCTCCGTGGCGAGCGGCAACCTCCTCACCCAAGTGAAGCTGCCCACCGACAGTGAATTCACCAGCGTGGCCCAGGCATTCAACCGGATGGTGCAGGAGCTGGACAGGGCCCGATCCACCATCGCGCGCAAACAGGAGGAGATCGAGGCCAAGAACGTCGAGCTGGTGCGCGCCTCCAAGATGAAGAGCCAGTTCCTGGCGACAATGTCGCACGAGCTGAGAACACCTCTGAACGCCATCATGGGATACACGTCGCTGATGCGCCGCGGGCTTTACGGACCCCTCACCGATTCCCAGAAGGAGGCGTTGTCGGGGATCGCGGAAACCTCGTCGGCGCTGCTGGGGCTCATCAACGACGTGCTCGACCTGTCGAAGGTGGAGGCCGGCCAGCTCACCACGCACGTTGCGCCCTTCGAAGCTTCGGACCTGGCGGCTGACGCCATCGAGACAATCCGGCCGCTCGCGCAGGAGAAACGCCTCACCGCGGTGATCGAGCCCGTGCTGGGCGGAATCGTCCTGACCTCCGACAGGGCGCGCGTGCGTCAGATCCTTCTGAACCTGCTGGGCAACGCGGTGAAGTTCACCCAGCAGGGAGGGATCACCTTGAGCGTCACGAAGGGGGACGATGGTGTACTGTTCGCCGTGCATGACACAGGGACCGGCATCCGTTCGGAGGATTTCGAGACGGTGTTCGAGACGTTCCGCCAGCTCGATGATCCCAACGTGCGCACGCAGGGAGGCACTGGCCTCGGTCTGGCGATCAGCCGCAAGGTGGCCCGGTTGCTCGGTGGAGACGTGACGGTTCAGAGCCTCGTGGGAGAGGGATCGACGTTCACGCTGCGCTTGCCGGCGACTCCACCGGCCGAACCCGCCGATCGTCCCGTGGGCGGCCCCGCCCCCGGCTTCATCGACGAACCCAGGGCTGTCCAAGGCCGGGAGGCATCCCCCGCCATCAAGAGGAGATGATCATGGGAGTTCCGGAGAAACCGTCGCGTAACAAGAAGATCCTCATCGTGGACGACGACCCGCATCACAATCGGATCGTGGGCGACCTCCTGCGAGCCGAAGGGTACGACGTGGAGGTCGCGATGGACAGCCCCACGGCGGTGCACAAGAACTTCGACTTCCAGCCCGACCTCGTGCTGCTGGACATCATGATGCCCAGGTTCAGCGGCACCACGGCCTGCCACGCGCTGCGGGAGCTGCGGCCCAGCCTTCCGATCGTGATTGTGTCGGCCAAGGACATGCCGGAGGACATCCTGGAGGGCATGGACTGGGGTGCGACGCGTTACATCACCAAGCCGTTCGACCACCAGGAGCTGCTCAAGACCATCCACGAGCTGATCGCGGCGGGTGGCTGAGCCGACCGCGACCGATGGGAGCCCCATGAGTCCAACCCTCTCCCCGACATGCTTGGAAACAGTTCTCGCCTACCACGAACGGACCAAGCACCACGCGGGACGCTACGCGCAGTCACTGGGATACATGGATTGGAATACGCAACCGGACCCTTTCCGGACGTACGACGGCGCCGAGATCCTTCTACTTGACGAGGTTCCCCCCACACCCGAGCCCTGCTACGACGCCGCCTTCCGGCCTGGGGCGACCGAACCCCGCCCCGTGGACCGATCGAGCATCTCTCAGCTCTTCTACGATTGCCTCGCGCTCTCGGCGTGGAAGGAACTGGGAGCGGCGAGATGGTCACTGCGGGTTAATCCCTCGAGCGGCGCTCTCCATCCCACGGAAGGCTATTTGATGGCAGGGCCGATTGCCGGCCTGTCCGGTACGGCAGCCCTCTATCACTACGCGCCGTTGCGCCATGGGCTGGAGGTGAGAGCCGCGCTCTGCCGCCGCGACTGGGCCGACTTGACCAGCGGTCTCCCGCCCGGTGCGCTGCTCGTCGGCCTCACCTCGATTCACTGGAGGGAGTCCTGGAAATATGGAGAGCGGGCGTTCCGGTACTGCCACCACGACGTCGGCCATGCGATCGCGGCCGTCGCCCTGGCTGCCTCCGTCCTGGGCTGGAAAGCCCGCTTGCTCGAAGGGTGCGCCGATCGGGAGCTGGCAGTCCTGCTGGGGGTTGCTCTGCAGAACGGTGTCGAGGCGGAGCATCCCGACTGCCTGCTCGTGATCTACCCGGCCGGCGTGGGCTTTCCCTTGGAGCATCAGCGCTCTCATCGTCTAGCCCCCGACCTCCTTGGTCGCCTGTCCAGGATCCCGATGGCCGGCCGCCCGAACCAGCTCAGCACGGGGCATCACTCGTGGCCTGTCATCGACGAGGTTGCCGAAGCCAGCGCCCGCGTCGCGCCTCCTCCTTCTTCGTACTGGGAATCCCGCGCGCGCACGCAGGCCCCACCACACCAGCCGGACGGGATCTCCGCACGCCGGATCATCCGCCAGCGCCGGAGCGCCGTGGCCATGGATGGCCGGTCATCGATGGGTCGCGACAGCTTCTACGCAATGATCGAGAGAGCCCTGGGGAAGCGCGGCCCCGTTCCGTTCGATTCTCTCCCCTGGAAACCCGCGGTTCATCTCGTGCTCTTCGTGCATCGCGTGGACGGGCTCGAGCCGGGTCTCTACAGCCTCGTCCGGCGTCCCGATGCCCTCGACCAGCTCAAGGCGGCGATGCGATCGGAGTTCGAGTGGTCCCGTCCGGAAGGATGCCCGGATGACCTGCCTCTTTTTCGGCTCGTGCGGGGCAATTGTCGCGACGTGGCCTTTGGCGTTTCCTGCCACCAGGAGATCGCCGCGGATGGCGTCTTCGCACTGGCGATGGTGGCTGAGTTCGAGCCGCGACTGAAAGAACATGGGCCATGGTTCTACAGGCGGCTCCATTGGGAAGCCGGGCTGATCGGACAAGTGCTCTACCTGGAGGCGGAGGCGGCCGGCGTGCGGTCAACCGGGATCGGCTGCTTTTTCGACGATGAGGTGCACCGGGCCGCCGGCCTGGCGGACCACCGCTACCAGGACATCTATCACTTCACCGTGGGCGGGGCCGTGGACGACCCGCGCCTGAAAACGATGCCGGCCTACAATCGCGCTTCGACTCCAGCGTGACCGGCGCATTGCCGCGGGCGGCGGCGCGGCCTATGATGGATGGCGTGGATCGGTGCACAGGTCGGGACCTGGGCCCTTGATTGTCGGCACGTGACACGTCTCCGGAAGGAGCTCCCCATGCGTCGTCTCCCCTTCACGTTCATCCCCTTTGCTCTGCTTGCCGGCGCGGTCATCCTCGGCGCCGAGCCTTCGCGACCGGAGTTCCTCAAGCTGAAGGTCTCCACCCACAGTGGGCCGATGCCGCTCGACCTCAAGCTCACCGGCAGCCTGGCCGGCGTCGATCTGTCCGCCGGCGAGTGCTTCATCCGATGGGATCGCACCTACGAAACTCCGGCCCATCAGGTCCTGCAGCAGAGGGAGGAGTTCCCCTGCCAGCCTCCCGTGGCTCCGGCGGGCGGGAAGACCGTCGGCGACGTCTTCGAACGGAAGCTCACTCTCGAGGAACCGGGCGACTACTCGATCCGGATCGTGTTCAAGCAGGCCGACGGGCATCAGGTGGCGGGCACGACCCAGGAGGTCAAGGTGTACCGCGGGAAGATCGAGGTCGGCGTGACCGGGACGTACCAGCACGACTGAGGGCGGAAATCGTCACGCCGCGAGACAGCGGCGGCGAGCTGGATGGCGAGCCGAGGATCAACCCGAGCTTTTCCCCTCGAGTCAGCGTCTTGATGAAGGCCTCGCGTCGCGAGGCGCTGGACCGTGTGCGACGAGCCTCCTGATAGACAAGTCTGATCGGAAGCCGCGCTCGCCTATACTTCGATGCAACTTCACGCTGGTGGGCGGTGAGACGCTGCCTCAGATCGAGGGTGATCCCCGTGTAAAGGGTCCCATCGCCGTACTCCAGGATGTAGACCCGCCAGCCGTGCATCAGCCCATGATCCACATCCCCGCAAACACCGGCGTCGCCACCGTACAATCCATGAAGTCACGCGCCCTGCCATCAAGCACGCCGGGCAGCGTCAACGAAACCCTGGTCCCGAGGAGGAGGAACGGTGCGAACACGAATGGTGACCTTGATCGGTCTCGCAATGCTGTGTGTCGTGGCTGCGTGCACGCGCTGGCACGAAGCCACGACGGACGTCACGGTCCATGGAAGCGACATCGTGTACTTGAGAGACGAGCGGGCTAACCTGTGCTTCGCTGTTCTCTTCATGGCGAATGCCGCCGGGACCTCGGTCAACGAGATGAGCATGACCTCCGTGCCCTGCGAGAATCTGCAGGGTGTGGAGGCTCGATGAGGGAGACACTCACCGAGCCTCGTTCTCTTACTTGCTCTCTGGGGCCGACCCACCGGACAGTTGCTTCGGACGTCGCGTCATACCGGCTCCAAGCAGCGAACGCCAGACCGCGTCTGGCAGAAGGCTGCTGAGCGCCAGGATGAGAGCCCCTCTGACGGGATATCGCAGCCTCGGAGAGACATCCTCCGCGGCCCTCAGGATGGCCTCGGCAACAGGCAGCGGCTCGGGCGCGTTCTGGTCTTCCTTGAACACCCATTCCATGTAGTTCGTGAGCTGCGTGTCGTATTCGCCATGTGCCGTGACCTGGAGCGATCGACTGATGAATCCCGTCTTGAAATGCGCGGGCTCGATCAGCTTCACGCGGATGCCATGCAGTGAGGCCTCGTAGCGGAACGACTCGGAGAACCCCTCGATCGCGAATTTGCTCGCATGGTAGAGCGATGCGAAGGGGGCTGCCATGCGCCCCCCGATCGAGGAAACGTTGATGATGGTTCCTCCACCTCTGCTGCGCATGACCGGCATCACGTGTCGGATGAGTGAGAGTGGGCCGAGCACGTTCGTGCGAAACTGGAGATCGATCTGCTCTGCCGTAGCTCCTTCCAGTGGACCGAAAACTCCATAGCCGGCGTTGTTGACCAGGACGTCGATTCCACCGAAGCGATCAACGACGGCTGAGACAACCGCCGCGATACTCTTCTCATCTGTTACGTCGAGCTTGAATACACTTACGTTTTGCCCAGTCGCCCATGTGCTCAGCGCCGCTGGGTCCCGTGAAGTGCCGGCGACCTGCCAGCTCCGGCGGGACATCAGTTCGGAGGTGAGACGCCCGATGCCGGAAGAAACGCCTGTGATCAGAACCGTCTTCGCCACTCAAGGATTCCCTTCCTGCACTGGCGCGTCCCGGCCGGCGCGGTAGAGGCACACACCCTCACGACCGTCGGCGGCCTCGAGGACCGATCGTACACCGGAGCAGACGAAGGAGGGAAGCCGAGCCTCGCAGTCGCGCATGGCCAACTTCCAGCCACGGGAGCCGCTTGCGTGGACCCCACCCGGGGCGTTACCCTGCGCGCATGGCTAGGCGCTCGGAACTCGTATCTCCGCTTTACGTGCACCTGCGCCGTGACCTCCAAGGGCTTTCTTCGCGAAGGCCCGAGCCATGAACATCACCGTCCGTGTTCCTTCCCCGCTCCGCGGCGACTGCGCGGGCGCCTCGGAGCTGAAGCTCTCGGTCGCGAGCGTGCGCGGAGCCCTCGGGGAGCTCGAGCGGCGCTACCCCTCGCTTCACCGCAGCATCTGCGACGAGACGGGTGCGGTGCGTCCTCACGTGAACCTGTTCGTGAACCTGGCTCATGTGCGCGATCGGGATGGGCTCGACACGGCGCTGGCGCCCGGGGACGTCCTCACGATCCTGCCCG
>JAWPNA010000016.1:0-21439 GCA_045402695.1 Acidobacteriota bacterium
GGTGGCCGCGCGGTACAACAATTTCTACGAGTTCACGACGGACAAGGAAGGCGTGGCGGCCCTGTCGGCCAAGTTCCCGTATCACCCGTGGCAGATCGAGGTGGCCGGGATGGTGAAGAAGCCGAAGGTGTACGACATCGACGACCTGCTCAAGATGGTCCCGCTGGAGGAGCGGCTCTACAGGCACCGGTGTGTGGAGGCCTGGGCCATGGCGGTGCCGTGGACCGGGTTTCCGCTGAAGGCTCTCATCGACAACGTGGAGCCGCTGTCATCCGCGAAGTTCGTGCGCCTCGTCAGCTTCAAGAAGCCCGAGCTGGCCGCCGGCCAGTCGCTGCAGCCCTGGTACCCGTGGCCCTACTACGAGGGGCTCACGATGGCCGAGGCCACGCACGAGCTGGCCTTCATGGCCACGGGCATCTACGGTCATCCGCTCCCGATGCAGCACGGCGCGCCGATCCGGCTGGCAACGCCCTGGAAGTACGGCTTCAAGAGCATCAAGTCGATCGTGCGGATCGAGTTCATCGAGAAGCAGCCGCCCACGTTCTGGAACGACCTGGCGCCGACTGAGTACGATTTCGGGGCCAACGTGAACCCCGCCGTGCCGCATCCTCGCTGGAGCCAAGCCAGCGAGCGCCTCATTGACACGGGAGTATCGGTCCCCACGCAGCTCTACAACGGGTACGGCGAGTTCGTCGCTCCCCTGTACGCGTGATCGCTTCAGGCGGACAGGCGGGACCGCACGGCGTCAACGACCTTGCGCCCCGAGGGGAGCACGCCCAGGACGGCCAAGGCGCCCGCGTCGATCACCATCTCTCCGTCCACCAGCACCTTAAACTCGCCGTAATGCCCGCGGACCATCTCGACTTCGGTGCGCAGCTCGCGACGAAGCCGCGCCGCCACACGGGCGGCGTGCAGACCCGACAGTCAATAAGCGCAATAACGAACCACGATGCGCGCCATGCCGCCTACCTCCTCAGCCAGTGATCCAGCCAGCCGATCACCTGCTCGTGCCAGAAGATGCTGTTCTTCGCCTTCAACACCCAGTGGTTCTCGTCGGGGAACGAGAGGAACTTGGAAGGAATGCCGCGGCGCTGCAACGCCGTGAAGACCGCCATCCCCTCGGTGTCCACCAGCCTGTAGTCGAGCGCGCCGTGGATCACCAGCATCGGTGTCTTCCAGCTCGCGACGTATTCCACCGGCGAGAAGTGCTCGTACAGGGTCTCCTTCTCCCACGGCGTCCCGCCGAACTCCCACTCGGGGAACCACAGCTCCTCGGTCGTGAAGTAGGACGACTTGACGTCCAGCTCGCCGTCGTGGCTCACGAGACACTTGAAGCGGTCGGTGTGGCCGGCGAACCAGTTCACCATGTAACCGCCGTAGGAGGCGCCCAGCGCCCCCATCCGGTCCGGATCCACGAAGGGGTATGTGGCGATGACGTAGTCGAGCCCCTTCATCAGGTCCTCGAACGGCTTGCCCCCCCAGTCGCCTCGGATCGCGTCGGTGAACGCCTGGCCATACCCAGTGCTCCCGTGAAAGTCGATGGTGACGGTCACGTACCCGGCGCCGGCGTACGCTTGAGGGTTCCACCGGTAGTGGAAGTGATCATCCCACGAGCCCTGGGGCCCGCCGTGCACGAGGAAGGCCAGCGGGTACTTGCGCCCGTCCTGGAACCCCACGGGCCTCAGGAGCCAGCCGTGCACCTTCTCGTCGCGCGCCCCCTTGAACCAGAACTCCTCGGGCGCGCTCAGCAGCGCGGCGGCGACGCGCTCGTCGTTGACGTGGGTCAGCCTTCTCAGGTCGGTCCCGTCCTGGGCGCAGGAGTGGACCTCCGCCGGAGACGTGAGAGAGTCCTGCAAGAACACGAGCCGCCCGCCGGCCGCCACCGAGACGGAGGAGTTGGTGTGGTCGCCCACGACAAGCGACACGGCGCCCGTCGCCGCGTCCACCGCGAAGATCTTCGTGCGCGCCGTCTCCGCCGCCGTCACGAACAGCTTCCTGCCGTCGGCCGACCAGGCCAGAGACGATGCCGAGCGGTCCCACGAGTCCGTGAGGATCCGGCTCTTGCCCGTGGTCTTGTCATACAGGGCCACCGCCTGCTTGTCCGACTCGTAGCCGGGCCGCGCCATCGCCAGGTAGGCGATCGTCCTTCCGTCGGGAGACCAGGCGGGCGTGGTGTCCGTGGCCTGGTTCGGCTCGGTGATGCAGCGAAAGCCCGTACCGTCGGTCGAGGCCACGTAGACATCGAGGTCGGTGGACCAAGCTGGGTTGTCCGCCATCGTCGCGGTGAAGGCGATCTCCTTACCGTCGGGAGACCAGGAGAACTCCTCGGCGCCGCCGAACGGCTTGGTCGGGCTGTCGGCGTCGGCCCCTTTCATGACATCAACGGGGCCGGGGCCGGTCCTGCCCGGCCAGACGAAGATGTGGCTGCGCTTGCCGTCCTCCCACGTGTCCCAGTGCCGGAACATCAGCTTCGCGTAGACGCGCGCCTTGACAGGGTTCTCCTCGCGTTCCTTGTCGCGCTTGGCGGTGCAGGCGAGATCCGCGCAGTCGGGGTACACTTCCGCGGAGAAGGCCAGGCGCGTCCCATTGGGAGACCACTGCACGTTGTCCACGTCCACCGGGAAGTCGCTCTTCTGCCGGGCCTCTCCTCCCGCGATGTCGATGGTCCAGATCTGGGAGGAGCCGCCGCGCGTGGAGATAAAGGCGATGGTCCCTCCGTCGGGCGACCAGCGCGGGCCGCTGTCGGCCGCCTTCGCCGAGGTGAGCTGCCTCAAGGTGCGGCCATCGGTGGAGACGAGCCACAGGTTGGTGGCGACCTTGTTGGCCTCGGCATCCCATGTGCGGCGCGTGAAGACCACCCACTTGCCGTCCGGAGAGGGCTGCGGATCGCCCAGCCGCTCCATGGCGACCATGTCGTGGACGGAGAACGGGTGCCGCTCGGCGGCCCCCGAGGCCGGCAGGGCCGGCATGGCCACGGCAGCAAGCGCGGAAGCGAGCAGAAAGCATGCTGGTCTCATCTCGGAACTCCTCCGGCAGGACGATGAATGATGAGGTCGCGTGAGCCTTCTTTCTATCCTGTGGGCGGCCTCGTGTCAACCGGTCAACGACTCAACCGGTCAATGATCCGGCTCGAGCGGCCGCACATCCACGACCCAAGGCTCGTACCGCCTCCCATACTGGAGTGTGGCCGCGTACCGGGGTTCGCGATCCTCCGGAGCAACGTAGGGCACGCTTATGGTTCGCTGCACGAGCTCCGCCTTCGGATCGGCCCTGACTTCGTCAAGGAATCTCCGCATGGCGCGCGGCACGTGCATCTCGCTGACCAGGATCTGCACGATCGAGCCGCGCACCTTGGCCGGCTTATCTGGAGCTGAACGGTTCTCGGGGACGTGCGTTTTGGGGATGAACAACAGCCGCACGAGAGCGGGCGCGATGATGATGTGTCCTTTGTCGGGATGTCGCGTTCGCAGGGCCGCGGGATCGTTGCCCACGTCGATCAAGAACAACCTCGACATCGTGCGCCTGGAGCGCTCGAGGCTGGTTCTGTCTTCCTCGAGGCTCTTCGCAGTCTCTTCGCGGCGCTCGACCTTGCGCGCTCGGTCGTCGATCTCCGCCTCCCGCGTCGCCAGCCATTCCTTCCAGGAGTCTCCATCGTGCTCCAGCACGGCGTAGGTCTCGCGGGTCAGCATCCTGCCATACCTGTCGGCGGCCTGGGGCTCCGTGACGGGGACGCTGCAGTCGAAGCCAAGCTCCTCGAGTTTCCTCTCGTCGAACCATTCCGGTCCCCCCACGTAACCATGATCGGAGCCGCGGACGTTCCAGCGCAGACGCAGAGCGAGGCCGGTATTCTCGCTCCCGATGCGTTCTTCCCATTCGAACGGGAGACCCAGCTCTCTCTCGGTGAGCTCGATCCGCGCGTCGGGCTCGCCCGATCGGTTGCGCGCCACCCCCACGAGGATGAAGGCGTTGGTGGCCAGGACGATGACGATGAGGAGTATCAGGCCGGAGCGGTTCATGCGGCGGCCCTCGTGCTGAGCGCGCGCAGCTTCTTGAGGAGAACCAGGAATCCGATCGCCATGAGCCCGACGATCAGGAAGAAGAGGTACTTGGGCAACCAGTCCCACCACCAGTGGAAGAACTTGATGAGGAGCAGCACCACGAAAAAGGCGCTCCCCAGGTAGGTCACCTCGGGCCAGCGGCGCTTGATTCCGATCCCGATGCCGGCGCCCGCCGCGATGAATCCCACGATCTGATAGATGTGCTCGATGCGCTGGTCGGGCAGCATGAGGTAACTTCCTCCTCCCCAGTTGGCGAGGATCAGGATGGGCAGGAAGACGGCGAGCAAACCGAGCAGGCGGTAGATCAGCGGAAAGTCGTCGGGCCGTCGATGCCTGGCGACGAGCGGAAGCGCGAACAGGATCAGGCCCGGCAGGATGTAGTTTTCCGGCCGCTCGCCGAAATCGTCCCAGTAGAGGCCCTTCCACGTCCCGACGGTCGCGGACATGTATCCCAGAAAACAGAGGATACCTCCGGCCAGCAGCAGGCGAAGTTGATACGTGTAGGCCAGGATGAAGGCGAAGGCCGCCCAGGGAAGCAAGGCGTTCTGCGTGGGTCTGATGTTGAAGATGGTGCCCAGGACGCTGATGTTCAGGACGAAGCAGGCAAGCGCCACCATAGCCGCAAGCGAGGCGAAGTACAGCGTCTTCTCACGGCGCGCGGCGAACTCGGTGGTGAGCACGGCGAGCAGCGGCGCCGCCACGAGCAAGGCGACCTGGACCGGCGTCGAGAACAGCCCCCAGAATCTGTAGAAGAAGAAGTAGACCGCCGCGCAGATCGCCACCGCCCCCAGGAAGGAGACGATCCGCATCCCCCACGACATCTGCTTCTGCGTGTCGGAAACGTCGATGTCGAACCGCCGCGCGAGACCCTGGAGAATCCGATCGTGATGGGCGTCCAGGCGGCGTCGTTCTTCCGGCGGCAGGGTGAGCACGTGGCCGTGCTCGAGATGGTCCAGCTCCTCCCGGAAGGCTCGGATCCGATCGGCGCGCGCCTGAGCCTCTCCCCGGCCGGGGGACTTTCCGGGCGGTTCGCTGTCCCGGGACATACTGATCACCTCTTCAGGTTGCTCAGTACTTCGCCAGCTCGCGGATGGCGCCGGTGATCTCCCCCTGGGACGGCAGGACGTACGTCTCCTGCGACGGCGCGTATGCGACGAACGAGTCCTTCGCGCCGATGCGCCCGACGGGGCCGTCGAGGTGCTCGAACGCCTCGGAGGCGATGCGGGAGGCGACCTCGCCGCCGAACCCGCCTGTCATGATCGCCTCGTGCACGACGATTGCCTTGCCTGTCTTGCGCACGCTGGCCAGAACCAGCTCGACGTCCCACGGCACGATCGTGCGCAGATCGATCACCTCCGCGCTGATTCCCTCATCTTTCAGTGAATCGGCGGCGCGCTCGCAGCGCATGACACCGCTGCCCCACGTGACGGCGGTCACATCGGTGCCCTCCCGCGCAACGCGCCCCACCCCGAACGGCAGCAGGAAGTCCTCGTCGGGCTCCAATGACTTGGAGTAGACCTGACGGTAAAGCCCCTTGTGCTCGAGAAACAGCACCGGGTCATCCATGCGGCAGGCTGTCTTGATGAGTCCCTTCGCGTCCGACGCGTTGCTCGGATAGGCGATGTACCAGCCCGGCGTGTGTGCGTACAAAGTCTCGACGCACTGGCTGTGGAAGGGTCCGCCGCGGATGTACCCGCCCACGGCGATGCGCACCACCATCGGGCAGGACCAGACGCCGCCGCTTCGCCACCTCAGCGTGGGGATTTCATTGCGCATCTGCATGTAGCCGGGAAAGGAGTAGTCGCCGAACTGCATCTCCACGACCGGCCGGTAGCCGCCGATGGCCATCCCCTGCGCCACGCCCACGATGCTCGCCTCGGCCAGGGGCGAGTTGGCGACGCGCCCCGGGAAGGCGGTGCCCAGGCCGCGCGTCACGCCGAAGACGCCGCCTTTGGGATCGGCGACGTCCTCCCCCCACATCACGATCTTGGAATTGCGGGTCATCTCCTCGCGCAAGCCGCGGTTGATCGCCTCCACCATCGTGACCGGCTCCTTCGAGACGGTCGAGGGGGGGCGTGCCTCGGTGATCGGCTGGTGTGGAGAGAAGATGTGGCTCACCGCCGTCTCGGGGGCGGGGTCGGCGGCCAGGTCGGCCTCGTCGGCGGCGCGGTCCACTTCGGCCTTGATCTGCTCGTGCAGGCGCCGGATGTCGTCTTCCTTCAAGTAGCCTTTGTTGAGCAGCACGCCCGCCGTGTGGGTCAGAGGGTCTTCCTTCAGGATGGCGTCGAGCTCCTCCTGGCTGCGGTACTTGGTCTGATCGTCGGAGGACGAGTGCGAGTCGAGACGCACGACGTGCGCCTCCACCAGCGCCGGCCGGCCGCCGCGGCGCATCTCGGCGATGAGAGGCCTCAGGTCGTTGTACATGTCGGTGAATCGCGTGCCGTCCACGTGGATGGCGCGCATGTGGAAGCCGCGCGAGATGTCCCCGACCTCCGAGCCGGTCTGGATCTCCTGCGGCACGCTGATGGCATAGCCGTTGTTCTGGATGAGGAAGAAGACGGGGAGCTGGTCGCGCACCGCCCAGTTGAGGGCCTCGAAGAACTCCCCCTCGCTGGTGGCGCCCTCTCCCGACGATACGTACACGATCTCGTCGCGCCCATCGAGCTTGATGGCCCGGGCCATCCCCACCGCGGCGAGAAACTGCGTTCCGGTGCAGGCCGTCGGCGACACCACGCGCAGCTCCCGGCTGGAAAAGTGCTCGCTCATGTTGTGCCCGCCGCCGCAGGGGTCGCCCGCCTTCGATAGCATGTGCAGGAAGATGTCCTTGGTGGGCATGCCGAGGCCCACCATCAACGCCTTCTCGCGGTAGTAGGGGAAGAACCAATCCTTGCCCGGCCGCAACAGATAGCTCATCGCGATCTGGACCTTCTCGTGGCCGCGGGTGGAGGCGTGAAACGACACCTTGCCGGCGCGCACGAAGGTCTTGAGCCGATCCTCCACGTAGTAGACGTGAAGCATCTTCTTGAAGAGGTCCAGGAGGATCTCTTTCGGGACCTCGCGTTCACTCGGTCGGATTGGCGTGACCTTCTCTTCGTAACGCTTGGCCATGATCACCTCGACGAAGCACTTATTCTGACACGTCCGGGACACCGCGTCATGTGCCGACGTCGAACCACTCGTCCCAACGGGCCACCACGCGCGAGGGCGCCAGCGCGGCGACCTGGTCGATCAGATCCAGTGAGACGGCCGGCGGAGGCGGGACCAGCAGCCGCCCGAGCTTCGCGGCGAGCTGCTCCTCCGTGTCGAAGAGGTGCTCCTCGCGGCCCCCCACCATCTCGGGATAGACGGCGCGCCGGGGCAGTAGGGGATGGCATCCCAGCCCGATCGCCTCGCGGACGGCCAGTCCGAAGAACTCGTGCCGGGCGGTGGAGACCACGACACGGCAGCGCGCCACCATCCTCAGGTAGTCGTCGCGCGACGGCAGGAAGCCCCAGTGCTCGATCCGGCCGGCCAGGTCACGCCGCGCCTCCGGAAAGCAGTCCGGCTGCTCGCGGAACGACTGGCCCAGCACCACCATCTTGAAGTTGAGGCCCGCGCGATCAAGCCGACGCATCACGCGGAAAAACGCCTCGGGGTCCTTGTCCACCTCCCATCGATGGTTCCAGAGCACGAGGGGCCGGCGCGGCTCCCGCGGGTCGGGCGCCGAAGGCAGATCCACCGGCACCCCCAGCACGTCGCTCCTCTGACGGATCCTCTCGGGGATGCCGTCCGGGCGCTGGTCGGGCATCCTCCCGAGCAGATCGGCCACCACTGAGAGGAACTCTTCGCGGTGGAAGGAGCTGTTGAAGACGACCTTGCTCGATGCCAGCGCCGTGTAGATGTTCATCAGGCCGAAGTGGAAGTCCCGCTCGTCTCCGGAAGGCAGCGGATAGGTGAGCTGATTCTCGTGAAAGTAGGTGATGACGGGGAGCCGCGGCGGCAGAACATCGCGCACCAGCCCGAGCAGCTCGGGAAGGTTGAGCATGTCGGTGGCCACCAGCATCTCGGGAGGGGTCAGGAGAGCTCGCAGGTCCTTCTCGAAGGCGAGGGCCGCCCCGCGCATCCGCCACTTCCACTTGCGCGGAGGCAGTGTCAGGAGAGTGACCTGGTGCCGTGAGTGATCCCGAAGGGCGGTGGAGAGGGCGCCATGGCTCGGTCCATGGTACGGATCGAGAACCAGCACCCTGGCCATGATCCTTAGAAGTGGAACTTCGCGCCCACCGTGGCGGAGAAGAACGTGTCGGGACCGTCGCTCGAGAAACCGTGGAACAGCCCTTCCAACTTGATGGCCCAGTCCTTCTGCACGAAGATGTCGAGGCCGCCGCCGCAGTTGATGCCGATCTCCGTATCCCCGTTGCCATTGACGCCGGGCCCGCTCGGGTCGGTGTTGTAAAAGCCGAGTCCGCCCGTCACGAAGGGCCGCAGAGATCCTTCCGGCCAGTAGTAGGCTGCGTTGGCGTTGAAGATGATGACATCCACGTCGGCCCTGCCGGCGTCGAAGTTGGTGAATCCGAGCAGGCCACGCCACGAGAGGCGGTCGGTCCAGTAGTATTCAAAGGTGCCGTCAAGCACCGGGTTGAGCCCGTCGAAGTCGTTGTCGAACGCGTTGGTGAAACCGAGGTTGCCGCTCACCGCCATGCTGCCCTTCTTGGTCGCATAGGGTGTCGTGCTCTGAGCCATCGCGCAGAGCGGTGACAGCAGAAGAATCAGCGCGGTCAAGGAACGTGTCTTCATCGTCCGGGTCATTCCAATCCTCCCAATATTCCACGAGAGAGTCGCGGCTCTTTCAGGTGCGGGTTCCTGACGTGATGATCTGGCCGGAAGTCTGCGGGGCGTGGTGTCCTGGCGAAGGACGCTGCAATCTAGACGGGAGCGACGAGCGTTGTCAAGGTCTCCCTACGGAGGGTTTCATCTGTCGCAGCCTGCGCAGCAGCCGCGTCATGTCGGCCGGCAGCGGGCTCTCGAGGCTCACCGCGCGCCCCGTGTGCGGATGCGTGAACCCGAGGCGCGCGGCGTGCAGCGCCACGCGCGAGATGAGCGGGCTCTGCGTCCCGTAGGTCCGGTCGCCGATGAGCGGGTGGTCGATCGCCGCGAGCTGTACGCGGATCTGGTTGCGGCGCCCCGTCTCCAGTGTAACGCGAAGCAGGGCCGCCGAAGAGAGCCTCTCCTCGATCCGATACGAGCAGACGGCGCGCCGGCCGCGCTTTCGGTCCTTCGTCTCGCTTACTTTCAGCGACCTGGGATCCTCCACAAGCAGCGACTCGAGGCGTCCGGAGGGCGCCCGAGGGATCCCTTCGCACACCGCGAGATACTCGCGGCGCGCCTGCCTTCGCGCGAACTGGTCCTTGAGGACCGTGGCGGCCGCGGCGCTTCGGGCGAAGAGCACCAGCCCCGAGGTGAAGCGATCGATGCGGTGCACGACCCACAGGTGGGGCGCCCGCGCCCCGCGGCCCGCGTACATCGCCAGCAGCCGGTCGGCCAGCGAGTCGTCCTCATGGGACGGGGGGGACGGGGCGGGGACGGTGAGCACGCCGGCGTCCTTGTCCACGACGATGAGATGCTGGTCCTCCAGGAGGACGCGGAAGCCTGACGTGGGGGCCATGCGGCGCGGGACGCTGTATCGCGTGTTCGGGTCGAAGGAGGCCTCGATCAGGTCGCCTCCGCGCAAGCGATGCGCCGCCTCCTTCACGACGCGCGCGTTGAGCGTCACGAGCCCGCGCGCCAGGATCCCCTTCGCCGTGGAATGAGACACCTGCGCTGTCTCGCGCAGGACGGATGCGATGGTGTGGCCGGCCATTTTTGGCGGGACTTCCATGCGCAGCTTTTTCATCGGCGCGGAGGAAACCTGCGCGCGTCCGCGCACGTATCTGATCGTGTCACGTCGAGCGGATACGGATGCAACCCGGTGGAGGCCGGCATGCTCGCGGTTCTGGTGGCGGTCGGCGCGATCTGCGCCGTGGTGGCCCTGATCGTCGTTCCCATCGTGGTGGCCGCCGCGCTGGTGGGCGCGGCGCTGTACGTCGCGCTGCAGGCCCTGCTCCTGCCCTTGCGGCTGATCGGATGGATGCTGGGCCTGGGACTTGGCGTTTTCTTCATCCTGCTGAAGATCTTCCTGTTCGCGCTGCTTCTGATCGCGGGGGTCGCGGTCGTCCTGGTGTTCTCGCTGCCCCTGTTGCCGCTGCTGCTCCTGGTGGGGGGCTTGTGGTTGGCGCACAGGGCGCTGAGCCGTCCCCACCACGCCGCCCTGTGATGGTTCCCCGCCGTCGCGCGCAAGGCACTACAACTTGCCACGCACCTCGAAGTCGATCCCTTCCATCCCCCCTATTCCATTGACGCCCGGGGCCACGACGATCGTCCGGTAAGCGGGCCGCGTGAAGACGTAGGCGCCGGGACCGGCCGTCACCACGATTCGATAGGTGCCGGGAGGCGGCAGAGGGAACGAATACGACCCATCGGCCCCGATCGGCGCTCTGGCGCGCAGCTTCAAGATGTTGTCCGGCCCGTACAGCAGGACATCCTTCGCGGCAGAGACCTCGCCCGAGATCCTGCCTGTCAGCGCTCCTGCCTCGGAAGGCCGGGGAGCCGCCGGCTGTCGCGGCGTGGGAGGAGAAGGCTGCGCTTCGGGCTCCATCCGCGGCGCAGGTTCTGGAGTCGCAGCCGCGGCGGTCTCCTGAGACGCAGGCTGTCGCGCCGCGGGGGTTTCCAGGGATGGCTGCGGAAGCTCGTGCCGCAAAGGTGGCGCGGCTTCCGGCTCCGGCCCGACCAGCGCCGGCGCGGCGGGAGCCGGCGTGGCGGGAGCCGGCGCGGCCACAGGCCAGGAGACGGAAAGGCTGACCACCTCGACCGAGGCCGCACTGCTCGACGCGAGCACGACCTGCCCTACAGCCCCCCGGCCCGTCACGATCCGCCCCGCGATCAGATCGCGCTGCCCGGGCAGCGGCCTCGTCTCGATTGCTTTTCCGGAGCGGGCGTCCACCACCGTGAGAGACGCCGCGTCTTCATGAAGGACCACCGCCACGCTTCCATCGGACGACAGCGCCAGCCCGCGCGCAGGAGACGCGAGCGGGATCACGGTGGTCGCGTCGTCATCGGAGAGCTGCACCCGCCCCTCCTCACGCACACGGCGCGAAGGATCGATGAGCACGAGCGCCGTCCCGCGTAGCACGTACATGATCGACGAAGATCCGGTCCCGGAGACAGCCATGTTGTCTCCCGGAGACGTGTAGAACCAGGAGGACTTCGGCGGATCGAGAGTGAAGGAGATGATGCGGTCCTTCCCGCCGAGAAAGAGGCGCTGCTCGGACGTCACGCCTCCCTGGAGGGCCACCGACAGCGGACGCAGGCCGACGACTAAGGGCCCCGCGACCTTTCCCGAGCGCGGATCCACGACGGATAGGATCCAGTCGTCATCGTTGGACTCGTCCCGACCGCCGGACCTTCCGCCACGTCGCGCCGCTCCCGGTTTGAGCCCGACCACGCAAAGGTGTGTGCCGTCCGAGGTCGCCACAAGAAAACGACCCGAGCCTCGCACCTCCCAGTGACCCGCCTCTTCGCGATCCGGAGCGCGCAGGGCCAGCACCGAACTGGTCCGGCCCTCGGGCGAGGCGATGAGGACGTAAACCGTGCGCCCGTCGGGGGACAGGGCGATGTCGGTGATCGACGGTGACTGGGGACCCGCCAACACCGAAGGGATCTCCTCGGCCGGCTCGATCCCCACATGAATGACGCGGCCGTGGGCGTCCAGCAGCCACGCGGTGGCGCCGTCGGGGTCAAGCAGAAGCCGACCTGAAGCCTCGGTTGTCGTCGCTGCCGCAAGCAACGTGAACGCCGCAGCCAGGGCGTGGCGTCCCAGGTTTGAAACCATGAGGCATCCTAGCGTAGAGTGCCCCCGGAATGCAGAAGAATCCTTTCCGTGAAGGAATGCCCCGAGAAAGAGTGGCCGAACCTTGCGCCATGGTCATCTTCGGGGCCACCGGCGACCTCACGCGGCGCAAGCTGGTGCCCGCGCTGTACAACCTCGCGCGCGACCGTCTGCTCCCTTCCGGATTCAGCGTGGTGGGTTTCGCCCGGCGCGAATGGAGCCATCAGCAGTTCCGCGAGGAGATGCTGGCCGGCGTCAACGAGTTCTCCCGCAGCCGTCCCGTCACGCAGGAGGTGTGGAGCGACTTCGCGCAGGGGCTGTTCTACGCCCAGGGTGACTTCGGCGACGTGGACGCCTACGCACGATTGGCCCGCCTTCTCAAGAGTGTGGAGGCCGAGCGCGGCACGGGGGGCAACCACCTTTACTATCTCGCCACGCCTCCCAATCGCTACCCCGAGATCATCTGCGAGCTGGGCCGCGCGGGACTCTCCGGCTCGGCGCGGGCCCCCTGGTCGCGCATCATCATCGAGAAACCGTTCGGGCACGATCTGGAGTCCGCGCGGGAGCTGAACCGCACGGCCCTGGGTGTCTTCACCGAGGAGCAGATCTATCGCATCGATCACTACCTCGGCAAGGAGACGGTCCAGAACATCCTGGTCATGAGGTTCGCCAACGGCATCTTCGAGCCGCTGTGGAACCAGAAGTACATCGACCACGTGCAGATCACGGTGGCCGAGTCGATCGGCGCGGAGGGGCGCGGCGCCTACTACGACACCGCCGGCACGCTGCGCGACATGGTGCAGAACCACATGATGCAGCTCCTCTGCCTCACCGCCATGGAGCCGCCCGTCGCGTTTCTGGCCGACGCCGTGCGCAACGAGAAGGTGAAGGTGCTCCAGGCCGTCCGGCCCATCGAGGGCGAGCAGGTCGCGCTCCACGTCGTGCGGGGGCAGTACTCCGCCGGTTACGTGTCGGGCCGCGAGGTTGCGGCCTACCTGTCGGAGAAGGGGGTGGCGCCCGACTCGAAGACGGAGACCTATGCGGCGATGCGGCTCTACCTGGACAACTGGCGATGGGCGGGCGTGCCCTTCTACCTGCGCTCGGGCAAGAGGTTGCCCAAGAGAGCCACCGAGATCGCCATCATCTTCAAGCAGGTGCCGCACCTGTTGTTCGCGCGGCAAGACACCGGCAGCATCCAGCCCAACGTTCTGGCGCTCAGGATCCAGCCGGACGAGGGGATCTCCCTCAAGATCGAGTCGAAGGTGCCCGGGACGGCTTCCTCGATCCAGCCTGTCCTGATGGACTTCCGCTACGGCGCTTCCTTCGGCGGCGATCCGCCCGAGGCGTACGAGCGTCTGCTGCTGGACTGTGTCTCGGGAGATTCGACGCTGTTCACCCGCGGCGACGAGGTGGAGGAGGCTTGGCGGTTCCTCACCGGAATCCTGGAAGGATGGCGGGGTGCGGGCGCGCCGGGCCTGCACTTGTACGAGGCGGGCGCCTGGGGCCCTTCCGCGGCAGAGGCGCTCAACGATCGATGGAGAAGGCTGTGAGTGCCGCGGAGTCGTTCACCAGCGGCCACCCGATCGCGGTGGACTTCGCCGCCATCGAGCGGGAGCTGGCGGCGCTGTGGAAGGAGGCGGGGCATGTGGCGCCCGGCGAGACGCTCCCTCCGGTGATGCACGCCTGCCTTCTGAACATGATGGTGTGCTGCCCCGAGCCCGCCGTGGCCGGCCGCGTGACCAAGACGATCGCCGAGGTGACGCGCGTACACCCGGCCCGTGTGCTGATGGCCATCGTGGATCCGCGCGCCACTGGCGATTCCTTGCAGGCTTCCATCACCGCGCACTGCGCCCTGGTACCCGGCGCGGGACGCGGCCGGCAGGTCTGCTGCGAGGAAATCTCGATCCTCGCCTCGCTCGCGGCGCTGCCCCGGCTGCCCGGCGTGCTGCTTCCATTGCTTCTGCCAGACCTTCCCGTCGTGCTCTGGTGGCCGGACGAGCCTCATCTGGAATGGCCCGTGGCCCGCGGGCTCACGGGCGCGGCCGACCTGATCGTCGTGGACTCGCGGTGCTTCGGCGATCCCGCGGCGCAGTACCGTCGCCTCGCAGCGCTGGCGCGCCCCATCGCCGATCTCTCGTGGCAGCGCCTGAGGGGCTGGCGCGAGCTGGCCGCGGGGATGTTCGACGGGCAGGCCTTCGAGGAGTATCCCCCGCGCATCGAGAGAGTCATCGTCGAATCGACGGGGGGCCCGGCGCCGGCGCGCGGGGACCGGACGTTCTGGGCCGAGGGGATGCTCCTGGGCGCCTGGGCGGCGTCGCGGCTGAAGTGGCACCCAGCGCCGCGCCTCTCCACCTCCGGTCCCGCCGGCCCCGCCGGTGATGATGCGTCCGGGAGGTTTCTTCTGGCGCGAGCGGACGGCGGGCAGGCCGAGATGATCCTTCAACAGGTCCCATCGGATGACACGCCTGGCCGCATCACCGCGCTGAGACTGGAGGCGGCCGATGCATCGTTCGAGCTGCGCCGGGCCTGGGTCGCCGACTGCGTGACCGCTTCCGTGACGATGCCCGGCACCTGTCCCGTTCCGCGCACCGCGCGCGTCGTGGAGCGCGACGAAGCCACGCTCATCTGCCGCAGTCTTCAGACCGTGGGCCGCGACGTCATCTACGAAGACGCGCTTCACCTGGCCGCGAGAGTTCTCGGGCCCTAGGAAGAGGAGGATCACCGATGAGTCCGATGCCCGTGCCGCCGCCCATCAGCCAGGACCCGGTCCGGATCGAGATCTGCAAGGACCCCGATGACCTGGCCCGCCATGCCGCCGCACTTTTCGTCGCGCAGTCGGGGCGCGCCCTGGGGGCCGGCCGCCGTTTCTCGGTGGCGCTGTCAGGAGGCGAGACGCCGCGCAGAATGTACGCGCTGCTGCCGGAGGCGCATTACTCGTTCCAGGTCGTGTGGCCCGCGGTGCAGGTCTTTTTCAGCGACGAGCGATGTGTGCCACCCGATCATCCGGACAGCAACTACCGAATGGCGTCTGACGCGCTGCTCGGAAAGGTTCAGGTGAACAAGGCCGACGTGCACCGGATGCGCGGGGAAGATGATCCCGTCCATGCGGCGGAGGCATACGAGAAAGAGATCCGCTCCCATCTCGGCGACAGGCCTCGCTTCGATCTCGTGCTGCTGGGGATGGGGGAGGACGGTCACACGGCGTCGTTGTTCGAAGGAAGCCCCGCCCTCGGCGCGCGTGACCGCCTCGTGACGGTATCGCTGGATCCTTCGGGTCGCCCGCGGCTGACCCTGACGCTGGACGCCATCAACGCCGCACGCACGGTGGCCGTGCTCGTGTCGGGAGAGGGCAAGTCGGAGATCGCGCGGCGGGTTCTGGGCAATGATCAGGGGGCCGAGGGGCTCCCGATCCAGAAGGTGTGCCCCGCGAACGGCCAGCTCCTGTGGCTGCTGGATCAGGCGGCGGCCTCCAAGCTCGAGCAGGGAACCGGGGAGTAGGCGCTCATCTCGGGCGAGCGGGTCGGCGTCAGGCTCTCCCGAGAACGACGCGGATCTTCTCGGCCACCTTCAGCCCCGTGAATCCCAGCTTCTCCGCGATCACCTTCCAGGGCGCCGACGCGCCGAACCTGTCCAGCCCGATGATGAGCGCCGAGCGCCCTGCGACGCGCGCCCATCCGTGAGTCGAGCCGGCCTCCACCACCACGACGCGCGTTGACGGCTCGTCGGCCGGCACGACCGCGTCACGGTACTGGGCGGGCTGCTGCTCGAACAGCTCCACGCACGGCATCGAAACCACTCGAGTGGCGACACCCTCGGCCTCGAGGATCCTGCGAGCCTCGACGGCCACGGACACCTCGGAGCCGGTGGCGACGATCGCGACCATGGGGGGCAGGCTCGTGGCCTCGTGCAGGATGTAACCGCCTCGCCGGAATACTGCCGGCGAGAAGCGCTCGGGCGACGCCGCGCGATCCAGAGCGGGCAGATCCTGCCGCGTGAGGATCAACGCCGTGGGCCCGTGCCGGCGCCCGAGCGCGTGGGCCCAGGCCAGGGCCGTCTCCTCGCCGTCGGCGGGGCGCACCACGTGCACGTTGGGCATCTCGCGCAGAGACGCGATCTGCTCGATCGGCTGGTGCGTGGGGCCGTCCTCGCCAAGAAAGACGCTGTCATGCGTGAAAACGTAGACGACCTGCAGCTCGGACAGGGCCGCCAGCCGGATCGCGGGGCGCATGTAATCGGAGAAGATGAGGAAGGTCGATCCGTACGGGATGAAGGCGCCGTAGTAGGCCAGCCCGTTGATCACGGCGCCCATGCCGTGCTCGCGCACGCCGAAGGCGATGTTGCGCCCCTCGAAGCGTCCCGGTCCCACGAGGGGTGAGTTCTTCACTACCGTCTTGGTGGACTCGACCAAATCCGCGGCCCCCCCCACGAAGGAAGGGACCAGCTCCGCGACCTTCTGGAAGAGCTTTCCACCGTGCGAGCGGGTGGCGCCCGACTCGCGCGGCGCCGCCTCGAGCAAGGCCATCTCGATGTTCTCGGGCACCGTCCGGTTCAGGTGCTGATCCAGCAGGCGCGCCCGGGCCGGCTCCGACTGACGAAACGTGTTCAGCATCCGCTGCCAGCGATCGTAATGCGCCGTCGTGGCCGCGACGTGGTCGGAGAAAATCCTCTTCACCTCCGGCGGCACCAGAAACGCCGGCTCTTCAGGCCACAAGAGCGCCTTCTTCGTGGCTTTCACCTCGTCGGCTCCCAGCGGAGCTCCGTGCGCCCCTGGGGTGTCGTGTTTGTTGGGGGCGCCCTGCGCGATGTGGGTGCGGGCGACGATGAGGGAAGGACGCGCCATCTGGGCCTGCGCGGCGCGGATGGAGGCGTCAATGGCGCCGTGGTCGTGTCCGTCGATCCGCTGCACGTGCCACCCGTACGCCTCGAACCTCGAGCCTGCGTCCTCCGTGAACGTAATCTCCGTGGGTCCGTCGATGCTGATGTGGTTGTCGTCGTAGAAGAAGATGATGTTGCCCAGGGCGAGGTGGCCGGCCAGTGAGGCGGCCTCCGACGCCACCCCCTCCATCAGGTCGCCGTCGCTGCAGATGGCATACACATGATGGCCGATGACGGGGAAGTCGGGCGTGTTGACCCGAGCCGCGAGCAACTTCGCTCCAAGAGCGAACCCCACCGCGTTGCCGAACCCCTGACCCAGGGGCCCCGTCGTCACCTCCACCCCCGGCAGGCATCCCTTCTCGGGATGGCCCGGCGTGCGCGATCCCCACTGGCGGAAGTCCTTGAGGTCCTCCAGAGTGACGTCATACCCCGCGAGATGCAGCAGCGAGTAAAGGAGCATGCTGCCGTGTCCCGCGGACAGGACGAATCGATCGCGGTCGGGCCACGATGGGTCGGCCGGGTTGAACTTCAAGAACCGAGTCCAGAGCACGTAGGCGTAGTCGGCGGCGCCCATCGGGAGACCCGGATGGCCGGACCTGGCCTTCTCCACGGCGTCCACGGACAGCATCTTGATGGTGTTGACCGCCAGACGCGACAGGTCCGCCCCAACCGCTCTTGTCTCCATGCTCGGGTCTCCGTGAAGTGTGGTTTTTCCTGGAACGCCCGATTACTTTATCATGGGGCCCTGATGAAGCAACCACGGCCGCAGGCCACCCCCGAGCCCCGCTGGCTCATCGCCGCCGCGGCGATGCTGATCGCGGTCTTCATCGGCCTGGCCACCTCCAGTCTGCTCTCGGAGAGTCAGACATCGGACGAGGCGATCCACCTGGCGGCCGGCTTCGCCCACATCACTCGAGCCGACTTCGCCCTGAACCCGGAGCACCCGCCGCTGGCCAAGGAGATCGCCGCGCTGCCGTTGCTGCTGCTGGACGTGAAGCTGCCGTTCGATCATCCGTCGTGGAAGGCGGCGCACGCCAGTGTCTTTCAGCTTCCGCTGGGCGAACAGTTCCTGTATCACAACGGCACGCGCTTCGAGACGATCCTGACCGCCGGCCGCATGCCGATCGTCTGTCTGGGGGCGGCGCTCTGCCTCACGGTGTTCGTCCTCGCGCGGCGGATGTTCGGATGGCGGGCGGCGCTGGTGTCTCTCGCGCTGTGCGCCTTCTGCCCTAACCTCCTGGCGCACGCACGTCTCGTCACCACCGACCTGGCCGTCAGCTTCTTCCTGGTGCTGACGCTGCTGTGCCTGCACCGGTACCTCAGCGATCCGGGCCTCGTCGGCCTGGCGCTGGCGGGCGCCTGCATCGGTCTCGCGCTGGCCAGCAAGTTCTCGGCCGTGGTCGTCGTGCCGGCGGTTCTCAACGTGCTGCTGACGGCCCCTTCTGGATCGCGGCGTCTAGCCCCCGTGGCCGCGCTGAAGGCCTTCGCCGGGATGATGGCGGCGGCCATCGTCGTGCTGGCCGCCACGTATGGGTTCATTCACCTGCCGATCTACTTCTCGGGCCTGAGGAGCGTCTTCACCACCGTGACCGGAGGCACGGAGGCCTTCCTGCTGGGAAGCTACTCGAGTGAAGGGTGGTGGTACTACTACCCGGTGGCGATGCTGATGAAGACGCCCGTCGTCGCGTTGCTCGCGTTCGCGGCGATCCCGCTCTGCTACGCCGGCGGCAAGCGGGCGAGCGCCGTAAAGCAACACCTGGTGCTTCTCATCCCTCTCTTCATGTTCGGCGCCGCCTCGCTGGCCTCCGCGCGCGACGTGGGCCTGCGGCACGTGCTGCCGGTCTACCCGATCCTGTACCTGCTGGCCGGCCAGGCGATCTCGCTCACCGTGAGCTGGCCGGCATGGGGACGGCGCGCGCTGCTGAGCGTGATGGGCGCCTGGCTCGCGGGGTCCACCCTCTTCATCCACCCTTCGTATCTTGCCTACTTCAACGAGATCGGGGGTGGACCTTCACAGGGATGGAAGCTGCTGAGCGACTCGAACGTGGACTGGGGTCAGGATTTCTTCCGACTCGGGCGGTTCATGAAGGAGCATGGTGTGGAGGAGATCCTGCTTGCGCACTACGGCAACCAGGACCCGGCCTACTACGGCATCACCTACCAGTATCTGCCAGGCATGGGCCACATCAAGGCCCCGTCCGCGCGCGTCCTGGGATCCGACCGGGTCCTTCTGGCCATCAGCGTCATGACCTTGCAAGGGATGTTCATGCCCGATAAGGGCGCCTACCGCTGGCTGCAGGAGCGCACCCCACTGGCCCGGGTCGGCTACTCGATATACATCTATGATGTGACCGGTGACGACGACGCCTACAGGAAGCTGGCCGAAATCTATGCCCGCAACCGGCTGCGCCCGCAGGCCGAGTGGGCCCAGGCCCGGCTCAGAGCCCGGTAGAGCGATGCGACATGTGCTCAGACCCCGGCGGCGTTCCACTCGCGCTGCTCGAGGTGGGGGAGGCGCATGGATCCGGGCCGCGTGGTTGTCCGGGTGCGTGAATTGAACACCGGTTCCGCTCAACTTGCTTCGTCCAAGCCGGATCTCCTGCAGGTGGTGGCGCCCGCGGTCGTGCTTCTTGCAGCCGGCACGACCATGGCGTGGTGGACGTGGGGAACCTGGCCTGACGTATTCATTGACTTTGGGCGCGAACTTTACCTTGCCTGGCAGCTTTCAACCGGAAAGGTCCTGTATCGCGACCTGGCGTACTACAACGGACCCCTCTCTCCTTATCTCAACAGCGTCTGGTTCCGCCTTTTCGGCGTCGGCCTGCGCACGCTCATCTGGTGCAATCTCGTCATCCTCGGATTCTTTGTCGCCCTGCTCTTCTCCTACCTGCGCCGTCTCGCCGATCGGCTCACAGCGACTGTTACGTGTATGGTGTTTATTCTTCTCTTCCCCTTCTCGCAATATGTCGGCATCGGAAACTACAACTACGTCTGCCCCTACTCGCACGACGCCGTACACGGGCTGGTGCTCAGCTTTCTGACGCTCTTCCTGCTTGAGAAATACCGCTCCGAGAGACGTGACGGCTGGCTGGCCGGCGCTGGATTCTGTTCCGGGCTCGTTTTCCTCACGCGCTCGGAGATCTTTGTCGCTCTCGCGGTCGCAGTGATATCCGCCTGGGGGCTTCGATTTGTGCTGAGTTTGCCTCGTCCGACTCGCGTGAAACGAACCGGCCGAGTCTCGTCGCCACGGCAAAGGGAAGAACGAGACGCGAACTCCCCGGCCGGAGGCAATCGCCATTCGATCCGCTCAACCGCGACATTCGTGTTGCCTATGCTCCTCCCAGCAGTCGTCGCATTCGTGACGCTTTCAGGTGCGATGCCGTTCAATCGTGCGCTGCGCGGGACGCTCGGAGCCTGGCCTGCGACCCTCGACACAAGAGTTTCATCTCTGCGGTTCTTTCGGCTCGGAATGGGGCTCGAAGACGGCGCCACGAACATCCTGGCAATGCTCATTTGGTCGGCAGGGTATCTTGCTGTTTTTGTGCCGCTCTTCGTCCTCGCCTCGCTCATGCGCAAGCCGGGCCTGTATCGCGTGGCGGTCACGTTCTTGTTGGGGACGCTCGGGGCTGTTGCGATGGCGTGGGCGGGCTGGGAGCCGCCGCCCTACGATCCAGCACGGCCGCTGCCTTTCCTCATGGCGCTTGTTTGCGTGTTGCTTGTCTGGCGGCTGATGAGAAGCGCGCCCTCGGATACTGACCCGGCAGTCGCCGGACTGCCGCTCTGCATTTTCGGCCTGATCTTGTTGGGGAAGATGATATTGTTGTCGCGCATCACTCAGTACGGTTTCTACCTCGCGATGCCGTCGGTTCTTGTCGTCGTCGTTGTGCTTGTCAACCGGATTCCTTCAGCGATTGATCGGCGCGGCGGATTCGGTTGGCTCTTTCGAGGAGCGGCGATCGGCATGCTGACCGGCGTCATCATCGCCTACATTCATGCCTCGGCGGGATACTTTGCAAGGAAAACCGAAACCATAGGGGTTGGCGCCGACAAGTTTCGGGGCGACTATCGTGGAGCATTTGCCAATGTCGCGTTGGAACAGATTCAAAAGATCATGCATCCGCGGGAGACGCTGGTCGTCCTGCCGGAGGGGGTGATGCTGAATTATCTCTCTCGCCGCGTGAACCCGACGCCGCACACCAACTTCATGCCAACGGAGATGGTGATCTTCGGCGAGGCGTCCATGCTGGAGTCGCTCAAGGAGAATCCGCCCGATTGGATCGCGTTCGTACACAAGGATACGAGCGAGTTTGGTTATCGGTTTTTCGGCGTGGACTTCGCGCAGTCCATCCGCGAGTGGGTCAATCAAAACTATCGCTTATACATAACCATCGGTGCCGCACCGTTGGAAGAACATCGCAAGTTCGGAGTTGCACTGTGGAAGAGACAGCCAACATAATGAAAGGGTACTCAATTTGCGAAGCAGCAAGCAACCGCCTATTGATCGGGCCGTCTCGTCCACAATCCCAGCGGATGAGCGATCCGCTCGTCGGCTCACTCTGAGGGACGATGGACGTCGGGTCCTCTAACGTGATGTCGAGGACGAGCG
>JAWPNA010000179.1:0-12008 GCA_045402695.1 Acidobacteriota bacterium
GTTCGCCTCCACCTTGAAGGTCATGGGCCGCGATGGTAGCACTCTATCTCCGGTCATCCGTCAAGCCTGGGATCGAGGGGATCTCAGCACGCTGACGAAGAACTCGCCGGCTAGAGCGACGGCAGCTCACATCTCCATCATCGGGCATATCACGCGGGACGAGTTGCGCCGCTACCTGGACTCCACTGAGGCTGGAAACGGATTTGCAAACAGATTCCTGTGGATCTGTGTGCAGAGGTCGAAGTTACTCCCTGATGGCGGGAGCCTCACGGAAGCCGAACTCCGACCCCTTATCGAGAGGTTAAGCGAAGCGGTCAGCTTCGCCAAGAGCATTGGGCTGATGCAACGAGACGAGGAGGCTCGAGCCGCCTGGCATGCGGTGTACGGGGAGCTGTCAGAGGGTAGGCCGGGCCTACTCGGGTCAGTCACTTCGCGGGCTGAGGCACAGGTCACGCGACTGTCCTGCATCTACGCCCTGCTTGACTTGTCACCCATCATCAGGAAGGAGCACCTCACGTCCGCCCTCGCACTCTGGGAATACTGCGAAGCCTCAGCGTGGTACATCTTCGGCGATGCCCTTGGCGATCCCCTTGCCGACGCCCTGCTGCGGTTCCTGCGAGAGAACCGCGATGGACTCACGCGAACGGAGATCCGGGACAAGTTCCAACGAAACAAGAACGGGGGTGCGATTGATCGGCGCCTGGCTGTCCTGGCGGAGCAGGGCCGCGCCCGTTGCGTGCCGGAAGAAACCGATGGCCGGCCAGCACAGAGGTGGTTCGCCACGCGGATCGCCACTGAGCCGGCGGCCTGGGCAACAGGGACTTAGGTCGCTTATGTCGTTAATGTCGTAGGGGACCCCATGGGCAAGTACCTTGACTTACTGAAGGCCCCCCCACTGGGAAAGTCGTTCCACCCCCCTGGTGGTATTACTCCTTCGGTAGAAACAACGGCGCTCGATGCACAGATGAGATTCCCTGGACCGGGAGGCGCTAGGTCCATCCCGCCTACGACAAAAACGACCGAAACGACCAAAGACTTCGATACCTCACCCTCGGGCCAGCGCTCCGTTACCTCCCGCACGCGGTCCCCTCTGCCCTTGGCTCCGAGAGTCAGTGGGGCTACGACCGAAACGACCAAAGCCCCGCTACCCCCTGAACGGACCGCGGCGCCGGCCTACTCGCCGGATACGATCCCGCACCTTGCTGTAGATCGATTCCAGGTGATGACCCTCACCCAGTTCGAGCAGTCTCGATGCGTCCTTGAGGCGAGGGTGCCAGGGTTGTCGGAGACCCTGTGGTTCGTCTCCGGATCCGAGGAGGTCCAGCAGCTCTTGAGCGAGGGCATTCGCCGTGGCCGGATCTGGAGTGCCGACGAGCTGAGGCGCATTTGTCAGGAACCCGGTCTCACGCACGAAGAGGTGGTGGGGATCGCGCGTGCCAGGCAAGTATTCAACGCCGAGATTTTGGAGGTTATCCCCGCCGAATCTGAGGTCCCACCAATCGATCTCCCGAACGAGCCCGCGGCCGCCGAGCCAGTCCAGCAGAGCCTCGATCTGGATGCCCCGTTCTCACGGGAGTTTGACTGATGCCGCGACCGACTCAGGGTGGACTGCTGCCATGACGCCCGACCTGCGCGATCTCCTCAACGCCTTGCATCCGGAGGAAATCCCTGAGGTGATCGCCGCGCTGTCCACTAGGATGGCGGCCGAGTGGGCGAGGAGGACGCCTCCAACCGCGGCCGGTGACGTCACCAACGACGCGACCTGTGAAACGCCTGAGGACAGGCTGCTACCAGCCCGCCAGGTGTGTGCGGTGCTGGGAGTACCGGAGGGGCAGGTCAGGGAGATGATGCGTCGGGGACAACTCCCCATCGTCCGAGTGGGCAAGAAATACGTGCGGGTCCGGCTGTACAGCTTGCTGGAGTGGATGGGCATCCACGAAGAAAAACCTCTTGACCGCCCTTCATACAAACTGTATAGTCAAGGCAACAGAGGGAGACCAGGTGACCGGAGAGGAGCTGCGGCGCATCAGGGCGCGGATGGGCCTCACCCAGGCGGAGCTGGCGGATCGGCTGGGCGTCACGCCCAACACGGTGGCGCGGTGGGAGCGCGACGAGGTCGGCATCGCCGAACCGGCGGCCCGGCTGGCTCAACTCCTGGCGAAGATGGCGGAGGAGAGTCCTCGCCGAAGTAAGAGGAGGGGCACGTAGTGGCGAAGATCATCAAGTGGCGCGGCAAGTACGCGGTGGACTACCGGGACGGTGGCGGGGCCCGTCACAGGCCCTCGTTCAGGACGCTCCGCGAGGCCCGTGAGTTCATGAGCGAGGCGTTCAAGGAGATGCGCCAGCCCACGCAGCCCGCCTGCGACCCCAACATCACCATCGAGGACTACTCCAAGCGGTGGCTCTCCATCGTCGGTGCCACACTCAAACCCAGCACGCTGCGTTCCTACGAGTTGAGCATCCGGAGACACCTAGTGCCTGCCCTGGGGGCCATGAGAGTGCGGCTACTGGTGAGGGGCCGGATCAGAGCGCTCCTGACGGAGAAGCTCACAAAGCCGCAGCCTTCTGCAAAGAAGGACAAGCCGGCGAAGATGCTTTCGCGCAGCTCAGTGCGCATCATCCACGCCTGCTTGAGAGCGATGCTCAACGCCGCCGTGGAGGACGGAATCATCCTCGCCAACCCTGCGGACAAACTCGGTCGCTCGCTGCGCCTCAGCACCGCCGCCAAATACCGAGAATCTGAGATCAAGGCGCTGGACCGCGAGCAGCTCTCGGCGTTCCTCAAGACCGCCGCCGAGGTCGAGCCGCGTTACTACGAGCTTTTCTTCCTCATGGCGCGCACCGGCCTGCGGCTGGGCGAAGCGTTCGGCCTGAAGTGGCAGGACCTGGATTTCCGTCGGCGCGAGCTTCATGTAGAACGCGCCATCCAGCGCGGAGTGATCGGCAGCACCAAGAGCGGGCGGAGCCGTCGCGTGGACATGAGCGCCGCGTTGGTCGAACTGCTCCAACGACTGCAGATCGACCGGAAGGAGGAAACCCTGTTCCGCGGCTGGAGCCAGGTGCCGGAGTGGATCTTCACCAGCGAGATCGGAACGCCACTGGACCAATCACACACCAGCGGCGCCTTCAAGCGCGTTCTCAAGCATGCGAAACTGCCGCTGCATTTCCACCCGCACTGCTTGCGACACTCCTTCGCATCGCTGCTGCTCCAGCAGGGAGAGAGCCCCGCCTATGTGCAGCGACAACTCGGACACGCCTCGATCCAGTTGACGGTGGACACCTACGGCCGCTGGCTCCCGATGGGAAACAAGGCCGCGGTGGACAAGCTCGACGATGCCGATCAGGCCGAAGCCGTCCGAAGTGGTATCACTTTGGTATCAGTAGGGGGGGTGAGGGCACCAAGGGGGTCCGTAAGTCCGCGCAAACATTGGAGCCGGCGGTCGGGATTGAACCGACGGCCTGCTGATTACGAATCAGCTGCTCTACCACTGAGCTACGCCGGCGTTCCGTCGAGGGGCAGTATACAGATGATGCCGCTTCCGAGGGCGGTCATGGTATCGCCGGTCCGTCGGGGGTGTCAAGAAATCTCCCTCCTGTGGTAGCTTCGCGGCATGTCCGCGCGGGTGCTCCTTCTGATGGCCGGCTTGGTGCTCTTTCTCGGGATCGTGCTGGCGGTCTCGTGGAAGAAGCAGCCTCCCGAGATCCCCGGCGACGAGGTGCACGTCCAGTCGTACGGCCAGCCAGATGTCTGCCTGTCGTGCCATGGGCCGAAGGGGGATTTGCCCCGCTCTCCCAACCATCCGTTCGGCAATGTCTGCGGCAACTGCCATTTCCGTGCGGGTGAGGTCAGGCAGTGACGGCCCGGCGGGCAATGGACAGGTCCGGCGCCCCTCCGTAAAATGCCGGTCCTATGCTCTACATGCTGGCCAAGGGCCTCGAGGTTTCCGGCATCCTCACTCTCGCCTGGGCGCTCTATATCGGACTGAGCCGTCAGGACATGTCGGCCGAGGTCGCCCTTCTCGGGGTGGGTACGGCGGTGTTCTACATGGGGCGGTTTCTGGAAAAACGGGCCTCGGGGCCGGGGGGCAGGTGAATGGTGCCTGCGGGAATCGCCTTGGTGGGAACCTTTCCCCCGGCAGGCCCCGTTTAACCCAGTCGGCTGGGCTGGAATCGAGCCATCGGGACCTCGGAGGAGCAGTTGGAACCGACCGATGTCGAGTTGATGGCCCGCATCCAGCGGGATGATGAGGCCGCCTTTACCGAGTTCGTGAGCCGGTACCAGAGGAGGTTCTACCGACTGGCCTATGGCTACCTTCACGACCACGAGGAATCTCTCGATGCGGTGCAGGATGCCTTCATCAAGATCTACCGGGCGCGCAACACCTGGGAGCCGCGGGCCAACCCCTACACCTGGGCGTACCGGATCGTGGCCAACCAGTGCGTGGACCTGCTGCGCAAGCGCAAGGGGTTCGCGGCCACGTCGCTCGACGACGAGGAGTCGTCCGAGCGTCGCACGTTGGCCGACACCTCGGCGGTGGACCCGCTGGAGTTCCAGGTCGCACGAGAGCAGCGCCAGAGGGTGATGGAGGCGGTCCTGATGTTGCCGCCGCGGCAAAGAGAGATCATCATGTTGAGGCACTACGAGGATCTGTCGTTGCAGGAGATCGCCGAGGTCCAGGGTTGCGCCCTGGGCACCGTGAAGTCCTCGCTGCACCGGGCCATCGCGAGCCTCAAGGGAATACTGGAAGGCGGAAAGGCGGCCACCCGTGAAACCGTGTGAGAGCATCCGCGAGCGGTTGATCGACCTGCGCTACGGTTTGCTGGACGATGACGCCGCGCAGGCATGCCGCCGGCACGTGAGCACATGTCCGGTGTGCGCGGCCGAGCTGAGGTTGCTGGATGCCGTGGCCGGATCGCTGCGCTCCGATGAGGCATTCCCCCGCGAGGGGGAGGTCGACTGGGCGCAATTCGCCAGAGTCACGGTGGGCAGAGCGATGGCCGGAATCGCCCCCCGCCCCCATGCCGCACCGCCCGCGCGCTGGCTCGATCGGTTCGCCTCGGCCTTCACGCTGCCGGCCGTGCCCGCCTGGTCGGCGGCGGCCGCGCTGGTGGCCGTGACGGTGCTGGGGTTCGTATCCTATCAATACCTCCCTCGCACGACGGGGCCGGCGGCCGTTCAGACGGCATCGGTGTTCGTGGCCGAGGACGGCCTGGACAACCTCACGGTCAACCTGGCGCGACAGAATACCGCGAAGTACATCAACGAGACCCGCGCGGTGCTGGTGACGCTGCTGGACGTGAACATCGAGTGCGACACCGACAAGGTGGACATCACCGCCGAGCGCGCCAAGGCCACCGAGCTGCTGCGCCGCCAGCGCCTCATCGCGACCGAGCTGCACCGCTACCCGCTGGCCCGCGCCGAGGACGTCTGCAACGACTTGGAGCGGCTGCTGTTGGAGATTTCCTCTCTGGGCGACTGCACCAAGGACGAGGAGATCAAGACACTGCGCGACGTGGTGGAAAAACGACAGATCCTCGTCAGGATGGAGCTGCTGAGCCAGGAGCTGGCGAAGCGAGGAGGCGCCAGTGCGTAACCGAGGCATCGCCCTGGTGACCGCGGCCGTCCTGATCGGAGCGGCGTTCTTTCTCGCCAGCGCCGCTGACGAAGCCGACCTGCTGCGCCAGATCAAGAGCGACATCTTCGACGTGAAGTGGGACGCGGTGCTGGCGAGCTGCGACCAGTTCATCACGCAGTTCCCGTCCAGCCACGACATGCCCCGCGCGATGTATTACCGCGCGCAGGCCCTCGAGCATGCCAAGGGGCGCGACGAGGACGCCATCGCCGCCTACGGCGAGTTCCTCACGAGGTTCCCCAACGAGAGCGGCACGCTGAGGGAAGACGCCCTGTTGTCGCGCATGACGCTGGCGGTCTCGCTGTGGCTGAAAGGCAACAGGGGCTACGCGGCCATCATCCTGAAAGGGATGGACGAGAAGGGGTACCCGAGGCTGTTCGCCGCGATCCAGGCCAGCAAGATCGATCTTCCGGCAGGCCGGGCCAAGGCCCTCCCCATCCTCAAGGAGTGCGCCAAGAGCGAGTCGGACGTCGAGCTGAAGAACGAGTGCGTCGTGGCCCTGCTGCGGATCGACCCGAAGGCGCTGGAGGCCTCCGCCCCTCCGGACAGGCTCGTCCCGGGAGCCGCCCCGCAACCGGGCGCAGCGAAGCTGATCCGCCTGGAGGTCTTCGACAAGCACACCAACAAGCCCACCGTGACGGTCAACCTGCCGCTGGCGTTCGCCGAGCTGATCCTCGAGACGCTCGGGGACGCCTACAGACAGAAGTTCGAGGACAACATCCCCCCGCAGTACAAGGGGATGAACCTCGAGAGCTTCTGGAACGCCATCAAGAAGGGCGGCAAGCAGACCATCATCGAGATCGACAACGAGGACGAGCACATCAAGGTGTGGGTCGAGTAACCGCTCACTTCAACGCCGCCCTGCTCTGGCTCGTCCTGTCTGCGGCACCGCACACCGTCTCGAGCTGAGCCATGCTCTGCTCCACCAAGGCTCTTTGCTGTGGGGCGAGATTGCCGGCCTGAGCGGCCTTCAGCAGAGGCACTGCCTCGCACTCGCGCTCCGATGCAAACAGCATCCGGATCAGGTCGATGGCCGCGCGAGTGTGCTCGGGGTGAGACTCCAGGACCTGGCGCAAGGCGGTCTCGGCCTCCTCCGGCCTTCCCAGCTTCTCCAGCGAGAGCGCGAGACCATATCCGGCTTCCGCGTTGCGCGGGTCGGTTTGTTGTGCGGTCTGGAACTGCAAGGCGGCCCCCGTGTAGTCCTCCAGGCCGATCAGGCACTTGCCCAGCACGACGCGGGCCTTCACGCGGCCGGGCTCCTCGTCGATCACCGCGCGCAGCAGGCCGGCCGCTTCCTTGAACCGTTGCTGGAGGAAGTTGGTGATCCCCAGCCCCTCTCGCGCCCAGAGCAGTCCATAGTCCCGGGCAAGGGCCGCCGTGAAGTGCTTCTCGGCCGTGGGGAAGTCCAGCTCACGCAGCGCCGCCGAGGCCAGCGAGATCTCCATCTCGGCCTGCCGGGCGCCGACCTTCGGCCTCAGAGCCAGCCACACCAACAGCAGGATCATGACGACCGCTGCTCCGGTCAAGGCAGCCCTGCGGTGCGACACCCGCGGGCCCCGCGCGGCCGGCGGCTGTGCGGAAGGAGCCGGAGCGGGCAGGCTGAGCCGCGGGAGGAACCCCCCGTAGAACACCACGAGTGTGACCAGCGCCAGGGCGGGAATCGTCTGCACGGCGAAGAAGTCCACCGTGTCGTGGAGCCACTGGTAGACGGAGATCTCGCCGGGGGTGTAATGGCGGGTGCTGATCTCGGTCATCTCCACCGCGTACATGTACTCCACGTTGATCAGCACGACGACCACGTGGAAGGCGAACAGGGCCCCCAGGGAGATCAGCAGCAAGCGGGCCCTGCGCGCCACGCCCAGGCCGGGAAAGACCAGAAAGAGGCTCACGAACAAGACGGCGTAGAAGTGCAGCACGTCGGCATCGTATGTGGCAGAGGGCTCGGTGCTCTTCGAGAGGGCGGAGAAGACGTGGATGTAGGTGCCCTGAGACGTCAGGGTGGTCACTCTGTGGCCCATCTCGATCACCGCAAGCGCGCCGTCGGCCGCCTTCACCACGAGCGCCGAGTAGAACGGCTGCACGCGCGGCCAGACGAGGAACTGCAGGATTCCCCACGTGGGCAGGAGGGCCAACAGGAAGAAAAGCAGGCGCCGGCCGGAGCCTCTAGGTCGCCTGACGTCTCTGCGGGGCTCGCGCCGCTCTGCCGACGACGACCTCGGCCCAGAGGATCCAGATGGCCATCGAGAGGATGATGACTCCCGTTTGCCAGACATAGTAGTGGAACTTCTCGAACAGCTCCGGCTGCCTCACTCCGATGTAGTACAGAGAGACGATGCGCACCAGGTTCACGGCCTGCACGCCGGGGATCCCCATCGCGAGGCCGTACAGCTTCTCCCTGATGGTGCTGGGGAAGGCGAGCACCGCCGAGATCAGGATGGCGGTGACGTAGGCGCCGTTGCACCCGTTGAGGATGTTTACCGAGAAGCCTTCCTCTCCCGAGATCACCGTGCCGTTCACCTCGGTGCGCATTCCGATCAGCTTGAGCACGACGTTGCTGATGTTGGCGGACACGTTGGTCAGCGGCACCACGACGTTCTGCTCGATGAGCGTGAGCTGGAACAGCAGCGAGAAGACGCCGAGAGACACCAGGAAGGTGAGGGTAAACCGGACGGCCGGATTTCTCATTGGCCGTTTGTACCTTGATTCGCAACTCCCAGTCAAGGCTCACGCGCCGGCGCGCTATAATCGGTCCCGATGAAGACGCTGACGGCGCGCTGTCCCACGCGGATCGATCTTGCCGGGGGCACGCTCGACATCTGGCCTCTCAACATGCTGGTGGAGGGGGCGCTCACGGTCAACGTGGCGATCGACCTGTGGGCCAGCGCGGAGGTGAAAGAGCTTCCAGCCTCTGCCACGGCGCGCGCCGAGATCCGCTCGGAAGATCAAGGCGTGGAGGAGGTCTGGAGCTCGGCCGCCGCTGCCCCGGGTGAGACGAAGCTGCCCCTTCTCGCCGCCTGCGCGCGGTACATGGAGCCCGAACGCGGCTTCGCCCTCACCACCCGCTGTGCGTCGCCCGCGGGGGCGGGGCTGGGCGGCTCTTCGTCGCTGGCCATCGCGGTGCTGGGCGCGCTGCAGTCGTTTCTGGCGCGCCCCGTGATGCCGCCCGACGAGATGGTGCTGGTGGCGCGCGACCTGGAGGCGCTCGTGCTGGGCATTCCGACTGGCACGCAGGATCACTTCGCGGCCACCTTCGGGGGCGCGGCCGCGATCCGGTACGGTGCGGGCCGGCCGGTGCGCGAGCCGCTGCACGTCGATCTCGAGCGGCTCGGCTCACGTCTGGTGGTCTCCTACGCGGGGGCGTCACGCCTGAGCGCCTCGGCCAACTGGGACATGATGAAGCGCGCCATCGAGGGGGAAGGGGCGACGCGGGCCTGCCTTCAATCGATCGCCTCGATTGCGGGGGAGATGCGCGCGGCGCTCGTCGAGGGCGATCTCGATGCCGCCGGCGCGCTGCTTGGCAGGGAATGGGAGGTGCGCAAGGGGCTGTCGCCGAAGGTGTCCACCGGGCTGATCGAGAAGGCGCTCGCGGCCGCCCGAGCAGGGGGCGCCCTCGCCGGAAAGGTATGCGGCGCGGGAGGGGGCGGGTGCGTGGTCTTCGTCTGCAAGGAGGGGGCGCGCGGCGGTGTCGAGAAGGCGTTGGCGGCCCTGTTGCCCGAGGGAATCAGGCTCCTGCCCGCGAGTCCCACGCGCAGCGGGCTTCAACTCGCCGCATGACGAGGACCGGGATGCGGGCCGCGGTCCTCCTGGTTGCGGCCGGCCTGTCCGCTCGATGCCACAACACTCCGGTATTCCAGCGCGGCATGGTGTTCGGCCTGTTCGCCCGCGACGACCCCGGCCACACCGACTCGGGGCTGGCCGAGATGCAGGCGCTGGGGACCGACTCGATTTCGATCATGATCCCGTGGGTGACCCCCGATGTGAGGTCCACTCAGATGGCCCCGCGCGGCGATATGACGCCGTCGGATGCATCGCTGCGCTACACCATCCGCAAGGCGCGCGAGCGGGGGATGACGGTGTTGCTGGTGCCGTTTCTGTACGTGGACAGGATGGGGACCGGCGAGTGGCGGGGGACCATCCAGCCGCCGGACTGGGCCGCGTGGTTCGGCGCCTACGACGCCTTCGTGCTCCACTACGCCGAGCTGGCGGGGCGGGAGAAGGTCGAGTACTTCAGCGTGGGCTCCGAGCTGTGCTCCACGGAGGCGCGCCGCGAGGACTGGGTGGATCTCATCCGGCGGGTGCGTGAGGTGTACAAGGGGAAGGTCACCTACTCGGCCAACTGGGACCACCGCGACGATCTGAGCTTCGTCGATGCCCTCGATCTTCTCGGCATGAACGCCTACTTCAAGCTGACCGAGACGGCCGGGGCGCCTCAAGCCGATCTGATCAAGGCGTGGTCCGCCATCAAGGGCGACGTTGACGCCTGGCGGAGGCGCCTGGGCAAGCGGCTTGTGATCACGGAGGTCGGGTATCCCAGCCGCCCCGGGGCGGGCATCGACCCGTGGAACTACGAGGCGACCGACAGCCCCGACCTGCAAGAGCAGCTCCGGTGCTACCGCGCTTTTCAGAAAACTTGGAGCGGCGAACCGGACCTCGAAGGAGTATACTTCTACGTCTGGTGGGGGGCCGGAGGCCCCGAGGACGCCGGGTACACCCCTCGCGGCAAGCCGGCCGCGGAGGTGATCCGGGACTGGTACCGGCCCTGAAGCGCGTCTTAGTCAGGTGAGGTTCTCATGGTGGCACCGTTTCGAAGGTTCGCGTTCGCTGTTCTGGCCTCTCTCTGCGCCCTCGTCCTGGCCACGCCCGATGCGATGGCCGACAAGCTGGTGATCTTCAAGAACGGCAAGGCGATGCGGGTCAAGTCCGCCACGCTGGAAAACAAGTGGCTCAAGTTCGATCTGGATGGCGAGAACTTCATCGCGGTGCGGGCCTCCGAGGTCGAGGCGATGGAGGATGTCGCTGGCGGGTCGGGCGAGGGAAGCCTGACCCCCAACCAAGTCGCGGCCGGTTCGGGTGGAGGCGCCTACGCCCCGCGGCCGAACCAGCCGGTGGACGATGGGGGGTATCAGGCAGGAGAGGTCGCGGCCGCGCCAGTGGGCGCGGGCGAGCAGACCGAGGAGCCAGACAGTCCAGAGGATCTGCTCCTGGTCAGGCAGGGGCAGTCACGCGCGGGCGCGTTAAGAGGAACGCGCGGGCTGACACAGCCGGGCCAGCAGCCGCTTCGGCTGCCCGGAGGGTTGCCGGCCCTGACGCCGGGCGCGGGCCAGCCGGGCACGGCCCAGCAGCAGGTCATCAACCGGTCTCTCACCAACCGGAACCTTCCCGGCAACAGGCAGATCTCCCCACGGCGCTCGTTGAACGGCAACAACGTACCCACCGACAACTGACGCCGGCGATGATCATCGGCCTGACGGGGCCCAACGCCGCCGGCAAGGGAGAAGTGGCGGCGTTGCTGGTCGCGCGCCGGATGACGTACCACTCTCTCTCCGACGTCCTGCGTGAGGAGCTGTCCAGGCGCGGTGTCGACCCCTCGCGGGAGAACCTGATCGCCGTGGGCAACGAGCTGCGCGCCACGGGCGGGGCGGGAGTGCTGGCCGAGTTGATTCGCCCGCGGCTGACCGGCCGCGACGTGGTGGACTCGATCCGGAATCCAGCCGAGGTGGAAGTGCTGCGGCGCATTCCGGGGTTCCTGCTCCTGGGGGTTGACGCTCCGATGGAGGTGCGGTTCGCGCGAGCGGTGGCTCGGGGCAGGTCCGGCGACGGCCCGACGCTGGAGGAGTTCCGCGCCAAGGAGGCGCGCGAGAACAGCCCCGACCGGACGCGCCAGCAGCTCGCGGCCACCTTCGCGATGGCCGACCGCACGGTGCGCAACGACGGCACGCTCGCCCAGCTCGCTCAGCGCGTGGGCGAGATCCTAGCAGAGCTCAAGATCCGCGAGCCGGCCTGAGCCGTCAATCGTAGTAGAAGCGGCGCCGCCTGGCGCGCGACATGCGGAAGACCCAGATGAGCAACATCCCCGCGACGAACCCGCCGATGTGTGCGAAGAAGGCGACGCCTCCGACCGCGCCCTGCCCGGCCGAGGCCGAGAGCAGGATCTGGTAGAGGAACCAGAGTCCGAGCACGACCACGGCGGGCAGGTACATCAGCCGGATGAAGATGAAGATCGGCACGAGGGTCAGAACCCGGGCATGGGGAAACATCAGCAGGTACGCCCCCAGGACTCCGGCGATCGCGCCGCTGGCCCCGATCATGGGGATTTCGGAGTTGGGAGAGGCCGCGATCTGGGTGCCCGCGTTCCAGGCCAAGGATCTGGCGCTC
>JAWPNA010000264.1:0-4260 GCA_045402695.1 Acidobacteriota bacterium
CTGCCCGGCTCGCTGCTGGTGATGGGAGGCGGGCCGATCGGGACGGAGCTGGGCCAGGCGTTCGCGCGGCTGGGCTCGAAGGTGACCATCGTCTCCTCGACCGCGCACATCTGCCCCAGGGAGGATGCCGACGTGGCCGACGTTCTTGCCACCAGGATGCGGCGCGAAGGAGTGACCATCCTCGACCGGGCCAAGGCGTCGCGGGTCGAGGTGCGCGGCGGCGCGAAGGTGGTGACCGTGAGGACCGGCGGCGGCGAGCGCGAGATCGCCACAGACGAGATCCTGGTGGCGACCGGACGGCGCCCCAACATCGAGGGCCTGGGGCTTGAGGCCGCGGGGGTGGCGCACGACGCGAAGGGAGTGACCACCGGCGCGGCGTGCCGCACCAACGTGCCGTCGGTCTGGGCGATCGGGGATCTGGCGGGACCGTACCTGTTCACGCACTGGGCCGGATATCAGGCGCGCGTGGTGATCCGCAACACGCTGTTTCCCGGCACGGTCAAGTGCGACTACGGCAACCTCCCGTGGACCACATTCACCGAGCCCGAGATCGCCCATGTGGGGCTCAGCGAGACGGCGGCACGCGAGAAGAACGCGCGCCACACGGTCTTCAAGGCGGCCTTCGAGGACAACGACCGCGCCGTGTGCGACGGGGAGTACGAAGGGTGCTTCGCCAAGGTCGTGGCGGGCGACAAGGGGAAGATCCTGGGCGCGACAATCGTCCATCCGCACGCGGGCGACCTGCTGGCGGAGCTGGTGCTGGCGAAGAGGTGGGGGCTGACGCTGTCGAACCTGTCGAACACCATCCACACCTATCCGTCGTTGTCGGAGATCAACCGATCGCTCGGCGACGCCTACATGAGGACGAAGCTGACGTCAGGGGTCAAGAAGCTGTTCCTACGGCTCTTCAAGTGGGCGAGACGATGAAGCTGGCCCTGCGCATCGGCATCGGCGTGGCGCTGCTGGCCGGAATCGTCATCCTGGTGCGCGTGCTTCCGGTGGGGGAATGGCTGGGGCAGTTCCAGGCGTGGGTGACCGGCCTTGGACGGCTCGGTTATCTTCTCTACGCGCTCGTGTACGCCGGTTGCTGCGTGCTGTTTGTGCCCGCCTCGGTGCTGACGCTCGGGGCGGGGGCCATCTACGGGGTCCCGACGGGCGCCGGCGTGGTGCTGGTCGGGGCGACCCTGGGGGCCACGCTCTCGTTCCTGCTGGCGCGCACCGTTTTGCGCGCAAAGGTGGAGGGGATGACGGCGGGCAACGCCAGGTTCCGCGCTCTGGATCGAGCCATCGGCAAGGAGGGAGCCAAGATTGTCTTTCTGGTGCGATTGGCTCCCGTGTTTCCTTTCACCTACATCAACTACGCCTTCGGTCTCACCGGCGTGCGCACCGCGCCGTACGTGCTGGCGTCGTTTTTCGGGATGATGCCCGGCACCTTCGCCTACGTCTACCTGGGCTCGGCCGCCGCCAACGCGGCCACGGGCGAGATGGACGCCACGCGCAAGATCATCCAGATCGCCGGGGCGGTGGTGGCCCTGATCGTGACGATTTTCGTGGCGCGCGTGGCCACCCGCGCCATCAAGCAAGCCGGGGTGGACGAGCAGGCGGGCGCGGCGCCGCAGACCTCGTGAACCAGCCTCCCGCCAGCGCTCCGCCGGCCATCTCCGTGACGGCCCTATCCAAGAGGTACGGGACCGTCCAGGCCCTCGACAGGATCGATCTGACGATCCCCACCGGCGCCTTCTTCGGGCTGCTCGGCCCCAACGGGGCGGGCAAGAGCACGTTCATCCACATCGTGACCGGCCTGGCCTCGCCTACCTCCGGAGAGGCGAGGATCATGGGCAGGGACGTCGTGCGCGAGTACCGCCACACCCGCCGGTTAATCGGGCTGTCGCCGCAGGAATTCAACTTCGATCGGTTCTTCCCGATCCTGGACATCCTCGTCTACCAGGGAGGCTACTTCGGTATCCCCAGGAAACAGGCGAGACAGCGCGCCGAGGAGCTGCTGGCGCGCTTCGGGTTGTGGGAGAAGCGGCAAGAGAAGATCGGCCGCCTGTCGGGCGGCATGAAGAGGCGGCTGCAGATCGCCAAGGCGATGATGCACGAGCCGCCGATCCTGATCCTCGATGAGCCCACCGCCGGCGTGGACGTGGAGCTGCGCCGCGACCTGTGGGCCTACTGGCAGGAGCTCAACGCCGCGGGGCGGACGATCGTTCTCACCACGCACTACCTGGAAGAGGCCGAGGCTCTCTGCCGGACGCTGGCGGTGATCGATCTGGGGTCGATCATCACCTGCGGGGCGAAGGACGACGTGGTGGCCGCGGCGGGCGGAGACCTCGCCGCCTACTTCCTCAAGGAAAGGCGCGCCGAGCTGTGATCGGTTTTCTCACGTTGCTGCGGCGCGAAGTCTACCGGTTCATCGTCCTGCCGAACCAGACGCTCGTGCCGCCCCTCATCAGCGCGGCGCTGTACATCACGATCTTCGGCTACGCCATCGGATCGCGGGTTGGTCCGGTGGACGGGGTGCCGTACATCGCGTACATCTTCCCGGGGCTGGTGATGATGAACGTGGTGAACGGCGCCTACGCCAACACCACCACATCGCTGTTCATCGCGCGCAACGAGCTGTTCATCCAGGATCTGCTCGTCTCGCCGCTCTCGTACGCGGAGATGGTCCTGGCCTATACGCTGGGTGGCGCCATCCGCGGCCTGCTGGTGGGGATCACCACCCTCGCGCTCGGCTTCGCCCTGCTGGGCGTGCACGTGCACAACTTCTGGGCGACGCTGTACTTCCTGGTGATCAGCTCGCTCACCTACGCCGCGTTCGGCAACATCGTGGGCCTGTGGGCCGAGCGATGGGACCACGTGGCGATCTACCAGAACTACGCCATCACGCCGATGGTCTTTCTGGGAGGTGTGTTCTACTCGCTGAAGCTGCTGCCGGCCGGCTGGCGCGCCGCCAGTCTTCTCAACCCGATCCTGTACACCGTGGACGGCTTCCGTTACGGCATCCTCGGTCTGCGCGACGTGAGCCCTTTGGTTTGCGGCGCGGTGGTCGCGGGGCTGTTCGTGATCCTGTTTACCGTCTCGGTGGTGCTATTCCGGCGCGGGTATCACCTCAGGGCGTAGCCCTCCGCATCACCGCCCGTCTCACGCCCGCGCGACCTCGCGCATCAGCGCCAGCAGGTTGTGGTCGGCGTCCCTGAAGAACGCCATCCAGAGGTCGCTCGTCTCCAGGCGGGCGACGACGTGAGGCTCACCCTCGAACATCACGCCGCGCGCCGTCAATGTCTCGAACGCTTCCTTGATATCGGACACCGTGAAGTAGATGACCGAGGACGGGTGGTCGAACTCGGGTTTTTCAGGCAGCCCCAGCATCAGGCGGACGCCTCCGCAGTCGAAGAACGCCAGCTTGGGAACCTGGAACAAGAAGCGCATCCCGAGCGTCTCGCGATAGAACGCGACTGCTCGTCCGAGGTCGTGGACGTTGATTGCGATCTGGCCGATCTGGTTGATTCCGAATGTCTTGGTGGTGGAGCTCATCGTGTCCTCCTGCCGGTCCCCAGGAGAATCCCTCTTGGATCCTCGGGACCTGGGCAGCATGATACGACCGGCCCGGATGCCCCGCTTCTCCAATCCTGCGAATCTCGGCGAGGGTCAGCGACCTGTGGTCATGACCTGCGCCGCCGCTTTCGTGAACTTCTCCTTGGCGGGATTCCACACCACATTCGTGACATGCATCGCGCCGAGGGAGGGCAGGACGATGTGGGCGGCCCACATCCGACTGGTCACTCGCGGTGGATGGTCGATGTGGAATCTGGGGCGATGGCGACGGGCCGACTCGTCGTGTGACCTCGCCGCGTGTGACGCGAGTGGACGGCTTGCCTGGACCCCGCCCGCCGCGCTAACCTGAGCAGATTGGACAGGCAGTCGGAGCTCGTCTCTCCACGTCAGGTGCATCCGCGCCACGAGCGCCGGCGGCCTTCGTCGCGAAGGCCCGAGCCATGAACATGACCGCCCATGTCCCATCCCCGCTCCGCGGCGACTGCGAAGGCGCCTCGGAGCTCACACTGTCGGCTGCAAGCGTGCGCGGAGCCCTCGGGGAGCTCGAGCGGCGCTACGCCTCGCTTCACCGCAGCATCTGCGACGAGACGGGTGCGGTGCGTCCTCACGTGAACCTGTTCGTGAACCTGGCTCATGTGCGCGATCGGGATGGGCTCGACACGGCGCTGGCGCCCGGGGACGTCCTCACGATCCTGCCCG
>JAWPNA010000251.1:0-4245 GCA_045402695.1 Acidobacteriota bacterium
CCAAGAGCGCCGCATCGGCTCCGGGCGATCCCACCCTCACCGCGGCGCCGACGGCGAGGAATTCATTGACGGCGCAGGGGACGATCGTCGGGACCTTCCAGTACATGTCCCCCGAGCAGCTCGAGGGGAAAGAGGCTGACGCTCGCAGCGACATCTTCGCCTTTGGAGCGGTCCTCTACGAGATGGCGACGGGGAGGCGCGCCTTCGATGGGAAGACGCACGCGAGCCTGTTCGCTGCGATCCTGAAGGAGGAGCCGCGGCCGATCTCGGCCCTTCAGCCCGTGACCCCGCAGGCGCTCGCACGTCTCGTGCAGACGTGCCTCGTCAAGGATCCGGACGAGCGACGGCAGTCGATGCATGACGTGGTGCTGGAGCTGAAGTGGATCGCGGAGGGGGGATCGCAGGCGGGAATCCCCGCGCCCGGCGTCGCTTCCGTCCTTGCACCGAGGCGACGCCGCATCTGGGCCGCCGTCGCGCTGCTTGTTCTGCTGCCTCTCGCGACCATCGCCGGCTACTTCCTCTTCTCCGGAAGGCAGACCGCCGCACCGGTCCTTCGCCTGGCTGTCCCGGCGCCGGAGGGAGCCATGTTCAATCTCTCGGGAGACGCGGGCGGCCCCCCCGTCATCTCACCTGACGGTGCCTTGCTGGCGTTCTCCGCGATCGCGCAGGACGGCATCAGCCGCCTCTGGGTCCGCCCCCTCGATTCGCCGACACCCCGGGCCCTCTTAGGAACCGAGGGCGGCGCCTTTCCCTTCTGGTCGCCGGACGGCCGTGCACTGGCTTTCTTCGCCGATGGCAAGCTGAAGCGCATTGACATCGGAGGAGGGACCCCCTTCACGATCTGCGACGCTCCCTCGTCGCGGGGCGGGGCCTGGAATCAGGCGGGAACGATCGTCTTCACGCCGACGTTCGAATCCGATCTCTATCAAGTGCCCGCGGGGGGCGGCACGCCGCAGCAGATCACGAAGCGGGACCCCGCCAATCACACGACCCATCGCTGGCCCGACTTCCTCCCCGACGGACGGCACTACATCTATCTCGCGGCGAGCCACAACAACCTGGGCTCGCCCGAAACGGGGATCTACCTCGGCTCCCTGGACGGCACGGAGAGCCGGCTGATCCTCAAGACGATCTCCAATGCCGTGTACGCTTCGGGGTACCTCCTCTACATCCAGGGGGCGACGCTCGTCGCCCAGCCGTTTGATGCCGCGAGCGGGAAGACGGCCGGCCCGCCCGTGCCGACTCCGGAGAATGTCCACCTCGACCCCACGACCTGGAGGGCCAACCTCACGGTCTCACAGAACGGGATCCTCGCCTACGAGGGCGGCTCCGGCGTGAGCGGGAGCCAGATCGTCTGGTACGAGAGGTCGGGTCGCGTCCTGGGGCCTGCGGGGCCCAGGAGCAGCTACTTCAACATCCGTCTCTCTCCTGACGGACAACGCGCGGCGGTGGAGTCCCAGGAGACTCCCACGTCGGATATCTGGATCCACGACCTCTCACGCGGATCGCGCACGCGGCTGACCTTCGACCCCCGCAACGAGGGGAGCCCCATCTGGTCCGCCGACGGGAGCCGGGTCCTCTTCACCTCCGATAGAAAGGACGGGAGATTCCGTCTCTACGACAAGCCCGCTAACGGCGGAGGCGAGGAACGGCTGCTCTTCGAGTCCGATCAGGATGTCTGGCCACTCGACGCGTCCGCCGACGGGCGGTATCTGATCTTGAACATGGGTGGCTACAACACCAGGAGCTTGACGGATCTGTGGGTCCTTCCGCTGGCGGGCGGCGGCAAGCCGATTCCCTTCGCCGCCTCGACCTTCGACGAGACCGACGGAGTGTTCTCTCCGGACGGCCGGTTCATCGCGTACGCCTCGAACGAATCCGGCCGGCCTGAAATCTACGTGGCCCCTTTCCCGGATCCCGTGCGCGGCGATCACGCGGGCGGCGGCGCGAAGTGGCAGATCTCCACTGCCGGCGGAGAGCTGCCCCGGTGGAGCCGCGACGGAAAGGAGATCTACTATCGCAGGGCGGACTATGCCACGATGGCCTCGGTGCAGGTGAGCGGAAGCGAGAAGACGTTCGTCATCGGCGCGGAGCAGACTCTCTTCCTGGCCTTCCAGAGGTTTGGGCTCTCCACTTACGACGTCAGCGCCGACGGCAAGCGCTTTCTCGTAAACGCCTTCGGATCGGAAAACTCCAAGCCCATATCCGTCGTCGTCAACTGGGCCGAGGACCTGAAAGGCAGATGAGGCGCTACGCGACAGGTTCCTGAGCCGGATCGCGCCACCAATCCTCCTCGGACAGGCTTCAGGCCGGAGGAGTGAGGGACTTGCCGTGCTCAAGGAGGCGCAGCTCTGCCCGTACGTTGCATCCTGCTCACATTCTGCTCACGTCTCCGTCAGGACTTCGGGCCGGCTCAAGCGTATCTTCAGCGCAGGCCGTTGATCCTCGTCGCGAACGGCAGGTGGCAGGTTGAGCCCACCGGCACAGGGTCTGGAGGGACTGTTCGCCGCTGAATGCAACGTCGTCGCGGCGCATGTCAAGCGACACCGATGCAGCGCTCACCACCGCGTGGCCGAGTTGTCCCGGCTTCAACTGTTTCTTGACACATGGCGCGTCTTCGTGAGGCGAGACTCGAAACTCGTTCTGGAGGCTGCCACATGAGTTTTTCGACCATGATGAAGCATCCGAGCGCCTTTCTTCCGGTGGCCATGTCGTTCGCCGCCCTGGCCACCGTGCTTGGTCACGTTGCCATCTACGGCGCCGTCCGTGAGGCCGATGAGGGGGCCGCCGCCCATATCTTCCAGTTGCTGATGATTGCACAGGCACCGATCGTGGCGTTCTTCGCGATCAAGTGGCTGCACCGGACGCCAAGACAGGCGCTGTACATGCTGGCGCTGCAGGCCGTCGCCGCGCTCGCAGCACTCGCGCCTGTCTTCTTTCTCAACTTTTAGGTCGGAGCTGCGGGTCGGTCGAGGAGCAGAAGACGTTCCTGCGGGGATTCATCGACCGCATCGAGGGGAAACCGCGGGAGGGCGAGGCGCTGGTCTTCTGGAAAAAACTCCCGGCTCCACCCGCTGCAGGGTCGGATGGAGCCGGGATGTCTATTACGATGGTAGCGGGGGCACGGTACTCAGTTGAAAAGACATCCGCCGGCGAACCCGAGTGCATGCCACTCCCGGGCCGGCGAGCGGCCTGAGTGTACAGGCCATCACTCAGGCTGAGACCGAACTGCAACCGTCGTAATCACTTAGAAAAACATGAAAGCTAGCAAGCGGTATTTGTTGTGCAGGCATCACTCGGGCTGAGACCGAAGCCTAATCCTAGCAATCACTTACCCCCACCTGAAAGCTCGCAGGCAATCTTGGTTGTTAAGGCGCCCCCCAGGCTCCCCCAGACAGCAAGTCGTCTCTTGCAAACCGGGGGCATCACTCAGGCTGGGACCGAGCCCCAAACTCCCCCGCGCCGCCCCAGGAGGAGCGGACGCCGGACCTGGTCCAGGGGGTCGGCGACCTGAACCGTTCGATGCAGGAGATCGCCTCGCTGCGTCGCGAGCTGCTCAAGAAGCAGGCGGACGTGCTCATGAAGCGGATAGTGATCCGCGGACGAGAGCTCTCAACGCACGCGCAGGAGCGCCGAAACGCCTTGTCCGAGAGGAACAGCCTTACCGATGCTCTGAAGGAGATTCAGGCCCGGAGCGAGCAGCTCAAGGAGGTGTTCAGCACCGAAGATCAGGTGGGTGCCCGCAAGCCTGACAACGGTCTCGCGCGTGAGGAGGCGGAGATGGCATTGCAGGAAAGGCTCCTCAAGGACAAGCTCTCGGCGGTCGATTCGAGAGTGATCGAGTCGGAGAACGAGGTGGGGAGGCGCCGCGACGAGCTCACGATATGGGAGGACCTGGTGGACACCCAGCTCGGGCTCAGGCAAACGAGATCCGCGATAATCTCAACGCCACTCCCCTTGCAGGATGAACCCCGCCCAGTAGTAGGGGCTCTTCCAGCGACCTTCCTTCCAGAGGGCCACCTGGGCGGCGCGCAGGGCCGATGCGGGCGACTGCTTTCGGGCAAGCAGCCCGCCATAGAAATGCCCCATCAGATCCGCGGTGGCCCGGTCCTGGACTTCCCAGAGGCTGGCGACCACCCGGGGCGAGCCGGCGTAGAAGAAACCGCGAGTCAGTCCGATGAGTCCTTCGGCGCGGACCTCCTTCCCCAGCGCGGTGCGGCACGCGCTGATGACGACGAGGTCCGC
>JAWPNA010000148.1:0-15492 GCA_045402695.1 Acidobacteriota bacterium
GCAGGTGCTTCACGCCGTTCTCATTCATGATGAGGAGCACGAAATCCGCCACGTTTCCTCCGAACTGCCAGCCCACGCTGGGACCCCCGATGCTGAAGAACGCGGGTGGGCCCATCGTGCCGTCCTTCCCGCGGCAGGTGAAGACGCCGCGGCCGAACTCGCCGCCCACGACGAATGCGCCCTTCGCGACGCTGGGGAACACCCCGACGCACTCCGCGCGCTCGAGCAGCTCCTTGGGGATGCCCTTGTCCGGAGCGGTCACCGACATCTTGAGGACCTCCTCGGAGTCGCGCATCCGCTTCTGCAGGTCATTCATGTCCTCCTTCCGAGCGAACGCGGGTGCCGCGATCAGTCCTGCAACGAGCATGATAAGAACCAAAGCTGATCTGCGCATGACACTCTCCTTTCTCTTATTCAATTGATGAACGAGCAGTCGGCGGAAGCGCCGACCGCCTTCGGGCCATCCGACGGTCCGGCCCGCTTATGGAGCCTCGCCGCCCGGATGATGACTCGAACTTGGCAGCTTGCGAGCGGGGCGTTCTTTGGGAGCTCTCTTTCGGTTCGTCCGGACCGAGGAATCGGCGGCGGGACGGCGAGCCGAAGCATTGGAACTCGAGGCCGCGCGCGGCGCGCCGTGGGAGCCGGCTGGCTGCCTGTTGACGGCGTGCGCTTCCACCGCGCGGGCCGGTAAGGAACTCAAGCGAGGTGCCGGCGCTGTTCGTCGAGCGCTCGAGAAGACCGGCGGGGTCGGGTCGCGCTTCTGATAGCTGACACGGCGGGCACCGTCTCCTCGGGCCTTCGTCGAGGGCTTCATTGGCTTCTTTCCTCTCTCCGGCTCGGCTGCTTTCAGCCCACGCCTCGCCACCTGCGGATCGACGTTGAGCTGGGATCGGCTGACACGAGGTCCCGGAGCCACGCGGGCCACTTGCTCGATCGGCACCGCGCGGACTTTCCGACCGCTCGCTTTCTCGATCATCGCAACATCGGGACCTCTGTTCACCACGACGTTCTTCTCGACCCTGATGTTGTTGACGACCGTGGTCCTGTTGATGATCACCTTCGTCCGTGACTCCGGCACCACATATGTGCGGATGCGCGGGGCGAGGAAGTCACGCGAGGAGACGAAGACGAAGCCCCCGGTCGCCGGCTCACCGGAGCTGAACGAAACTCCCACGCTGAAGTGTGGCGAGACCGGCGCCCAGCCGATGTAGTCCGGGCCCGTGCGGAAGACGACCCATGACGGAGCCCAGACATAGCCGGGCACCCAGACCCATCCGAGTGCAGGATCGAGGACCCACGTCCCATAATGATAGGGGATCGCGCCCCAGGAGTAGTCCGACACCCACGTGCATCCCAGATCGGAATACGCCCAGTGGCCGTCGTAGTACGGGTTCCAGCTCGTGGAGTAGACGTCAGGCTGCCAGACTTGTCCGTACTGGGCCGACACGAACCATGATCCATGGCTGCTCAGATTGGACTGGAAATAACTGAACGAAACGCCGGCGTGCGCCGGCGACGAGAAGAGTCCCGCAATAAGGATGATCAAGATCGCGAGTACGGCCGATTTTGCGTATCTCATGATGTCACCTCCTCACCGCCTCATTTCTGCGGTTCCGAGAATTCAGGTGCGGGGTGCCTGTTCCTGTTGAATGACGAGCAAGTGTGATGCCAGGGATGAGCGCACATTCCCGCCGCATCCAGAGGATTTGACGTGGCCCCGTGTCCGACGAAGACGACCCGGCTGTCGAGAAAAGTGGACACGGCCGCGTTGTACTCGCGTGAGTGTTCGCGAGCGCGGGCCGACCCACCATCGAAACCAGAACTCGACACGACGGCGGCGCATCCGTTGCCGGCGCGCTTCTGTCCGAGCCTTCACACGCTGTCCAAGAACCTCGACAGTTTGCTCGCAGACGCCGCTGGCGGTTTCGAGCGCTCAGGATCAACGTAATGTGTTGCAGGGCGTGGCCTTTGCACGGCCGGAGCGCAGGGCTGAGCGGCTGGCACCGACATTGCCACATGTCGGGTGTACAGAACCTCAGGGATGTCGATCCAACGCCATACCAGTCGGTGCGGCCCCCCCTGAGGACCATGACAGTCATAAGGAGGTAACCACATCATGAGACGATTCATCCTCGCAATCGCAGTCGTCACCCTGACCGTCGCCGCGGGCGCGTTGTGGGCGCAGAGCAGCGGGATGGCTTTACACGTGACTGGGACCGTTGTCTCTTCGAGCAGTGATTCCCTCGTTGTCCGGACGGAGTCCGGCGCCGAAATGACCTTCGGCGTCGACGCGCAGAGCGTCATCCCATCGACCCTCACCCCGGACACGCGCGTGGAAGTCGCGTATCACTCGATGGATGGCGGCACGTACCACGCCGCCGAGGTGCAGCCGATGGACTCCGGCGCCACGACCCTCCCGCCGGAGCCATCCAATCAATCGTCCAAGCTGCCGTCGCAGGAGCCATCGAGCGCTTCGGCCCAGCCGACCGGCAACGAAAGTCTGCCGCGGACGGCAAGTCCCATTGTTCTGGTCGGACTGATCGGCCTGGCGTCTCTCGGAGCGGGGGCAAGCCTCCGCTTGCTTTCCCGGTAGGCCGGTAGGTCCAACTGCGGTACGCGGTGGATCGCTCGACGCCACCCCCGGCGCTTCGATGATCCGCCGCGTGCCCGCAGTGGGCCGTCTCGCATCATGGCCGCACTCGATTGCTTCGCTCGACGCCTGGGACGGTGGGCCGGCGGATCGTGCTACCTCCTCGCCGCGCTGACCCTGAGTTGGTGCGCCGCGTCGCTCCTCGATGCCGGCATCTCCTCGGCCCTGCAGTCACGCCGGCTCGAGGGAATCCTCCAGCGCGTGATCCCGGACGGCGGTGCAAATGGGGCGCGAACCGGCCTCGCATCGGCGACCCGTCGGGAGGCCGCCTCCAGCGGACTGGTGGGCCGAATCGAGATCGCCTCGGCAGACCTCTCCTCAATCATCATGGAGGGCGCGACCACGGCCACACTGCGCCGAGCCGTGGGGCACGTCGATGGCACCGCCTTCCCGGGAGAGAGGGGCAATGTCGCACTCGCTGGTCACCGCGAGACCCACTTTCGAGGCCTCAAGCGAGTGCGAGAGGGCGACACAATCCGGATCACGACCCCCGACGGCGTATTCATCTACGCGGTCGAGTCAACCGAGGTGGTCGGGCCCGATCGCATCGACGTCCTGCGGCCAGCCGTCGAACCCACGCTGACGCTCATCACGTGCTTCCCCTTCAACTACGTCGGACCGGCGCCGCGGCGCTTCGTCGTGCACGCGCGCCTTGTCGAGCGGCCGGAGCCGAGGACGGAACGGATCGCTCGGAGATGAGGGCCGGCGGCTCTTCCCGAGGACGGCTAGCGCGCCGCGCCGGTCTCACGCATGAAAGCGGCCTCGGGGTTGTCATGCAGCGATTCCGGGAAGACATGGTGATCGGCTGCTATTGAAAACACGCACCCCGAGCCGGGACGCGGCTGGACCGTCAAAGTCTTACTCCGTAAAAGACCTCTTCTGATAGGCTACATGCGTCATGCGACTGACACACGGAACCAGGTTTGGTCCTTATGAGATTCTCGCCCTGATCGGCGCGGGCGGAATGGGTGAAGTCTACCGAGCCCGTGACACGCGACTCGACCGAAGCGTTGCCATCAAGATCCTCCCGGCGCATGCGACAGACCGGCCCGACCTGCGCGAGCGATTCGAACACGAGGCGCGGGCCGTCTCGAGTCTCAATCACCCCCACATCTGCACCCTCTTCGATGTTGGCTCTCAGGACGGTGTCGACTATCTCGTCATGGAGTACATCGAGGGCGACACCCTGGCGGCGCGGCTGATCAAAGGTCGGCTGCCTGTTGAGGAAACGCTGCACCTCGCCGTCCAGATCGCCGGCGCGCTGGACAAGGCGCACCGGCAGGGCGTGGTGCATCGAGACCTGAAACCAAGCAACATCATGCTGACGACGTCCGGCGCGAAGCTGCTCGATTTCGGCCTTGCCAAGTTGCGTCACCCTGGCACGGGGCTCGCCGCGGTTTCGGTTTCAACACTTCCCACAGAGGACCGAAGTCTGACGGCCGCGGGCGTTGTTGTCGGCACCCTGCAGTACATGGCCCCCGAGCAGCTCGAGGGGAAGGACGCCGATGCCCGTACCGACATCTTCAGCCTTGGCGCAGTGCTGTATGAGATGATCGCCGGGCGAAGAGCCTTCGAGGGAGAGAACCAGGCCAGTTTGATCGCGGCGATTCTCGAGCGCGAGCCTCCCGCGATCTCGACCCATCAGCCGCTGACGCCGGCACCTCTGGACCGACTGGTGAAGCGCTGCCTCGCGAAGGATCCCGAGAATCGCTGGCAGACAGCGCGTGATCTGAGGTTCGAGCTGGAGTGGGTCGCCGGCGGAAGTCCCGAGGCTGGAGCCCGAGCAGCGGCCGTGGCCCGGCACAGCATGCGCGCGCATCTCGGCTGGGTCGCCGCGGGCGGTGTCTTTCTCGCGCTGATCGTCACGCTGGTCTGGGCAGTGACTCGCTTGAGACCGGAACCGGTGGCGGCCCTCCCCATTCGTTTCAGCATATCGCCCCCCGAGAACTCGACATTTGCCGTGGTTTGGGAGTCGCATAACCTGGCCCTCTCTCCGGATGGTCGTCTTCTCGCCTTCGTGGCCACCATTGGCAACAGCCAGCAGGTGTTGTGGGTGCGGCCGCTCGAGGCGCTGGCAGCGCGGATGCTGCCCGGCACTGAGGGAGCTTACTCACCTTTCTGGTCACCCGACAGCCGGTACGTCGCGTTCTTCGCGGATGGCAAGCTCAAAAAGATCTCAGCCACGGGGGGCCCTCCCCAGACACTTTGTACGGTCGCAGGATCAAACAACGGGAGCTGGGGGCGCGGGGGAACCATTCTATTCACTCAGCTCTTCGCGGCACTTGAGGGCGTCTACCAGGTCTCCGCGTCGGGAGGCGCGGCCACGCCCGTGGCAGGCACGAGCCCGACCGGTAAGGAGACGCGCCATCGTTGGCCGCACTTTCTACCCGATGGCCGTCACTTCCTCTATGTGGCGCATGATGCTCAGGAGTACATGCAACTCTATGTCGCATCACTAGGTCCCGGCGAAACCAAGGTTGTGGCGAATCTCGCGTCCCGCGTCGAATACGCGCCTCCGGGCTACCTATTCTTCACGCGCGACGGGACATTGATGGCTCAGCCGTTCGACGCCGAAAAGCTCTCATTCACGGGCGAGCCGGTTCCCATCGCCGAGAAGCTGCCGTACTTCATCTCCGGGTGGGCTCCATTCTCGACCTCCGGAAAAGGAGTGCTCGCCTACCAGTCCGGCGCCACGCTCTCACGGCTTGTCTGGTTTGATCGGACCGGCAAGGAGGTAGGTCTGGCCGGCAAGCCGGGCCAGTACGGAGGCCTGCGGCTCTCCCCGGACGGACAGAAGGTCGCCTTGGAAGTGCGCGACGCCGCCACCGGAACGTCGGACCTCTGGATCCTGGACCTGTCTCGGGGGGCCATGACGCGATTCACCCATGATCCTGCGCTCGAGTCAAACCCCATCTGGTCACCGGATGGGAGGACAATCCTCTTCGAGTCGCACGGTGGAAAAACGCTGGCCGGCCCCCGCCAGCAGACCTTGGGCACCAGCGACAGCAAGCAGGCCCCGATTGCGCGGGCAGAGAGCTTTCAATGGATGCGCGACTGGTCCATGGACGGACGGTTCATCGCGTATGACCAATTGGATCCGGACACCGGATATGACCTCTGGCTCCAGCCGCTCTTCGGGGATCGGAAGGCATACCCACTCCTGCGGACCCAGTTCCAGGAGGGGGAAGCGGCGTTCTCGCCGGATGGCCGGTGGCTCGCCTTCGCATCCGATGAATCGGGAAAACCAGAAGTGTACGTGCTTGCCGCGAAAGGGTCGGGCGAGCGGTGGCAGATCTCCACTGACGGCGGCTTGCACGCCCGGTGGCGGCGCGACGGCAGAGAGCTGTTCTACCTGGCGACGGATCACGCGTTGATGGCCGTGCCCATCAAGGAAGGAGCCGCCTTCGAGTCGGGACCCCCCACGTCCCTCTTCAAGATCGAAGCGGAGGGGTGGAACCTGTACGATGTCACGGCCGATGGCTCGCGTTTCCTGGTCAATACCGGATCCCGCACGAATCTCCCGATCAACGTGGTCGTCAACTGGACCTCGGATCTGAAACGGTGAGGTGACGAGGCATTCAGTCCGAACGAGAGCCGGTCGGGCCGCACCTCACTGCCGTCGGACCGGTGAATGGATCCTCCGTGTGGACACGCGCCGCCCTCGGCATGGATGTTGAACGTTGATTACGTTGCTCTTCTTGTTACCGGACGTCTGCTGCCGAGAATAGATCGACATCGCCGAACCATTCGGTTCGCGCGTCTCACCTGTTGGCGCTCAACCGTATCGATCTTCTCACGTCCCGGGGTGCGCGGCAGCGGCTCGATGCGCACCAGGTCGAGCGGCTCGTGAACCAAGCCGAACGCCGTCGGCGATTAAACCGCGCAGGTCGGTGAAGATGCCGAGCTCCCTCTTGTAGGCGGCCGACTTCGCGCCGATCTGAAAGGCGCGGCCGACTTGCGCGATCACCACGCCGATTTCGCCGTCCGGCACCTGCATCCAGGGAAACGTCTCGACGCGGTAGAGAAAGCGGAGATTCCACTGCAGGCCCGGCATCAGGAGATCCGCTTGGTAGTCCGGCTCGCCCGCGAGGGCGATCGGATTGCCCTCTGACGGCTCGCGCGGCGAGAAGCGCTTGGTGATGAGATTCACTTGCGTAGGTGCGATCACGCGGATCGAGGCCAGCGTGATAAGGAGCGCGACGAACAACAGCACTCCGGCTGATACGCCGAGCGCGAGCCCCCTGCTGCTGGCCTTCATGGTACGCAGGCCGGCATGAGAGGCTTTCCGTTAAACGGCGCGGTTCCCCGGCCGGGAACGATCCGGACGGATGGGTGTCATATGGAGTGACCTCGCGTGGATGACGAGAGGGACAGAGCCAGGCTGCCTGAGCTGCTGGACAAGGAGGGCACTCGATGACGAGCCACGACGAACGCGATATCAAGGAGATTCCCAGCAAAGCGCGGGAAGCGACGCCGCGCGGATCGGTGCGGCCGGTTCCACTCCTCACCGGGGCGGCAGCCCTGACGATCGTGGCTGCCGGCGTGGCGGCGATGGTCCTGCTGCCGCGGAAGCTGATCCCCGAGTCGAAGCTGATCGACAGGTATGACGATGCGACGAACGAGAATGCCCCGGCCGGTGAAGTGGTGCAACAGGCCCTGCCCTCATCTGCTCCGCAAAGCGATCAGCTCCTCGCGCTCGGCTACGACCACTCCGCGAGTCCCTCTCCCCCGCCTCCTGTCCATGGCGTCGCTGGCGGTGTGGTGGGCGGCGTCCTGGGCGGTGTGCCCGGGGGTGCCATCTACGGGCTCCCCGCGGAGGGCGCGCGACTCGAGGAGTCATCGCCTCAACCCTCACACAACACCGAGTCGTACCAGCCGATTCAGGAGAACGAGTTCCTGATGGTCTCGCAGAACCCCCTGTCCACCTTCTCGATCGACGTGGACACTGCTTCCTACGCCATGGTGAGGCGGTTCCTCAAGGAGGGGAGGCTGCCGCCCGCCGACGCTGTGCGAATCGAGGAGATGATCAACTACTTCCCGTACCACGACCCGACGCCCGCGGGTGGGCAGCCGTTCTCGGTCAACGTGGAGATCGCAGGCTGCCCCTGGACCCCCGGCCACCGTCTGGCCAGGATCGGCCTGAAAGGCAGGGAGATCGTGCGCGACAGGCAGGCCGGAAGCAATCTGGTCTTTCTCCTGGACGTGTCGGGCTCGATGGACGAACCATCCAAGCTGCCTCTTCTCAAGTCGGCCCTGTCGCTTCTGGTCGATCAGGTCCGCGCGAGCGACGAGGTCTCAATCGTGGTGTACGCGGGCTCCCCGGGCCTCGTCCTGCCACCCACCCGAGGCGACCGCCGGAGTGAGATCAAGGAAGCGCTCGGCCGGCTGGAAGCGGGTGGGAGCACCAACGGCGGAGAGGGGCTCCAGCTAGCCTACAAGATCGCCGGGGAGCGGTACCTCAAGGGTGGCGTCAACCGCGTCATCCTTGCCACAGACGGCGACTTCAACGTGGGGATCACGAACCGCGGCGAGCTGCTGCGATTCGTCGAGGAGCAGGCGCGCTCCGGCGTCGCTCTCTCCGTGCTGGGGTTCGGCATGGGTAACTACAAGGACGACATGCTGGAGATGCTCGCTGACCACGGCGACGGGAATTATGCCTACATCGACAGCCCTCAGGAGGCGCGCAAGGTGCTGGTCGAGCAGGCCGGCGGCATGATGGTCACGATCGCGAAGGACGTCAAGATCCAGGTGGAGTTCAACCCGGCCGAGGTCGGCGCCTACCGTCTGCTCGGCTACGAGAACCGGCTTCTTCGCAAGGAGGACTTCAACGACGACCGCAAGGACGCGGGCGAGATCGGCGCGGGTCACAGCGTCACGGCCTTGTACGAGATCGTGCCTCCAGGCGCGTTGAGGGATCTTCCCGCCGTGGATGTTCTGAAGTACCAGACGCTCCCCACCGTCTCCGATGCGGCGTCCGGAGGCGAGGCCTTCACGGTGAAGTTGAGGTACAAGGAGCCCGACGGCGAGACGAGCCGTCTGATCACGCTGCCGATCGTGGACGAGTGGCTCGGTTTCGAGGCCGCGCCGGATGACCTGCGCTTTGCCGCGGCCGTGGCCGCGTTGGGGATGATACTCAGGGACTCCCCGCACAAGGGAAGCGCGACCCTCGATCAGGTCCTCGAGTTGGCCTCACAAGCCGCCGGCGCCGACGAGGGAGGCTACCGCTCGGAATTCATCGGGCTTGTGGAGCTCGCCCGGCGCGCCGCGGGGTCGGGCTCCGCATCGAGATAGAGCGAGGGACGGCCGGATCACATCCCTCCCCCCCACGGTTTTCTGATAATCTTCGTCCTCCATGCCGCTTCCCATCGGCACACATCTGGGCCCCTACGAGATCCTCTCCCCGCTCGGCGCGGGGGGGATGGGCGAGGTTTATCGCGCGCATGACGCGCGCCTGAAACGCGACGTCGCCGTCAAGGTGCTGCCCAGCGGCTTCTCCGCGGGATCCGATCGGCTACGCCGGTTCGAGCAGGAGGCCGAGGCGACCGGCCGCCTCAACCATCCGAACATCCTGGCGATCTACGACATCGGCGCCCACGAGGGCGCCCCCTACGTCGTCTCCGAGCTGCTTGAGGGAGAGACGCTACGCGGGCGGCTGGGAGGCACCGCCCTGGCGCCGCGCCGGGCCATCGAATACGCGAGGGAGATCGCGGCCGGTCTGGCCGCCGCCCACGATCGGGGGATCGTCCATCGCGACCTCAAGCCCGACAACATCTTCGTCACGAGGGACGGCCGCGTGAAAATCCTGGACTTCGGCCTCGCCAAGCTGACGCCGGCCGAGCCCGGCTCTTCGGCTCAGACCAACGTCCCCACGGAGGTGAGGGGAACCGAGCCCGGCATGATCCTGGGGACCTTCGGCTACATGTCTCCCGAGCAGGTGCGCGCGGTTCCCGTGGACCACCGATCCGACATCTTTTCCTTCGGAGCCATCCTCTACGAGATGCTCTCGGGATCGCGCGCCTTTCGAGGAGACACGACGGCCGACACGATGTCAGCCATCCTGAAGGAGGATCCACCCGAGCTCAGCGGGACCGGCCGCAGCGTCCCACCCGCGCTCGATCGCATCGTGCGGCACTGCCTCGAGAAGAACCCCGAACAGAGGTTCCAGTCAGCGCGCGACATCGCGTTCAACCTGGAGGCGCTGTCGGACTACTCAGTCTCGGATGCCGGCGCCCTCGCCGCACCCTCGGCGGGTCGCGCGCGCCGGATGGCACCGGTGGTCTTCGCCGCCCTGGCGGCGCTCGCGGTGGCGCTTGCCTATCTCGCCGGCACGCGCGCGGGAGCGGGCCCACGTCCTGAAGCGGCGGTGTTTCACCAGATGAACTTCACGCAGGAGGCGATCCTCCGGGCCGCGTTCGCTCCCGACGGAAAGACGATCGTCTACAGCGCCGCTCCCGTGGGGAACGTCCCGGAGTTGTTCACGATCTCCGCCGGCTATCCCGAGTCGCGGCCGCTGGGCCTGCGCGCCGCACAGCTTCTCTCGATCTCCTCCAAAGGCGAGCTCGCCCTTCTCACGAACGCGAAGTTCGTGGGCCACCGGCTGTGCGAAGGCACCCTTGCCCGGATGCCGTTGGGCGGCGGAGCGCCGAGAGAGATTCTTGAGAACGTGCGCGAGGCCGACTGGTCGCCCGACGGTTCGAGCCTCGCCATCATCCGGGAGATGAACGGCAAGGACCGCCTGGAGTATCCGATCGGCAAGGTGCTCTACGAGGCGGCCGGGTACCTCAGCGACCCCCGCGTCTCACCGAAGGGAGATCGCATCGCCTTCTTCGAGCACCCGTACCGATTCGACGACCGCGGCACGGTTGACATTGTCGATCTTGCGGGCAGGAGGACCGTGGTCGCGGGCCCCTACTGGGGATTGGAAGGGCTGGCCTGGTCACGCGACGAAGAGGAGATCTACTACTCCGCCGGCACCGGCTACGCGGCATTCGTCGTCTACGCCGCCACTCCGACTGGAAAGCAGCGCATCGCGCTGGGCAGCGCCGGCGGCCTCACCATGCAGGACATCTCGAGCGATGGAAGGTGGCTCGTCACTCAGGACAGTTACCACCGTGGGATGCTCGTGCTGGCGCCCGGGGCGAAAGAGGAGCGCGACCTGTCCTGGCTCGACCTCTCGGAATCCATCCGGCTGGCACCCGACGGCCGCTCACTGCTCTTCACGGAAGAGGGGACAGCCGCAGGCCCGAACTACGCCGTCTGCCTCCGGCAGACCGACGGCTCGCCGGTCGTGCGTCTCGGAGAGGGCTGGGCCGGAGACCTATCGCCCGACGGCAAGTGGGCTCTGTCGGTCATCCCCACCTCTCCCGATCAACTCATGCTGTATCCGGTGGGAGCCGGCGAGCCGCGCCGGCTGGACCACGGGGAGATCGAGAACTACTCCACCGCGAAATGGTTCGCCGACGGCAAGTCGATCCTTGTGTGCGGCAATGAGCCGGGCCACACCTCGCGCTGCTACGCGATGAACATGACCGGCGGAGCTCCGCGCCCGCTGACGCCGGAAGGCACGATGGCAGGCAGCGTCTCTCCGGATGGGAAGACCGTGCTCGCCCGGGAGGTTGTCGGCGGGTTCTCGCTCCATCCGGTCGCCGGTGGAGAATCCCAGCCCGTGCCGTCGCTTGCGCCCGATGAAACGGTTGCCGGTTGGAGTGGGGACGGCGCGTCCCTGCTCGTCTATCGAACGAACGTGGTCCCCGCCTATCTCGAGCGCCTCGATCTCGCCTCAGGACGGAGAGAACCGCTCATGGAGTTGGCTCCGGCGGACAGGACCGGCGTAATCAACGTGACCAATCTCACGATGGCCGCCGACTGGAAATCGTACTCCTACACCTACCTCCGGTACTTGTCGCACCTCTTCGTGGTCGAGGGAGTGAGATGACGCCGACAGGGAGGCTTACTTCGTCTCGATCTGCGCGGCCCAGTTGGTTACCAGGATCAGCTCCGGCGCCGCACGCTCTTCGACAGGGACGGCAACCAGGTAACGCTTGCCGTCGCGCGTGAAAGCGCCGGACCCAGCCGGCAGGGCACGGCCGCCGAAGAGGGGGCGCGCCGCGCCGATCTCGAGATTGGATCCCTTCGCGGTGACCTCGACGGCCACCAGCTTGTTCTCCGAGGTCACGTACATGATCTCGTGGCCGTCACCGAGCCACCAGGAGGCGACGGCGCCGTCCGAGGAGATCTGCCATCTTCCCCCCGGCCCGGGGAATGGCACGACGAACAGCTCCTGCCTGCCCGATTCGTCGGAGAGGTACGAGAGCCACTTTCCATCGGGGGAGAAGCCGCCCGACTGCTCGTCGGGCTGTGTCTCGATGAAGGGATACGGCTTCCGATCACCGGTCATCGGGAGGATCCAGATGTCCGAGCCCGTCTTGCCGCTCTGGGTCCAGAACGTGACCACCGACCCATCCGGAGACCAGGCGCTGGGGAGCATCGCGCCGCTGACTCCCGAGATGAGAGTCTGGGCTTCCGAGGAGCCGCCGGCGGCTTTGATGGAGATCGATCCGAACCCGTCCACGTAGATCAGTTGACGGCCATCGGGTGACCAGAGGGGAAAAGCGGCCAGCGACGAGCCGAAGGTGAGGCGGCTGCCCACGCCGCGCTCCAGGTCATAGCTCCACAGGCCGAGCTTCCCTTCGTCGTTCCTGACGGCCGCGGCGGCCGTCCGCCCATCGGGAGCGATCGCCAGGGAAGGCCCCTCGAAGAACGTGGCCGGCGCCCCGACCAGCGCGATCTTTTTTCCGTCCAGGTCGAACCAGGTGAGCTGGCTGTTCGGGACGACGGCGCCGCTCACGTAGAGCAGGAGGCCGTCGCTCGAGAGTGTGTACGCGCCGGTATAGCGGTACGGGCTGAACCGGACCTTCTCGGCGATCGGCACGGCCTCGCCGCTCGGCCTCAGCGTGCGCGCGTTGACTGGTTGGGCCATGAGGTTGGTGTCGCGCACGAAGATCAGATAGCCGGGATCCAGGTAGAGACCTTCGCTGTCCGCGGAGCCTACCAGGGAGGTCGTCTTCGATTCGAGGTCGAGGACGTAGATCCCGTTGTCCTTGTCGCCGGGGGTCGTCGCCGAGACGAACAGCAGCCGATGTCCATCGGGGAGGAAATGCGGCAGGCGATGAGTCAAGCCTTCCTTCTCCGCCGTCGTGACCGCGACGGGACTGCCCCCGGACGCGGAGACCTTGAGGAGCGGCCCGAAGGGATCCGGCGCGAAAACGATCCCCTCCTCCTGGCTCCAGCTCGCACCCCGACCGTCCGCCGCCTCGCAAATCGTCTGCACCGTGCCTCCGCCGGCCTGGATCTTCTTCAGCTTCCGATCGGCGAAGAAGCCAAGGTACTGTCCGTCCGGAGACCAGAAGGGATACGTCGCCCCCTCGGTGCCCGCGAGAGGCTGGGCCACGAGGCTGTCCATCGGGCGCACCCAGATCCGCTGCTTGCCGTCGGCCCCGGAGGCGGCGAACGCCAGCCTCGTCCCGTCCGGAGAGAGCGCCAGCGAGCTGTCCTGCGGATCCAGGGTCGTGCCGCGCGGGAGCCCGAGGTTCGCACGCAACACCCGAGAGGGCGCGGGCGCGTGCAGGAGGTAGCCGAGGACGAGCATCGCGCCCGCGAGCAGCACCCCGGCGGCTCCCGCCACCCACTGGTACAGGCGCCGGCGCGACGCAGCCGGACTTGTCTGAAGGGTCGCTGCCTGCGATCCACTCTCGGCGATCCAGATCAGCTCGCGCTTCAGATCACCCGCGCTCTGCCAACGCTCCTCAGGATCCTTCGCGAGGCACTGCCGCACCACACGATCCAGCCACGGCGGACTCATCGGCGCCAGTTCGCCGATCGGCCGCGGCTCGTCCTTCATGATCGACGAGATGAGCGACGCCTGGCTCGCCCCCGCGAAAGCGCGCTTCCCTGTCGCCATCTCGTACAGCACGCATCCCAGCGCCCACAGATCCGTTCGCGCATCAGTTTCCTTCCCCTCGAGCTGCTCGGGCGACATGTACTGGAAGGTTCCGACGATCGATCCCTCGGCCGTCAGCGGCTTTGCCATCGTGGGCGAGCCGGTCAGCTCGCTCGCCGCCCCCGGCCCCGCAGCCCGCGCCAGGCCGAAGTCCAGCAGCTTCGCGCCGGCCTTCGTGAGCATGATGTTCGCGGGCTTCAGGTCGCGGTGCACCAGCCCCTTGCGGTGCGCCTTGTCCAGCGCGTCCGCGATCTGCGCGCCGAGCCGCGTCAGCTCCGCGAGCGGCAGCGATCCTCTGGCCAGCCGATCCGCAAGCGATTCGCCCTCGAGAAGCTCCATGACCAGGTAGTCCACGCCGCTGTCCTTACCCACGTCATGCAGCGTGCAGATGTGTGGATGGTTGAGCGAGGAGATGGCTCTTGCCTCGCGCTCGAACCGGGCGCGTACGTCCGGGCTATGAGAGAGGTTCGAGGGCAGCACCTTGATCGCAACGTCGCGGCCGAGCCGCGTGTCGCGCGCGCGATACACCTCGCCCATGCCTCCCGCTCCGAGCGGGCCGGTGATCTCGTAGGGGCCGAGGCGGGTGCCGATGGTCAAGGGCATCGGGGGTCTCCGGGCGAACGAGGGGGTGTGACGGACTGAAACGAGGCAGCATACCCGAGATTCGGCGCAAGGCCAATCCCGACCGAGTGGGCGGAGGCCCTGCGCGAGTGCGCGCATCCTCTCATCCGATTAACCGAGGTAGAGCATCAGAGGACTTGCAAGCGCAACGGGCAGCCCCCGCACCCGAAGTCTCTCTCCACTCTGGTATCCATCCCCCGCCGGAAAATTCTGCGCGGATACACCCAGCTCGAACACCGGTCTAATCAACGGGCATAGGCTAGGGGGGAAGCCGGCCCGCCCCCCGTCGGCGGCGGGCAGATCCAAAAGGCTCGTCGAGCCGTCCTAAAGGACGTCGGGGAGCGCGGGCGTCATGTCACCGGCGCAACACCCTTGACCTCACGGGCACGGGAACGGCGTCGGCCTTAAGACGCCGTTCGACCTCGACCCGAGGTTTCCTTCGCCGCACCCGTTGCTGCCCGAGACGAGGTAGAAATAAGCGGAGCCCGGTGAAGGGATATCCGTGTCGATCGCGCTGGCAGTGCCGAATTGAGTGTCGAGGCACATCTGGTCGAAGGCCCAGGCGCCGCTCTGGATTCCGCCTCTGTAGAGCGAGTAGGTGCTCACGAGCGTCGAGGGAGTCCACACAAGCATCTCATTGTCCTGGAAGTACAGATCCGCGGCGACCTCCGGAGGAAGGTTCCCCTCGAGGCCGTCACAGTCGCTGTCGAATCCGTCGCCGCAGGACTCCGGAGCAGGGGATCCGGGCTCGCACGAGTCGATGAGCGACCCGCCGGAGCAGGTCGCTTCACCGGCCTGGGCGCACAGTCCGTAGCCGCAGGTAGTCGGCCCGGCTGTGAACTCTTCGTCCACGTCCCCGTCGCAGTCGTCGTCGATGCCGTTGCAGACCGAATCGTCCGCGGCGGCCGGACCAGGCTGGCATGTATCGAGTAGGCTGCCGCCCTCGCAATCCATCTGGCCTGTCGCAACGCAGGCGCCGAGACCGCATGAGGTCGGCTGGGCGACGTAGTCCTCGTCCGCCGAGCCGTCGCAGTCGTCATCCGCTCCGTTGCACACCGACTCAGCGATCCCGCTCGGAGACCCGGTCTGACAGCCTGTCTCCACCCCACCCACACAGGTCGACGCGGCGTTGCCCGCGGCGCAGGCACCCGGCAGGAAGCAGGTGCTGACGGAGATGTAATCCTCATCGGTTGCGCTGTCGCAGTCGTCATCATTTCCGTTG
>JAWPNA010000130.1:0-18281 GCA_045402695.1 Acidobacteriota bacterium
ATGGGATCCCCCAAGATCGAACCGTGAGCCGGCAACACACGTTGCCACAAAAGAAGGCCGTGAAAGTTCGATCGTCGATCCATTCGATGCGCTCGAGCAAGAATGTTTCGTACATCCACCCAAGCCACCGACACGATTGCAAACGCAATTGCTTGCTGATGAGGGCAAAGTTGGTGATCTCTTCGTAAGGACAATCGTAATCGGTCACGAGGATGTACCCATTCGATGTCTCGAACTGATGCAGCAACGTGTAGCCGGGCAGGGAAATGTCGGTGGGCTTGCCATCCAGGGAAAGGCGCGAGCGTAGCGGCCATGTCTCATATGGGCCGTCGTGCTTCTCCAGCGCAAATCGGGAGATCGGCTTCATGCTGAGGCCATCAGGCGACAAGCAGAGGGACCACTAAATGGACCGCGACCGATAAGCGAAAACAGTTGATGGCTTGCATGACCAGTCGGCTGCGCGTAACCTGCGGGCCGGACCGACAAGTTCACGCCGATGTTAGACGGCCCTCCGTGACTCCACGAGCGCCTCGACTGCCTTGCTCCCTGGCGGCAGTATTTGCACCGAACTCTCGTCGGCGGATAGCTGGACAAGACGATCCCTGTGCATACGTCGAAGTAACCGCAAGAAGTAACCTTTGTCTTTGTAACCACACCACGAGAGAAGATCAGCCAGGCGGATCCGGGAAGGCGACGAGCCCAGAAGGAGCAGAACTTGATCCTTCAAAGGCAGATTGGGATCGAGCACTCTCCTGACGTCTTCTCCAGTCCAAACAAGCGGGACGCGACGCTCGACCAGAGCGTCCACTACCTGCTGAGCCTCGTCTGCACTGAGACCATGGAACACACGGACAAGCTCGGCCATCACCCAGCTCGAAATGGCAAGTACCGCGTTCGCGTCCATGTGGTTCGGGTTGACATCACCACCAACGTGTCCCACCCCCCTGTTGTTTCGAATCTCGTATAGTGCCGGTAGAAGTCGAGGTATGAGGATCTGGAAGCTCCGTGGCACATGTGTATGCGTCTCGAGGGTCCGGCACGCGGCGACGAAATCACGGGGCTTGGACGGCGCTGACGGGTAGCTGGATCTCGCGTAGCCCTCGAGAATAGTGTAGACGACTTCACAGAACCGCCCGCCACTGAGCTCGGAAGGCGACCAACGGCGTTCGAGATAGTTCTGCACGATTTGCACGAACTCCCCGAGCAGCGGGTCCCGCAGAGCGTCCGGCACCGACGCCAGGGCGGCACCAGTAGTGGGCATTACTGATGACCAAGCTTCCCGAGTCCGTCCGGTGTGATGAAGAAGCCTCCGTCGGCCTTCTCGCAATACCCCTTGCTGACATTCTTGTTCAGAGCGTCGGCCGGGTTCGCGAGCTTCTTCTGGTGATGGTCCCTGAGCGCGCTGGTGACCGCTGATGTCGTCAACTTCGGAACGCCACGCCGGCGAAGCCAGTCCGCGGTGACGAGGAAACGTTCCACCTGGTTGTTGTCGGCGCCCTTCTCCTTGACATAGCTCGCCAGCGTCGAGTTGAAGTCCTCGGACGATCCGGCGAGCGCTGCTTTTGAACCCTCGCCTGTTGGGGACACCGGCTGGCTGCGCGCGATCTCGGGAGCTGCCTTCAAGATCCTCTCAAGCTGCTCGGCCAGCCAAGCTTGTTCTCCTTCTCCAGAGAACGACACCGCTCCGACCTTGACATCGATCTTTCCCTGAGTCATAGGGGCCTACCTCCTCTAGCTACTGTGGCGAGCTAGACTAGCACCCACTAGCGGTGGGCGTCAACGCCCCGTGCAATGGCACCGTCGTGTGCAGGAGAGGAAACCGGGAGGGCTCTCGGGCCGTCTAACGACTCGGCAATCAGCCGCGGGCCACCCGTCGGCTGTATTGCCTTCTTGGGCGGCGTGGTGGAGTCATCAGTCCCAGATCGGCCGGCTTGGCACTCACCACAGCCAGTGCCACATCGAGTATCCGATCACGAACGCGGCCACGATCGCCAACGCCCCCACCGTGAAGTTGAACCTCGAATTGACGTTGCAGCTCGCCGCACTCGTCTCCCGCTGCTGATTTACCGGTTGCATCATATGCCGTTCCCTCCGGTCAGATGTACACGCAGTGCTTGCTCCACCGCACCAGGGAGATCTGCACGGCGGTGAGGAGCGGATTCGTGGTCGGCGTGCTGGGATTCATCAGGTTGGCGGTGTCGTCGACATGCGGCAGCCAGCAGGCGTGCCCCATCTCGTGCGCCGCCACGAATGCCTGATCGGTGGGCTTCGCCTCGATGACCACGTAGTTGTGGGTCGAGGCGAAGCTACATCCATTGGTGTTCACCGGCGTCACGTCCTGCACGATGAAGACGATGATCTCGGCCCCGAGGCCGATGATACGCCGGAAGCTGTCCTTGAACTTGCAGGTGGCGGCCGCGAATTCGAAGTACGAGCCCGCCGTCCACCAGTCCCCGAAGAACCCGCCGGCATCACACCCCACGGTCAGGCCGCCGTCAGGCGGCGCGACGTCGGTATGGCAGATTCCCGTGAAGATCAGGTTGATGTTGCAGGTGCGGTCGTACAGATCGACCGCGGCGTCCACCTGCCGCTGGATGTCTGCATCGGTGACGATCGGCGTCCCTCCCACGGAGGGCACCACGACACCGAAATACATCTTCTTCCGCGGACGGATCCCCACCAGGGACGCGATGAAGTCGAGTAGGCCCACGAGCCGCCAGATGATCTCCGTCACCCAGTTGATGATGGTCCGCAGGATGCCGCCGATGATCGGGATGCTGAGGATAATCTCGATGATGAACCCGACCGCATCCAGGACGACGTTCACTACCTCGCAGACCAGGCGTGTCACCCATTTCCCGACAGTGACGACGACCCAGGTGATGATCTTGACCAGCACCCAGACCAGCCAGCAGAGCCACTTGTTGCAGCAGAGGCACCACCAGTTGCAGTCCTGCTCCTCGCATGTTTGCTGCAGCTGATTCTCCCACGTCTCGATGGGCTGCTCGACCTGCTCCTCGACCCAGTCCTGGACCTCTGAACAGACACGTCCCATGGTTCGACCTCCGGTGATGAGGACTACACCGCCCCGTCTCGCGCCAGGCGCACTCCCTCTCCCTGCTGCATGAGGGTGAGTCGCCGCTCCAAGCGCCAGAGCAAAAGGAACAGGAGCGCGCGGCTCCACGCGATCCCCACGACCTTCCCCCCGACGGCGGCCGCCGCGAGCGCGCCGAGGCCCACGAGGAGGGCGCGGCCATCAAGCACAATGTTTCCGAAGGCCCACCGCGCCACCAGCCCGACGACGGTGCCGACCACGGCTATTCCGCCGGCCCCGCACCCGCAGCTCGCATGCAGCGCGTTCACCCGCCCCTCGGCGCGTTTGGCCTCGGCACCGAGCGCGTGCTCTTGGAGGATGATCCGGGTGCCGGGCCTGTTCGGCTGAGGAAGCCAGAGCGATCGGCGCAAGCGGGCTAGCGCCAGTGCCGAATCGATGGACAGGACTCTGGCGTCGGCGCGGCCTGCGGGTCTGGCCGGCAGCACCGGGTCGGGACGAACCGCCATTCTGAACGTCGTCATGAGAGAACTCCTGCGTACATGTTGCCCCAACGGCAGGGCGTGTAGCCAATGCTACCCATCACGCCGCCCGCCGCCTTTGCAGTTCTTGCCAGGGGTACTTGCCTCCGGCGTGCGTCCGCCCAACGCCACGCATCAGCCGCCCGCCAAACTGGCGGCAAATTTGCGCAAGCACATTTGATGTCAGTTTGGCGGGTCAGCTGCATGCGATTGTTAGGCGGCCGTAGGTTTGCCTTCGCTGACCAGGCCGTTTCGATCACGAGTTACACATCCTCGTCTTCGATGAACGGTCCGGGAGGAAGCTTCTGGCCACACCATGGGCAATACGAGGCGAACGTTCGTTTCCCGTCAAACTTCCAACACGGATCCTCGCCTCGAAACAGCTCAAAACTAACGCGGATATCAGCTCTATCCGGTTCCTCGATCGCGACGTACATGCTCGCGCAGCAGTAACGAGTGAGCCGCGACTGTCGTCGAAGCGTCTCAGGCGGCACCACCTTGTGCAACCATTCGCGGCACCGAGGACACTTCCTAATGTGATCCATGGACCTACGATCAGTCTCCATGTCCCCTGTAGCGACAGGCACATCGTCGGAAAAATATCTAAGCGCGATCATCGCAGCGTCTCGGTAGCGATCCGCGATCCACTTCCGTTTGGAGCGACAGATGGGTAGCGCCTCGGCTCCATCACTATCATCTAGCGTGATTGCATCCATGGGCGTCACAACTTGATCGGCCGCCTAACGCCCAGCATAACCCGCGGCAGGCGAGCGCGGACGCGAATCTGTCGCGAGCCCCCCGCCTGCCGTCGGGTTCATGCTGTAGTTAGCCTGCATCGTCGAACTCACTGGGACACTGTCTCGGCTGGAAAGTAAAAAGTCCAGTTCATCGCATAGTCCAACACGGCGGCCAGCGAGGATGCAAGAGCGACGATGATGACGGACGGCAAACGCAGCCCCGGGTCAAAATACACGGCTGCCAGAAGTACGAGAGCCACGGCAACGTCGCTACAAACCCACTGTCTTGCTGTGTCCCGGAATGGGACGTAGCGGAGGCGGCAAAGGGCGAAAAGCCACAAGGCGTCTCCCAACAGCAACACGAGAAACGATATGAGGAAGGCAAGCGAGTCACGCACCGAGAGCGACATGACGTAAAAGAGAGTGGCTTGGAGGAAAAAGCCGCAGAAATCGAGGAGTGCCTTGCCCCCGCCAGCGTGAATGTCTCCGAGGTGGATGGATGCGCCATGGACAAAGCGTGAACTCGTAACAAGGAATGTGAGCAGCAGGAGCATGGCTGGCAAGTGGAGAAGATCAAAGAGCTTCAAGCCCAAGAACCTGCCGTCTTGCACGAAGGTGCGGCTCAAGGCCTCTGTGATGGCTATGCCGATCACAACGTAGTAGGTGGTCTTGAGCGCTTCCTTCGAGACTTCCAGTCTGGTGTTCGCGGTTTGGGACATCGCGAAATCTTGTCTCCTGTCAGGCTAACTACGAGTCGACGTCCGAAAAATCGCAAAGTGGACGGCGCAAAGTATGACGAGTGGGCCACTTCGTATCGCGAGGCTCAGGTTGTTGAAATCACAAGTCATCCGCTTCTTCCCGCCGGAGCCCGCCGCCACTTCGCACTGCGCCTGGCGCATCGTATCCCGCCGGCTCCCACACCGCCTCATGTCGTGTCAAACGGGCTGCGCCCTCCTGGGCCGCTCTTGTTCAGCACGTGGGCGTAGATCCACGTTGGGCTGCTCATGCCGTTATGCTACGCCTGTCCGGCGCGCTCGACAAGCCGTTCCTCTTGATGGCTAGCGCTCCGGCGTTCGCTCCACGGTGAGCTATTTAATGGAGCGGTTCGGGTGTCTGGCGGAACTGGGGCTGCAGGACGGCTGGAGGTGCAACGGGAACGACGCGGACCCGGCTGCTCAGAAGGATGGGAGCGCGCTGGGGGCGGCGAAAGCTGTTCGTCGAGTGCCCCTGGGGCAAGCGCAGGCGGCAGAGGCGAGTCGCGCAGATTCGAGCCGTGCAGGAGGATCTCGGTCTGGATCAGGTCGCTGTAAACGAGGGCGAAGTGGACATCCATCTCAACCTGAAGTCTGGCCCGGACTGGCTGCTGAAAGGCGTGCAGAAGTAGGTGCGCACGCGAGGCCAGCACAAGAACCTGTACCTGACCGGTGCCCTGAACCGCAGCGCCGGATCGCTGGAGTGGGTCGACGGCGTGCGCAAAAGGAGCCAGGTGTTCATCGATCGGATTGAAGCGGTCGCCCAGAGCTACCGTCGATTCCGGAGCATCCATCTCATCCTCGACAACTACAGCATCCACACCAGCCGCATCACGCGCGCGGCATTGCAACGCCACGAGGGCCGAGTGTTGCTTCACTTCCTTCCGCCGTCTTTCCCCGGCGAGAATCCCATCGAGAGGTTGTGGCAGGATCTGCATGCGAAAAGGCCCCGGAGGCGGCGTCAAGAGCCTCCGGGGCCGTGCTCTCCGCCGGACGATGCACCGATCCAGCGAGTTAGTCGATCTTCGTCAGCTCCACTCTCCGGTTCCTGGCCTTGCCTTCCTTGGTGGCATTGTCGGCGATCGGGCTCTTCTCACCGTACCCCTTCGCCACCATGCGGGAGGCATCCACCCCCTTGCCGGCCAGGTAGTCCTTCACCGCCTCGGCCCTGCGCTGGGACAGGTCCCGGTTGTGCGCGTCGCCGCCGGAGGAGTCCGTGTGGCCGCCGATCTCGACTTTCACGTCGGGCCAGTCCTTGAGCGAGGCGGCCACCTTGTCGAGAATCGACGTGGACTCGGGAGTCAGCACCGCCTGGTCCACCTCGAAGTTGACGCCCTCCAGCACGAGGCTCTTCTTCATCTCCGTGAAGAGCGGTTCGGCCTTCGGAAGCGGCAGCGTGCATCCGTTGGCGTCCACCTTGTCTCCCTTCGGTGTGTCGGGGCACTTGTCCAGACCGTCATACACCCCGTCGCCGTCTGTGTCTGTCGGGCATCCGTAGGCGTCCACCTTGGCGCCCTTGGGTGTGTCGGGGCATTTGTCGAGGCCGTCATAGACGCCGTCGTCGTCGGTGTCCTTCGGGCATCCCTTCTCATCCACCGTAGCGCCCTTCGGTGTATCCGGGCAGGCGTCCTTGCCGTCGGGCACGCCGTCGCCGTCTGTGTCCTTCGGGCATCCGCTCGCATCCACCGGCCATCCTTTCGGCGTGTCGGGGCACTTGTCGAGGCCGTCGAAGACGCCGTCGCCGTCGGAATCGCTGGGGCATCCTTTCTCGTCGACCTTGGCGCCCTTCGGGGTGTTCGGGCACTTGTCCTTCCGGTCGGGCACGCCGTCGCCGTCGCTGTCGGGCGGTGGGCCGCCGCCGAACGCCCACAGCACCCCGACAGTCCCTTCGAGGTTGCTCGGTCGCGCGTCGGCCTCGCCTCCCACATCAACGGAGATCCAGCGGGCATCGGCTCTCAGGCCGAAGTGGTCCGTGAGAAACCAGCGCACGCCTGCGCCGGCGTTGATGCCGTTGTCGGTGGAATTGTCGCCGTCATCGATGTCGATCTCCTCGCGGCCGAAGCCGGCCGTGATGAACGGTCTGAAGTTCTCGCCCGCTCGGAAATTCCACAGGAAGTTCAGCCTGAGGGCTGTCAGGTCGGCGTCCGCCTCGATCGTCGATCCTCCGGACCGGAATGTGACCTCCGTGGACAGCAGTTGATACGATCCTTCGAGGCTGATGTGCGGAGTGAAGTAGTAGCCCACCCTCGCTCCGTAGAGGGAACCGTTGTCAGGGTTCAGCCCATCGTAGCTGTCGAGCAATCCGACGCCGGCATAGGGGCCGAATTCCCAGTCTCCCTTCTCACCATTGCCTGCGACGGCCGGGGCCGCGATAAGACACATGGCGACCAATATCGTCAGGCTCTTTGCACACATGAACGTCTCCTTTCTCCTCATACAGCACATGAACTAGAAATTGACCACGAGCGACGACGTGAAGATCGTATCGAGCTTGTCCAACTCATCCAATACCGTGCCGATCCGGACTCCCGCCGTGTCGATCAGGTCCACCTCCCTGAAGGAAGGCCTGTTGTCGAATAGCCACTGCAGGTTGACCTTGAGCGCCAGGTGCGAGCTCATGCTCACGGAAACGGCATTGGTCATGTTGGCGCGATAGTCGGACGTGTCATCCAGATTGTCGTCCACGGCGAGGTCGCTGTTAAAGGTTGTCACCTTGCCGCACTTCTGCATGTACGCGTATGAGATACGGGCGCCGGGAAAGGTGTCGTCGAAGCCCGGCTCGTCCACGACGTTCTCCTGTTTTGTGAAGGTAATCGAGTAATCGGTGCGGAACTTGACTGTCTCCCTGTCCACCCAGATGTTGCCCACGCCGCCGGCAACGCCGTAACGGTAGTTGACCCCCGCGGGGCGGTTGCGGTCCCAGCCTGCGCCTCCGAACCAGAAAAAGCGGTCGGTGATCTTGCGGTCGTAACGGCCGTTGAGGTAGTAGTTCTCCGCCGTCACGTCCGAATCTTTCCTCTCAGAGACGTCGAAGTTGTTCTGGGTTCCCGTGGCGATGATCTCCGTGGTCGTGGTGGACTCCGCACGCACGCCACCGAGGTTCAGCTCGAAGGCGGAGCGCTCCCATTGCCGCCAGAGCTTGTCCTTGAAGCCGAGAGTCTGCGTCTCCGAGTTGCCCGAGGTCACCACGTAGCTGAACTCGGCGGTGTCCTTCCATCCTTCCTCGGGCGGCTTCGGTGTCTCCTGCGCCCAGGATGGTATGCAGCCTGTGGCTATCGTTCCGAGCCAGAGAATAGCCGCCTGGAAGAACGACCAGCGGGGTCTTATCACGGGAGATCTACCTTGCATGAATCCTGCGCGCGCTTCTTCCGGCTCACGCAGGGCTCGCACAGTAGCGGCACTTCTTGGCTGCAGCCGCGATCGGCTCGAGGCACTGAGCGCAGTCTCTCATGGGCGGCGCCGGGGCGGCGGGCGCCGGCTTCATCGCGACCTTCGTGATCATGTAGACGCAAAACGCGATGATGATCAGATCCACAATACTATTCAGGAACGCCCCATAGTTCAGCGTCGGAGCGCCCGCTTTCTTTGCGTCCACGAGTGTCTGGTAGCCGCCCGATCCGAGGTTGAGGAACAGACTGCTGAAGTCCACTCCACCCAGCAGCAGCCCGATTGGAGGCATGAGGATGTCATTGACCAGCGAGCCGACGACCTTGCCCACAGCGCCCCCGATAATGACACCGACGGCCAAGGCCAGAGCATTGGTCTGGAGCAGGAATGCCTTGAATCCCTTCATGTCACGCCTCCTTTGGGACGGATTGACGAGACACTGCCACCTTGAAAAACCGACCGCCTGTCGTTAAAGACCAGCGTATGTCCACTGCCCGTCTGATCGAGAGGGCACCCATGATAGCGGCCACTGAACCTCGGGGCAAGCAGCCACCTTGCCAACCCGCTCGGTCCCGGAGCATGCCACACTGGCGCATCCTGTGTATGATCAGGCGGCACGAGCCGTTACTGTAGGGAGAAGGGCCATTGCCTGTGCGCGGTGCTTCTTTCACGGAGTTCATCCTCGACCAATTGCGAGGTCTCGAGCAGGTCGCCTGCCGCCCCATGTTCGGCGGCCACGGGCTCTACGAAGGGCGGGTCTTTTTCGGCATCACTTACCGGGGCCGCCTCTACTTCAAGACCGACGAGAAGAGCCGCGAGCAGTACCTCACGCTGGACGCGAAACCCTTCCGCCCCAGGGCGGGACAGACACTCAAGAACTACTACGAGGTCCCGGCGCAGATCATCGAGGATCCGCAGCGCCTCGCGGCGTGGGCGCGCCGGGCCGCCAGGTGCGGGGAGGGCGCGGCGCGGCTGGTCGTGCATCCCTTGACACCAGAGAGGTGGGGCGACCTCGAGAGGCTTTTCGGCGCGAGGGGCGCTTGCGGCGGCTGCTGGTGCATGTGGTGGAGAGTTCCGCGCTCCCGCTTCGAGAAACAGAAGGGAGTCGTAAACAGGCGAGCCCTCCGCCGCATCGTGGACTCGGGAGTCGCGCCAGGCCTGCTGGCCTACAGGGACTCAGAGCCTGTCGGCTGGTGCGCGGTGGCTCCCCGGACAGCCTACACCGTGCTCGAGCGGTCCCGTGTGCTGAAGCCTGTGGATGACGAGCCGGTCTGGTCGGTCGTCTGTTTCTTCGTCGCGAAAGGCCATCGAGGCAGCGGCGTTTCGGTGAAGCTTCTGAAAGCCGCGGTCCGCCATGCGCGCTCGCTGGGGGCGCACGTGATCGAAGGGTATCCCGTCGAGCCCCGGCGCGGGCGCATGCCCGACGTATTCGCCTGGACCGGCCTGGCGGGAGGCTTCCGCGAGGCGGGTTTCAAGGAAGTGGCCCGCCGCTCGCCCACCCGGCCGATCATGAGGTGGCCGGGATGACCAATGCCGATCTCGACATGAGAGTTCGCATGAGGGCCTTCGACTTCCTCGCCGAGCAGACGCGGATGCATGGCGATCTAATACCTCACCGTGTTCTGAGCGCGGGGTTCACATTCGAGGATGTTCGTGTGCCCCTGATTGGACCTCAGGGCATCTTCAAGCCGGCGGTTCTGCCGGAGATCCCATTAACCATCAGGACCGCCCCGGTCGCCGAGGGCAGGCGGCGACCGTATGACGATCGCATGGATCAGGATGGATTCCTCAAATACCGGTACCGCGGAAGGGGCTCCGCTTCATGGTGGATATCGGCGCCGCAGGTGGTCGGGTGAGCGATCCCTACATCGTCTCGGAAAACCAGCAGCATGCGGCGCGCGCCTGCACGCCGTTTCTCGCCGAGCGGTATGAGATGTTCAAGACGGCGGTCTGAACGGGACTGCACCCCGCCGCGGGACAACTCCTGCTGGACTCTCGGGGCAGGTATGGCTATGCTGTCTCGCTAACGGGCCCCGCCTTCATGAAGCAAACGGGCTCACCTGGATACGGAGTCAACCTTCGAGAGGAGATCTGAATGGCCGCGAAGAAGCCAGCCAAGAAGTCAGTCCGCAAGCCCAACGCCGCTTTCATGAAGCCGATGCAACCGGATGGAGCGCTCTCCGAGGTGGTCGGATCCAAGCCGATTCCCCGCACCGAGGTCACCAAAAAACTGTGGGCCTACATCAAGAAGCAAGGCCTGCAGGACAGCAAGAACCGGCGCATGATCAACGCCGACTCCAAGCTGGGGCCCGTCTTCGGCGGCAAGAAGCAGGTCAGCATGTTCGAGATGACCAAGCTCGTCTCGAAGCACATGAAGTAGATCCCCATCCTCCGCGCGCACCGAGGGGGCCGCTTCGGCACGCGGCCCCTCGGGGTGCCGCCCTCTGGAGCCCGTCAGCTCCTCTTGTCGATGGACGTGTAGGAGCGCATCCCCTCGCCCATGTAGACCTGGCGCGGGCGGGCGATCTTCTGCTCCGGATCGCGCAGCATCTCCTCCCACTGCGCGATCCATCCCACGGTGCGCGGGATGGCGAACAGCACGGGGAACATGTCCACGGGGAAACCCATCGCCTGGTAAATCAGCCCCGAGTAGAAGTCCACGTTCGGGTAGAGCTTGCGCGAGACGAAGTAGTCGTCCTCGAGGGCGATCCGCTCGAGCTCCAGCGCGATATCCAGCAGCGCGTTGCGCCCCGTGACCTCGAAGACCTCGTCGGCCATCTTCTTGATGATCTTCGCGCGCGGGTCGTACGACTTGTAGATGCGATGGCCGAACCCCATGAGGCGCCCTTCTCCCGACTTGACCTGTTTGATGAAGTCCGGCACGCTCCTCACCGAGCCGATCTGTCGAAGCATCCTCAACACCGCCTCGTTGGCGCCCCCGTGCAGCGGCCCGTACAGCGCGGCGGTGGCTGCGGCGATAGCAACGTAGGGGTCGCTATGCGAGCTGCCCACCCCGCGCATCGCGCTGGTGCTGCAGTTCTGCTCGTGATCCGCATGGAGGATGAAGAGCACCTCCAGAGCCTTCTCAAGCACTGGGTGCGGGATGTACTTCACCTCGGTGGTCCTGAACATCATGTTGAGGAAGTTGCCGATGTAGGACAGATCGTTGTCGGGGTAGGCGTACGGCATCCCGATGCTGTGCCGGTACGAGAAGGCGGCCAAGGTAGGCATCTTGGCGATCAGGCGAAAGGCCTGCCGCTGCCTCACCTCCGGATCGGAGACGTCCTTGGCCTCGGGATAGAAGGTGGACAGAGCGCCCACGGTGCTCACCAGCATCCCCATCGGGTGCGCGTCGTACCGGAAGCTGTCCATCATGTGCTTCAGGTTCTCGTGGATGAACGTGTGGTGCGTGATCTCGAAGATCCAATCGTCGTACTCCGCCATCCGGGGCAGCTCCCCCTCCAGCAGTAGGAACGCCGTCTCTAGAAACGTGCTCTGCTCGGCCAGTTCTTCGATCGGATAACCGCGATACCACAGGATCCCCTTCTCCCCATCGATGTAGGTGACCCGGCTGCGGCACGCCGCGGTGTTGGTGAAGGCCGGATCGTACGTCATGAGGCCGAAGTCCTCGGGAGAGGTTTTGATCTGCCTCAGATCGATCGCGCGAATGGCACCATGCTCGATCGGTATCTCGTATTTCTTCCCTGTGCGGTTGTCAGTGATAGTCAGTGTTGACTGTGACATGGGATCTTCTGGGCCTCCTCGGGATGATTCTGAAGGACGGCCCATAGGATACAACCTCCGCCCGACGATGTGGCCCCTGTGTATAATGTCCGCCGCGGAGCGACCCCTTGGCGCGACTCTATCTGGTCCTTGCCGTTGCCCTCACTCTGCCCGGGCTGTTCTTGAAGCTCGCGGGGAGCCATACGGCTCCCCCGGTGGAGGCCTTGCTGTTCGGCATGGCGGTCCTCGGGGCGGCGTTCCTGCTTTCCTGGGCCGCCGAGGTGGCCCAGAAGGACATCTCGCAGGCGCTGGCCGTCGCCATCCTGGCACTGATCGCGGTCCTGCCCGAATATGCCGTGGATATGGTCTTCGCATGGAAGGCGGCCGGGAATCCGGTCTATGGCCACTACGCCACGGCCAACATGACGGGCGCCAACCGGCTCCTTGTGGGCTTCGGCTGGCCCGTCATCGTGGTGCTGTTCGCTCTGCGCTTCAAGAGAAAATCCGTCAAGCTGGAGCCCTCCCACAGATCGGAGATTCTGTTCCTCGGGCTGGCGACCTGCTACTCGATCATCATCCCTCTCAAGCAGCAGCTAGATCTCTGGGACAGCCTGTTCCTGTTGATCATCTTCGCCATGTACGCGGCCCGCGTGGCCAAGGCCGAGGCGCACGAGCCGGAGCTGATCGGACCGGCCAAGTGGCTCGGCGACATGCCGACTCCTCGAAGGCGTTTGGCGGCCACGGGGCTCTTCCTGTTCTCGGGCGCGGTCATCTTCGCGTCGGCGGAGAGGTTCGCCGAGTCCCTCGTTGCGACCGGCAAGGGCTGGGGAATCGACGAATTCCTGCTGGTTCAGTGGCTCGCGCCGCTCGCGTCCGAGGCTCCCGAGTTCATCATCGCCATTCTGTGGACTCTCAGGGGAGACGCCGAGGCCGGCCTCAGCGCCCTGGTTTCCTCCAAGGTCAACCAGTGGACACTGCTGGTCGGCACCATCCCGCTCGTTTACTCACTTGGCTTGGGACATGCCGGGGCGCTGCACCTGGATTTGCGCCAGGAGCACGAGCTCTGGCTCACGGCGGCACAGTCGTTGTTCGCCGTGGCCATCCTCGCGAACCTGAGCCTGTCGTGGTATGGAGCGGTCGCGCTGTTCGCGCTCTTCGGCATCCAGCTCGTCTACGAGCACCTCCGGATGCCGCTCTCCGCGATCTACGTCGTCCTTGCGATTCTCCTGGCGGTGCGTGACCGGCGGCACTACCCCTCCCTCTTCAGGCAGGGATTGCTCGGCGCCCCCAGCCGGGCCCGGAGCTGAGAGCCAGACGGGCTCCGAGGCGCTATGATAAGGGCATCCCCCGCCCGAATCAAAGAAGGAGGTCGCCATGCCCGCTCAAAACCTCAAGGAGTTCCTGGACAGTCGCAAGATCGCGTACACGGTCCAGACGCACGCCAAGACCTACACCGCCCAAGGCGTCGCCGCCTCGCTGCACGTCAGCGGCCGCGAGTTCGCCAAGAGCGTCATCGTCAAGGGCAGCGGCGGTAAGCTCGCGATGGTCGTCTTACCTGGCCCGCGCCACGTTGACCTGACCGCTCTTGCCGAGCTGCTGAGGGTGGATGACGTGGAGCTGGCCCGCGAGGAGGACTTCGCGAAGCTGTTCCCGGGCTGCGAGCTGGGTGCCGAGCCGCCCTTCGGCAACCTGTACAACCTGCCCGTCTACGTGGACATCAGCCTGCGCGAGGACGCCGAGATCGTATTCAACGCGGGGACGCACACGGAGACGATCCGCATGGCGTACGCGGATTTCGAGGAGATTGTCAAGCCAATCGTGGCGCCGCTGTCGCTGGCTGCTTGAGAAAAGATCTCAGCGGACGCCGCGCGCTCCGACGAGGATGATCTCGGTCTGCGGCGTCCCGATGTAGTGCGCCCCCGACTCGTCCACCACGACGTCCTCCTCCAGTGCGATGTTGAGGTCATAGCCGGTCTCGGGCGGTTTGATGTAGATGACCGGCTCGATGGCGAAGACCTGCCCGGACTCGATCTTGAAGAAGACCGGATCGCCGTACCGCTCACGCCAGTCAGGCCCGAGCATCGGGCCCACATCATGGACCTTTAGCCCGATGGCGTGGCCGGTTCCGTGGGGATAGTCCTCATATCCCTTGCTGGTCAGCGACTCCCGACCGGCCCGGTCCACGTCGTTTCCCGTGTTTCCCGGCCGGCACGCCGCCGTGGCCTTCCGGTTGGCCTCCAGTGTGTCGTTCCACAGTTTCGTGAGCCAGGCCGGGGCGGCCGACTCGCCCGGCTTGAGCACATAGGCGGTCCGCTGGATGTCCGCACAGTACCCCGCGTGGGAAGCACCCCAGTCGAAGCGGACGATGTCCCCGGGCTGGATGATGCGTTCGGTGGGATCGGAGTGCCCTCGGCTCGGGCCGACGACGATCGAGCTGAACGCCACCTCGTACCCGAGCTCCTTCGCGCGCCTCACCATCCAGTCGTTCAGCGAAATCTCGGTCGTGACGCCGGGTTTGATCACATCGGAGCCGAGAGCCTCTCCGATGATTCTCTGGGTGGATTCGGCGGCCTCGCGAAGGGCCGCGATCTCCTGTGGCAGCTTGCGCCCCATGAGCGACACCACGAGCTTCTCAGAGGAGATGAACCTGCCGGCGTACGCACCGAGGGCCTCGTCGAGGTAGGCCCGCATGCCCGTCGTCAGGCCGTCCGCGACCGTGACATCGCGCGAGTAGTTCACAGCGATGCGCGACGGATCGGCCTCCTTCACCAGGGCGGCCAGGTGAGGCTTGATCCCTTCCTTTTTATAGGGGACCACCTGGTCGTAGAGGCCGCCCCGCTCGATCGGCTCCACGTCGTAGGAGGCGGCGATCGCCACCTTCTTGAACGACCCGTCCGGCTTCAGAATGAAGACGAACGCGCCGCGGGCCACGATGTGCTCCAGGCCGAGCGTGGACAGAAGCGGATCAGGGCTGTTCTCGCGGGTGAAGGTGAGCCACATGTCCACGCCGTGGGCTTTCATCGCCTCGGGGACGAGCTTGTTGATTCGGCCGTGGCGGATGGCGTTGTGGTCCACGGGGGAGGCGCTTGCGGCAAGCGAGGGGCAGAGAAGGAGAACGAGTGAAAGGACGAGTGTTGTTCTCATGGCTGGCATTCTCACACAAAAAAAGCCCCGAGAACCAAAGGTCTCGGGGCTTTCGTGGTTTCCGGGATCCGCGCTAGGACATCAACCGGACGTTGGCAGCCTGGGGGCCCTTGGGACCCTGGGTAATCTCGAACTCCACCTGCTGACCCTCCTCAAGGGATTTGTATCCCGTGCCGAGGATCGCGGAGACGTGCACGAAGACGTCGTTGCCGCCCTCCTGCTCGATGAACCCGTAACCCTTGCTGTTGTTGAACCACTTCACTTTTCCTACTGCCACGATCGACTGACCTCCTTTCCTGAGGTATTACCACCGGACGGTCGATGGAGGCGTGCCGGTGGACCGAACGGGAGCAGTCGCCGTGGCTCGTACCAAAAAAAAACCACAGAACCCGGTAGGATCCTGTGGAACTTGTCACTGCCGAACCCAGGACGATCTACTACCCTGACAGGCCGTAATCTAACAACATGTCCTCGGGCCGTCAAGCCTTTTTTGGGAGACCGAGCCCACTCCAACGGGCGTCGGGACGACGAACCTGGGCCGATGAACCTGTAAGCCGGACCCGCCGCGGATGGGTCCAAGATACCAGGATGAGCATGCGAACAGCCCTGTCGAGATTGACTGCCGTGAGGCAGCACCCAGCCGGGAAGAAATTGGCTCTCATGGTTGCCGGGCTGGCCGCCGCCGGTGTGGTGGCCCCGGGGACCCCGTTGGCCTCGGGGCTGCGGTGGCCAGGGGGCGGAGAGGCCCCCAGACGCTTGGAGGGGCACGGCCCCGAGCTGGTGCGTGTCGAAGGGGTCCCTTTGGAGCGTGTCCGGCTCAGCGTCTCGGTGATCGACCGCGAGGGGCGGCCTATAAGAGGACTGAACCCATCCGACTTCCTGGTCTCGGAGAAAGGGGCACCCCAGACTCTGGTCGATTTTGGCCGCGAGGCGGACCGCCAGGACCGGCCGCTTTCCGCGGTCTTCCTGGTGGATCGGAGCGGAAGCATCGGACACCAGATGAGCAAGTGGCATACGGCTTCCATCTCCTTGCTGTCGGCCCTGAGGCCGGTGGACGAGGTGAAGGTGGCGACCTTCACGACGGAGGTGACCGTTCTGCAGGAGTTCACCCATGACGCCGCGACTTTGGCTGGCGCCATCGAGAAACTTGAGCAGCCCGGGGGAGGAACACGGATCTTCCGAGCCGTGGACGAGACGCTGCACGACCTGCGCCGCCGCGCGGGCCGCAAGGTGATCTTCCTGCTGACCGACGGCCTGGACAGCGATCGCCCCGAGGCCTGGACGACCATGGGCGACGCCTACTTGACGCACTTGGTGCAGCTCGCCGTTGACTCGCAGGTGACCATCGTGACCATCCTTCCCGGCCCCACCGGCTATCCGTCTCTGGCGGCGCAGGACCTCGCCGTGCAGACAGGGGGGTGGTGGCTCTATCCCAGCGACGATCTGCCGGGCCTGGTCAGGCGGTTGGGTGAACGGCTGCTCGAGTCGTACTACCTCGCCTACGATTCCACAAGACCGCTGGGCGATCCGCGCAGGAGACAGGTCGCTGTGAGCGTCGTGCGTCCGGATCTCGGAGACGTCGAACTCCACACCATCGACGGGATCTTCGGAGACGTGCCGTTGCTGGATCTCCTGGAAGAGGAGCTCGACCTTGGGCAGGAGGAGGAGCGCGCGCACGCCGTCACCGACCTTGGGATGCTGCCCGGCCACCACAGCGAGGCTCCCCTGAGGAAAGCCCTCAGGGACAGGAGCCCGAAGGTGCGAGCGCTTGCGGCAGAGCTGCTCGGGAAACGAGGTGTCGTGGCGTCGGCCGAGCGGCTTGTGCGCCTCTTGAAGGATCCGGACCCTGGCGTGCGCCGGTCGGCCCTGGCGGCCCTGCAGCTCCTCATCACCCAGGGGACCCATGGGACCCAGGGGGTCGATGAGGCGATCCAGTCGAGGGTCCTCGATGCGGCGGAGGCGGACTAGAAAACGCCCCGCCAGCGCAGCCAGGTCCGCAACAGCATCAGGCCGAGGCCCACGCCCAGCGACATGATCGTTCCGTGCTCGCTGTTGTCCACCGACTGTCTCCAGGTCCAGGGGGTGGTGTCACCGCTCCGGTAGGGGGTGAGGCGTGGCAGCATGTCGGGTACGTTCTGATCGTAGCGTGTGTAATCCTCTCCGTAGATGTCCCGCAGCCGGTCCCCTTCGATCTTCATCTTCCGGGGCATGTAGTACAGGAAGAACGCGGCGATGAAGATGACGTAGAGCCACACCCGCGGGTCCGTGAAGCTGGGCGTGAGATTCCATGGGGGCATCCCCACGATGCAGTACCCGATGACGATCGTGAGGGCGCCCAGGTACAAGGGGTTCTTCACGTACGCGTAGGGGCCCGTGGTGGTGAGCCTCTTGTTCTTGACCAGGTGCCCGGCGGCCCACACCCTGATCGCCTGCCCCGCCGCGATCGGGATGATCCCCGCCGCCAGCGACAGCGGTGTGGGCTCGGAGAAGTAGATGAGGACCAGGATGCCGAGATAGCAGAGAGCCAGCCGCCAGGTCGGTTGCTTGAGCCAGGCCATCTCGAGACTCCTGTGCGCCGCGGCCCTTCGCGAGGCAGCGAGGGCGCCGCATCGTATCCCAGTGCTCCCACGGGATCAATTGCGGGAGGCGCTGGTTAATCACCCTCCGACACATTCCTGGCTTCGACGGTCGCCTCGCGCAGCAATGGCCCGCATAACAGCAGGCTCAGGCCGAACGGGAGGAAGTAATAGAAGATCCGATAGGCCAGCAACGCGACCAGCGCCTCGGCGAGCGGCACGCCGAGCGACACGTAAAGGGCCGCCATGGAGGCCTCCATGATGCCGAGACCACCGGGCACGATGGAGATGAGGAAGATGAAGACGCCTACCGCGAACCCGGCAGCGAGGATCCCGGGGGCAATCCAGTACCCTGGGGCCAGGACGCAGAGGTAGAGGACCGCGGCGGC
>JAWPNA010000396.1:0-3527 GCA_045402695.1 Acidobacteriota bacterium
GCCCTTCGAGTTCTGATCCCCTCCAACGTGGCCCACCGCATTCGCGCCCCCGGCGTCTTCATGGGAGGCCACCTGCGGTCCGCGTGGTGGCGCCGCGCCGTGCGCGCCGTGCCCTATGTGGCCCCGCCTCTAGCCCTGGTCTTGATCCTGGCGGTGGGCCTCATCCACCACGTCTACTTCGACCGGAGCGGCCTCCCTGACCTCGAGTCCTTCCTCCGTTTCGAACCCCCCGGGATCGGCGAGATCTACGACGACCGGGGGAAGGTCCTGATCGAGCTGGCGCGGGAGTACCGCAGGGTTGTCTCTTACGACGAGGTGCCCGCCATCCTGCGCGAGGCCATCCTGGCGGCCGAGGACAAGAACTTCTTCTCCCACTCCGGCGTGGAATACCACGCGCTGCCGCGGGTGGTCCAGAAAACGGCCCTGCACTCGCTGGCCGCATGGTGGAGGGGAGATGGGTTCCGGCCACTCTTCCCCCAGGGTGGTTCGACCCTCACGCAACAGCTCGTCCGCAGCTACTTCCTCCAGGATCTGACGATCCGCGAGAACGGCGACGCCCTCATCGGCGACGGACTGACCCCGCGGGTCCTCTCCGCGGGCCTTGGTGTCCGAGCAACGAACAAACTTCTTCGGAAGTTGGAGGAGGTCCGCCTGACGCTCTGGATCGAGGAGGAGATGCGACGGCGCTATGGTTCACAGAAGCAGGCCAAGCGCGAGATCTTCGCCCGCTATGCCAGCTTCATCTATCTGGGCAATGGCCGCTACGGCTTCGCCGCCGCCTCGGAGTACTACTTCGGCAAGCCCCTGTCGAGCTACACCCCGGACGACGCGGGGAAGGCGGCGCTCTTGGCGGGGATCAGCAAATCGCCGAGGGTTTACGCTCCGGCCCCCGGCGATGCGCGACCCCTGCGCCGCCGCAACGCGATCCTGGCCCTCATGGCGCGCAATGGATCCATTTCTGAGGGCCTCGCGAAGCGGCACCAGGCCGAGCCGGTCAGCGTGGCGGCACGCAGCCTGGTCAAGACCGGCGCTCCCGGCGCGATCGCGAACGTCCTTGAGGAGCTGAAGCAGCATGGCGGAAACCGTTTCGGAATCGAGGACCTGTTCCAGGGGCGGATCTCGGTCCGCTCCACGGTGGACGGCCAGGCGCAGACCATCGTGAACGAAGCGCTGGAGAATGGTCTGGCCCTCTACGAGAAGCGGCACCGCAAGTCGAAGGGGTTGATCCAGGGATCGGTGGTGGTGCTGCGCAACGCGGACGCCGCGATCCTCGCCGAAGCGGGCGGGCGACAGGTCTTCAAGGAACGTTCCACGCGGTACTCCGACCTGAACCGCGTCACGGGCTCGTTACGGCAGCCGGGCTCCGCGTGGAAACCGATGGTGTACCTGGCCGCATTCCGCCAGGGGCTCGACCTGGACACAGCAGTGCCCGACGAGCCCATCGAAGTGCCGCTGGGCGCCGATGGCGGGGTGAAGTGGATTGCCAACTACGACAACCAGTTCAAGGGCCCGATCCCGGTTCGCCAGGCCCTGGCCGAGTCCCGCAACGCCGTGGCCGTGTGGATCGCCCGCGAGATTGGCGTGGACAAAGTGAACCGGACCGCCCGGCAGCTCGGAATCCGCACTCCGCTGCATCAGTACATCAGCACGGCGCTGGGCGCGTCGGAGGTGCGGCTGCTGGAGCTGGCGGGCGCCTATCGCGCCATGGCTTCAGGGGTCCTGGCGGAGCCCCACGTCATCGCGCGCGTGACCGACGCCTCCGGTGGCGTCGTGCTCTACGAGGCGCCCCAGACCGCGCCGGACATCGGCTCGGACGGGCCGAGCTCCGCCGAGCTGAGCCTGATTCAGGAGGGGTTGCGCGGGGTGATCCGCCTGCCGGAAGGTACTGCCCACGCCCTCGACGGCCTCGACTTCCCGATCCATGTCATGGGCAAGACCGGCACGACGAGCGACTTCCGCGACGCGCTATTCGTTGGATCCACTTATGGGCGGCAGGGGATCACGGTGGCAGTCCGCATCGGCTTCGACGACAACCGCACGCTCGGCGAGAAGGAGACCGGGTCGCGCGCAGCCCTGCCAATTTTCCGGGAGATCATGCTCCGCCTTTACCGGGACCAGCTGGTGGGACCCTTGCCGCAGTTTCCATGCGACATCGAGGCGCGGATCGACGGATACCTGGCGATGCAGACCACGAGGGAGGCGGGGCGTGACGAGTCGCTGCAGGCTCTCGAGGACCGACTTGCCGCCCTGCCCGCGAGGATCTCGGCCTCCAGGGGCCTCCCGCGCTCGTCCCGATGGCCCGATCCATTCAGCGAACCTTGACGTGTTGGGTCTTGAGGAGGGGCCCTGGAAGAACGGTTGATTTGAAGTGAACTGTTGTAACCGGCAGCGGGCCATACTCTGCAGTTGGTGCCCGCCTCGCCCAAACATACGATCGACACTCTGAAGGAGAGATTCCAAATGCACAAGAGAATCTGGTACAAGTTTGCTCTGCTCACCGCAGTAGTCCTGTCCATGCCGATCGCCGCCTACGCTCGCTCACGGCCCGATGCCTGGATCACGATGAAGGCAAAGACCGCCCTCTACGTCGCAGAGGACGTCAGCGGCACGGCCATCAACGTGGACACGATCAACGGACGCGTGACACTTCACGGCAAAGTGCACAGCGACACGGAAAAGACACGGGCGGTGGAGGTCGTGAGAAAGATCGATGGCGTGGTCGACGTGCGAAACTTGCTTCAGGTTGTATCCGCTGGCAAGGAAGCGAAGGTGCAGCGTTCCGACGACCTCATCAAGTCGGACGTCGAGAAGCGCCTGAAGGCCGACCGCTCGCTCGACAACAGCAGCATCTCCGTAAAATCCGTCAACAAGGGGGTCGTTCTTCTGTCCGGCAAGGCGGCGTCCCTGGTCGATGACCAGCGCGCCCTGTACTACGCGGCCAGTCAACCCGGCGTGGTTCGCGTTGCTTCTGAGATCGACGTCTCCGACACGCTCCCCGACGAGGACTTCAGGACGGAGGGGGTCACAAAGTCAGAGACCGGCAAGCGCAATGCCGGCGGCGCCATGAGCGACCTCTGGATCACGTCCTCCACCAAGATGAAGCTGGCCGCGGACTCCCGTACGCCGGCGACAGAAATCAACGTCGATAGCTTTGACGGGGTCGTGACTCTGTTCGGCATGGTTCCCTCTCAGGAGTCAAAATCAGCGGCCGCCGAGATCGCTCGGGGCGTGTCCGGCGTGAAGCGCGTGGAGAACCAGATCGAGGTGGTCTCATCCGCGAATCACGATATGGTCCAGGCACGCGATGAGGAAATCCAGGAGGGCGTAAAGAAGGCCTTGAATGACCGTGGCGAGCAGGAGAACGCCAATATCGGCGTCGAGGTGAAGAACGGCGTTGTGCGGCTGACAGGCACGGTGCCCTCTTGGCAGAGAAACCTCTCGGCCGTGTACGTTGCCCGTTCCGTGAGCGGGGTCCGATCGGTCCGTAACGAGCTGACAGTGGAGGCCCCGAAGGTCGCCAAGTCGTA
>JAWPNA010000439.1:0-5817 GCA_045402695.1 Acidobacteriota bacterium
CGCGGCGCGCTGCACCGTCTCCTGGTAGGAGACATAGGCGGTTGCCATCGCCCCTGAGGCAACCCAGGCGAGGGCCGGAGGGACCGTGGGGATCCACCACCCCCACCAGAGGGTAAGGTAGCCGAGGCCCCCGAGGCTCAGAAGTCCGCCGCCCGCCGCCTCGACAGCCTGCTCGACTCCAACGAAAAGTCCTTCGCGGAATTCGGCGGTCTGCTGGATGAGGGGCTGCGAAAGGACGTGCAGACGATACTTCTGGAAGCGCGCAAGGCACTGCAGGGCAACAGTGTCCAGGAAAGCACGAAATGCCTCGAAAAGCTGGGCGAGGCATCGAAGATCCTCACCGAGGTGATCTTGTACAATCCCTCGGCCTTGAAGACGGGCGAGAAGGAGACGCCCCCCACCGAAGAAATCTGACGAACATGCCCTCCGCGCCAGGCAAGAGGGACTATTACGAAGTGCTCGGCGTGAGCCGGGATGCCACGCTCGAGCAGCTCAAGAGCGCCTACCGGAAGGCCGCCCTGCAGCATCACCCCGACCGCAATCAGGGAGACAGAGAGGCGGAGGTGCGGTTCAAGGAGGCCGCCGAGGCCTACGCCATGCTCTCGGACCCCGACAAGAGGGCACGGTATGACCGGTACGGGCACGAGGGGCTGGGAGCAGACATGTCGGGTTTCGATCCCGGAGCCTTCGCCGACTTCGAGGACCTGTTCGGCGGGATCTTCGGCGACCTGTTCGGCATCAATGCCGGGCGATCGCGGTCACGGGGCGGCCGGCCAATGCCGAGACGCGGGGCCGACCTGCGCTTCGACGTGGAGATCGAGTTCGAAGAGGCGGTGAAGGGCACTGAGACCCAGATCCGCGTCCCGCGAACGGAGACCTGCGCCCGGTGCAACGGGCTGGGCGCCGACTCCCCGGCGGACATCGGCACGTGTCCCTCCTGCAACGGCATGGGGCAGCAGCGGTTCTCGCAGGGGTTCTTCACGATCGCGAGGACGTGCAGCGTGTGCCGGGGCGCCGGCCGGACGATCAAGAAGGCCTGCCCGGAATGCCGGGGCTCCGGTGAGCTGCACAAGGAGAAGAGCCTCAAGTTGCGGATCCCCAGCGGGGTGGAGACAGGGACGCGCCTGCGGATCTCCGGTGAGGGCGACGCGGGGAGCGCGCGCGGTCCCTCCGGGGATCTGTACGTGTATCTCTCCGTGAAGGAGCATCCGGTGTTCCGCCGAGACGGGCTGGATCTTGTGTGTACCGTCCCGATCACGTTCTCGCAGGCGGCCCTGGGAGACGCGATCCATCTTTCCACCCTGCACGGTCCCGAGAAGATCAAGATCCCGGCGGGCACGCAAACGGGCACGGTGTTCCACGTGAAGGGAAAGGGAGTGCCGGACCTGCACGGATCGGCGAGGGGGGACCTCGCCGTGGAGATCCTGGTGCGCACGCCCCGCAAGCTTTCGCGGGAGGGCCGCAAGCTTCTCGAGCGGCTGGCAGAGACCGGCGACGAGGACCTCTCCTCGGAAGATCGCGCCGTGCTCGAGAGCATGAAATAGCCCGGCCTTTCGCGACCGTCATGTAGAATACCGCCGATGGATCGCTGGTGGCGGATTACCTTCTCGATTCCCGGCGCATTCGAAGAAGAACTGGTCGTCTGCCTGCACGAGAACGGCTCGCTGGGCATGGAGTGCTCAGCGGAGCGTCTTCGCGCCTACTTTCCCTCGGAGGTCGACACCGGCCGACTGATCGAAACGCTCCAAGAGAGCCTCGGGCCTGCAGCCGGCGCGATGAGGGTCGTGGCCGTGGAGGCGGTGGACGATGGCTACTGGCACGAGCGCTGGCTGGAGGGTCTCTCGCCATTGAAGGCCGGCAGGGGCTTTCTCATCGTTCCGGGACCCACGGTCCCGGCCGACACGCAGGGCCGCCGTGTCATTCGCCTGGTTCCCGGCCGGGCGTTCGGAACAGGCGAGCACGCCACGACGCGCATGTGCCTCGAATCGATGGAGACCCGCGTCGGTCCCGGCGACAGCGTTCTGGACATCGGAACAGGCTCCGGCATTCTCGCGATCGCCGCGCGGATCGCGGGTGCGGCCCCGGTGACCGCGATCGACATCGATCCCCACGCAGTGGAGCTGGCCTCACGCAACGCCGCCAGAAACGGCGTGGTCGGCATCGGGTGGATCGCAGGGAGCCTGGATGCGCTCGCCTCCGGCCGCGACGATCTCATCGTGGCCAACATCGACGCCACCGCACTGAGGCGCCTCATGCGCGGCATCGCCGGCCGCCTCATCAAGGAAGCGATCGTGTCGGGGATCCTCCTGGATGAGGAAAGCGGTGTGATCTCTGCGGCGGAGCAGCAGGGGCTGATCGTGACGGAGCGCAGGTGCGATGGAGATTGGCTGTGCCTCGTGATTGCGAGCGCTTGAGATGACCGAGCGAAGATTCCTGGTCTCGGCCGAAGATTTCTTCATCGTCGAGGGGGCCGAAGGCAGCGAGGCTCTCGTTCGCGGGGCGGAGCATCATCATCTCAGCAGAGTTCTCAGGCTGAAGTTAGGCGACACCGTGTCGGTGTTCGACGGGGAAGGCAGGGGGTATCGGGGGGTCATCGGATCGATCGGCAAAGACGAGACGCGCGTGAGCCTGACCGCGCCCGACGACCGTGCCGTGGAGCCGGCATTCCACCTCACGCTGGCGCAAGGTCTCCCGCACCACGACAAAATGGACTTGATCATCCAGAAGACCACGGAGGTGGGAGTGGGTGAGATCGTTCCGATCATCGCGGAAAGGAGCGTGATCCGTCCCGGGCGTGACGGAGAGTTCAAGAGGCTTGAACGTTGGCGCCGCGTCGCGCGAGAGGCAGCGCGGCAGAGCGGCCGGCTGCGCATCCCCGATGTGGCGCCTCCCGTCTCCTGGCGGCAGTTCGCAAAGGCCCACCAAGGAAATGCCGGCATGCTGCGGCTGCAGTTCAGTGTCGGGAAAGCGGCAAGCGGCAGGCTGGGCGGCATCGAGATCGGGGCCGGCACCTGTTCCGCGATCGTGGCGGTCGGGCCCGAAGGGGGATGGACCGCCGAGGAGATCTCCGTCGGGCTCGGCCATGGCTTCGAGGAGATCGCGCTGGGCCCCCGGATCCTGCGGACCGAGACGGCGGGTATCGTCGCGGTCTGTCTCGTCCTCTTTCTGGCCGGCGAGATGGGACGCGCCGGCCTCGGCGGGAGGGCCCCCAGGGGCCCATGAGGCTCATGACGCCCGCGTTTCCTCGGACCATTGTCGGCATTGTCGGCATCCGGCGCAGAATAGCGCAGAACGGCCCGATTCTTTGACTGTGCCAGGATCGGATGATAGATTACGCCCCTATCTTTGCGGTAATCCCGCCCGCAAGGAGCGTTCTTCGGCCCCACGGAGCGCGCTCGTCAACCTGATTCACTCGTGACACAATGGCCACAGGGTCCAGGAGGATTACGTGCACATCAACGACCTGCTCAAGATCGCGAGCGAGCGTGGGGCGTCTGATCTTCATTTGAAGGTCGGCAGCCATCCCGTCATCCGTGTCCACGGCGACCTGCAACCGCTGGTCGAGATGAAGAGGCTGATGCAGGAGGACACCATCGCGATGGCCTTCAGCATCATGAGCGGGCGCCAGAAACAGACGTTCAAGGACAACTACGAGCTCGATATCGCGTATTCGGTGCCCGGCCTCGGGCGATTCCGCTGCAACATCTTCCAGCAGCGCGGCACGGTGGGGCTGGTCCTGCGAGTCATTCCCGTGAAGATCCGGACCTTCCAGGAACTGCTGCTGCCGCCGATCCTCAAGACGATCTCCGAGGAGAGGCGCGGGATGATCCTGTGCACCGGCACCACCGGCTCCGGCAAGTCCACTTCGCTCGCGGCGATGATCGACTACATCAACTCGACGCGCACGGAGCACGTGATGACCATCGAGGACCCGATCGAGTTCCTCCACCGCGACAAGAAGAGCCTGATCAACCAGAGAGAGGTCGAGGTGGACACGAAGTCGTTCTCCCAGGCGCTCCGCTCCGCGCTGCGGCAGGACCCCGACGTGATCCTGGTGGGCGAGATGCGAGACTACGAGACGATCGACACCGCGATCACTGCGGCAGAGACCGGGCATCTGGTGCTATCCACGCTGCACACGCTTGACGCCACTGAGACCGTGAACCGCATCATCTCGGTGTTCCCTCCCCACCAGCAGAAGCAGATCCGGTTGCAGCTCGCAGGTGTCCTCAAGGCGGTCATCTCGATGCGGCTGCTGCCTCGCGTGGATGGGAACGGCCGCGTGCCGGCGACGGAGGTTCTGCGCACGACCGGCTACATCCGCGACTGCATCGAGAACAAGGAGAAGACGAAGATGATCCGCGAGGCGATCTCGGCGGGCACTTCGCAGTACGGCATGCAGACCTTCGACCAGTCGATCTACCAGCTCTACACGAAGGACCTCATCTCGCTGGACGAGGCGCTGCGCAGGGCGACCAACCCGGACGAGTTCAAGCTCAAGATCCAGGGGATCCACTCCACAGCCGACGCGGCGCAGGCGGAGATGGACGCCACGCTGCGGGTGGACGAGGAGTTCGGCGCCGAAGATCCCGGTTCACCCTTCGTCCTGACGCGCTAGCCGCGCCGGTGTGGGCGTCGGAGAGAAAGGACTGCGCGGTATGACGGGCAACGAGGTTCGCGGCACGTTTCTCAGATTTTTCGAGCAACGGAGCCACGCCCGTGTGAAGAGCTCGTCTCTGATCCCCGCCGGTGATCCGACACTCCTGTTCACCAACGCGGGAATGAACCAATTCAAGGACGTCTTCCTGGGGCGCGAATCGAGAGGGTACAACCGCGCGGCCAGCTCGCAAAAGTGTCTGCGGGTTTCCGGAAAGCACAACGACTTCGATCAAGTGGGACGCACCGCACGGCATCACACCTTTTTCGAGATGCTGGGCAACTTCTCGTTCGGAGATTATTTCAAGAAGGATGCGGTGAGCTTCGCGTGGGACCTGGTCACGAAGGAGTTTGGCCTCCCCGAGGATCGCCTCTGGGTCTCTGTGTTCCGCGAGGACGACGAGGCGGCTGTGCTCTGGCAACAGACAGCCGGGCTGCCCGCGGATCGTATCGTCCGTCTGGGGGAGAAGGACAACTTCTGGGCGATGGGGGACGCGGGCCCTTGCGGCCCCTGTTCAGAGATCTACTTCGATCAGGGGCCTTCGGTCGGGTGCGGCCGCGCGGAGTGCTCCCTGGAGTGCGGATGCGATCGCTTTCTGGAATTCTGGAACCTCGTCTTCATGCAGTACGACCGGCAGACGGACGGCACCCTCAGGCCCCTGGCGGCGCCATGCATTGACACGGGGGCGGGGCTCGAGAGGCTCGCGGCCATTCTGCAGGGGGTGGACAGCAACTACAAAAGCGATCTGTTCGCGCCGCTCATCGATGAGATCGGGCGCCGGGCAGGCACGGCGTACGGGAAGGACCGGCCCACCGATGTCTCGCTCCAGGTGATGGCCGATCACCTCCGGGCCATGACGTTTCTCATCTCGGACGGCGTGGTCCCCAGCAACGAGAAGCGAGGATACGTGCTGCGCCGGATCATCCGACGAGCGCTGACCTATGGACTCAACGTCGGACTGAAGGCTCCCTTCTTGTTCGACCTGACCGGCAAGGTGGTGGAGATGATGGGCGAGGCGTATCCCGAGCTGAAGAAGGATCGCGCCCGAGTCGCTCAGGTGTGCCGGCGCGAGGAGGAGACCTTCAAGAACAGCCTCACGCGAGGGATGGAAGAGGCCGAGACCGTCTTCGCGCGGTACAAGGGTGGTGTTCTCCCGGCCG
>JAWPNA010000333.1:0-4637 GCA_045402695.1 Acidobacteriota bacterium
CCGCAACGGCTGCCAGAACAGTCGCGTCAACGATACCGTCACGGAAGATGATAAGATTCATCACCGTGAAGAAGACACCCCAACTGCTCCAGTGGAGAATGATTCCCAGTTTCATGCACTCAGCCTCCGCTTCACGATACCTACTTGTGGACCGTAGAATGACGTCGTGTCGAGTACCTTCCCGTGGATGCTCTCAAGGATTTCGCGACCGTGGCGGCCCATTGAGGCGCCGCTCGCGTACCAACAGGCTGCCGCGACGGCGTCGGCGACGTCCTTCGCCGAGACGCTCTCGTCGTGGGTGATTCTGCCGCCCCGCTGGACGAGGTAGCGGAGCTGCGGCTCCAAGAGGTTCGGCCACGACACCCGCGGCCAGGTGACCAGCTTGTTGTAGACGAGGAGTTTGAGCGCGCGGTACATCTCAAGCTGCTGGCTGGCGGAGAAGGAGAGCGACTTGGCGTTGATCTCCAGCTCCAGGAGTTCCTGGATCACAGTCGCCGACTGGAACTTGTCGAAGGTGACCTGGACCACCGGGTACCAATTGCAGAGCTGGATGATCACGTCCCGGACGTTGAGCTGGTCGACGGGCTGGTTGAACTCCGGCTTCCATTCAATAACGAGGTCAACGGAGACCCGGTTCAACTCCAGGTCGCGGCCGAGCAGGTCGATCCGGGCCGTCTCGGGCAGGGTGTGGGCGAGGCAGAGGCCGAAGGAGTCCTTTGTGTCGCCAGGGTCGCCGTGGATGAAGTAGTGGGCCGGTTCTGGTTCGATCGCCTTCCGAAGCAACGAGATCGCGCTGAAACGCCGGTCCTCATACCCTTCGACGAACTCGCCGCTCTCGTCGAGTCCCTGGACCTTGATCTGACGATAGGTCACGGTCGCTGCAAGGATAGCGGCGGTCGGTCGGTCCTCACAGCAGTCCTCCAGGAGGTCCGGGAACTCGAAGAAGGCACCCGAGACCGGCGGCGGGACGCACATATAGGCCATCGCCGAGGACTGGGGTTCGTTGAGGAAGTCCTGCTCAAAGGGCTTGGGGATGGTGAACTTGTCGTGGACGGTCACCCACTCGAAGTTGCGGTAGAAGGGGTGGGCGGGGTCGTAGAAGGGCGAGACCTCCCAGTGGGCGGCGACGTCGACATAGGCGCCGTCCGACGCCTTCTGACGCTTGACATGCTTGAACATGAAGCCGATCTCGGAGCGGGGGTAGGAAATGATCACGCCAACCCAACGCTTGTCCGGGAAGCGGGTCTGGGCGGAGGAACGGAGAACCCGGTAGACTCGGTCGGCGTTCTCGTGGCCGTCCGCGGTCTGGAAGGCGTCAGCCTCGTCCATCACCCAGGCAACGACGTTGAAGCCCTCCCACTTCTCCGCCTTGGAGTGAAGGGAGTGGATGTAGAGCTTCTTCCCAGGGAACTCGATCTTCTGGCGGGTGGGACGGGGCCGGAACTTCGTGAAGCAGGGTGACTCGATCCGCGCCCGGAGCTTGGAGAAGAAGACGTCAGATGCCTGGTCCTGACGGGTGGCGACGTTGACGATGTCGAGGTTCTCACCCGGCGCCATGTTGAAGAACTTGTGCGGGTTCTTGAGACAGAGGATCACATACGCGAAGTATGCGAGTACTATTGATGCTAAATAGTCCTTGCCCGATCCCTTCCCCCACATCAAGACCAGCTCGTTGTACTTGTTCTCGGGGCTGAATAGGTTGACGCCGTCTTGCTCCAACCCTTCGGTCATCGCCTTGAGCTGACGGGCGGAGAGCGGTGGCAGGCCGAGGAACGCCTTGGACGTGATGAACTCGGGCAGCGACGGCGGGATATACTCCCAGACGACCTCGCTCTCTTCAACAGCGACGGCCTGGGGGGAGAGTTCGGTGATGAACTGGCGGAAGGGGTTCTCCCGTTCCTTGCGGGGGGCGGCACGGGCCATCAGATCCCCCAAGCGGCGCGTTCCAGCGTGTCGAAGACGCCCTGGTCTGTCTCCCGACCGGACCGCAGGTAGGTGATGAGGAGCAGCTTCGCGGCGTCCGTCCGCCAGCGACCGAGCACCTGGATCGTGGTAAGACGCACACCACGGTCGGGATGGAGCAGACAACGACCGGTGATCTGCCACGGCCAGGACCAATCCTCCCGAACCGTGAACTCGGAGCCGAGCGCCGTGAGGTAGCCGCAGAGAGTGGTCGGATCGTTCCAGAACGTGTCAACGAGAGCCACCAGATCGTCTTCGTCGGCGCCGACCGGCGCGAACTCCTGGCGGAGGAGCCGTTCCGTCGGGCCAATCACGCCAAGGGTCGGGGGATCCCAGTAGATCACGTCACGGAGCCGGGCGATTACGTCAGCGTCCACGGTCACTTCCTTCCATCTTCTTCTTCGACGTCGTCAACGGTCTCCGCGTCCATGTCGATCGGATCGACGGCGGCGGTCATCGCGGCAACGAAGTCGGCGCTGTTCACCAGCCGGAGTTGGATCGAGATCTTCTGCTCTTCCGTGCAGGTCTCGTTGACGACCCGGAGGACGGCCTGGAGCGCCTTGCGGTCTTGCTCACCACGTCACGGAGCAGGGAGACGTGGTAAGCAGGGAGACGTGGTAACCGCGGTATTTAGGCACGCGATCGTGTGTCATAGCGTGCGGCGTCACGGCGACGGACCGCTCAGCGTTGGGTACGAGATCGGGACACGCCCGGGTCGATGCGTGACGATCTCAGCGCGCTGGTGGGCGGTGTTCGACACCGCCAGCGCTCTGCCCGCTCCCCTCCGGAAGCGATGCAGCAGGGAGTTCACGCGGGAGACGGGCGCGGCGCTTGCCCTGCACGATACCGAGGGGCGGCCATCGCTCGACTTCGAGACGGGACACCAGCCAGAGGCGAGGGTTGACTTCGATGCCCTGCATCAGGCCGCGATTGAGGCGGGCCGCTAAATGCTTTCCAGGAAATCCTGCATCGTGACTATGGCCACGCGCCTCCTCGACCCAGCCTGCCGCTATCCCGCCTGTGGGTGCGCCTCTCTCGAGGACCTGCGCCGCCCGCTGAGCCCGGCGACCCGTGCCCTCTCCCGCTACAGCCGCGACGATCTGATTGCCCGCGCCGCTGCCTGCCCGGTCCCGGGGGCGCGCAACCAGGGGCGTGACCCCCGTATCGGGGCGCTTCCCCGACTGCCTCACCCAGCTCATCCGGGGTCCATCGCTCCGCCACAGCTTCGGCCTGGGGCACATGGCCGGTGCGTGACATCCCCCCTGTGGGCGCGCGGCGGCACGAGAGCGTCACCCGCCCCTGGCAACGCAGCGTGATCAGGCGCCGGGCAAAATGCCATGATCAGCGACAGGGTTTGGTCGTCTCGCGATGTTGGGGGCGTTTCTCGGCCGTCTGAGAGCCAAACACGGGCATCGTGGCACCGCGGAAGCCGCTCAGAGCCCCAAAACGGGCGCTGGTGTCTGCGGCGGCAGCCAGAGTGCTTCAGCAGGCGATCGACCGTTTCTCGGCCCGCTCAGGGCCGTTCCGGGGCATTTGGCGGGATGGGTGTGATCCCAGGGATGAGCGCCTTGGCGAAAGCGGCTGGCGCCACCCGCCGAAAGCCACGCTCCTCGAGGAACGCCTGCCACGCCGATCGGTCAAACAGATCCTCCCAGGTGGTGACCAGTTGCCGCGTCTCCGGGAAGCGGCGGGTGAGCCAGCTCTCAAAGCGGGTCCACAGCGTCTGCTGGGTCGCGTCCCGGCGTGGGTCGTCGTCGCGGCGGTAGCGCCCCTCCGCGAAACATTCCCAGAGCACCGTCAGCTGGTCGGCCGGATAGTGCCACGCCTGCGCCTGGCCGATATCTTCGTGGCGCATACCCGTCCAATCGGCGCCGCGCACCGCACCGATCGCGCCGGCGGCGTCCGTACGCGGGTAGAGGCCGACGGTGAGGGTGATGTCAGGCACGAGGATGTAGGGCTTGCCATGGACGTAGGTGCGCTCCCGGACCGCGTCGCTGAGCGGCACAATCTCGTGTTGGCGAGACGCTCGCTCGGTCGCCATGTGCAACCGCATCCGGATGGTGGAGCGGTCACCCCGGAAGAACTGACTCTCGCCGAGGGCCACGTCCTCCTGCCAGTACGGGTCACATTCCGCCTCCGGCCGGATCATGACTGTCCTCCCACGGACACGCCAGCGCGAGCGACATCGAGCGACGGGTCTCGTTCGGCGAGCTTCGTGAGGGAGACGTAGGTGCAGCGCACCGGCCGTCCGAGGACGGCGCCGAGTGCCTGCGCGATATAGCGATCGAGCCGGTCGGTGAGGTACTCAACCTCGAATACGCTCCGAGCGCCGACCTCCGCCTCTCGACCGTCACAGGCCAGGAGCAGCGTACGGGAGAGGAACGTCTCGAAGTTGGGTCGGCTGAGCGTCTCCTTGAGCGTCGTCAGCACCCGATCCCAGGCCTCTTGCGTCGTGAGCTCGGTCCCAGGAATCGGTTGGGGTGGGTACCGTGTGGCCACCGCGGCAATGTCCAGCTCGTGGGCGCGGCGCTCCTCCTCGACGTGCTCACGGAGCTGTTGCTCCTCCGCGGCCTTCGCCGCGGCGCGGGCTTCGGCCTCGGCATCGCGCTCCGCCCTGCTCCGATAGTCGGGTGGCGGCCGGTAATCTTCCTCGATCGCCCGTCGCAAGTAGCCGG
>JAWPNA010000233.1:0-7378 GCA_045402695.1 Acidobacteriota bacterium
AGACCGACGCGCGACCATCGAGTTGGGCGGATGTCGTCGACCCCGCGCATTCAACGGTCCGATCCTCGCCCGCGTCGGCGAACGGCCCGCCGATCCACTCGGAGCACGAGGTCTCGTCGCCGAAGCCGCCGAGATCGCCGATCTCCTCGACCTGACCCGTGCCGACGAGATCGCGGTGATCGCCGCTGCATGGATCCCTCTTTTGCCAGAGACGATGCGTCGCCCCATCCGGGATGCACCACAGGGCGTGCGACGGACGATCCTCGAAATCGTCGATGCTGTTGTAGTTGGTGTAGTTCTCGAGCGCCCGGTCGACGAAATCGATAATGATGCTGCGATCGCTGTCGGGGTTGGTATCGTCGTAGAGCTCCACCCAGGCGTCTTCGATGCGCGTGCACGGTCCGTGTGGAACGGGGCGGAACTCCTCGAACTTTACGCTGCATGGCGAACCATTGCAGATCGGAGAGCCCGCGATCGGACCGTCGTTGTCGAACTCGGTGCCGTAGAGCAGCAGCCGGCGCTTGGGGTCGATGTACACGCCGCCGGCGGCGTCGAAGCTGCAGTGGTTCTCGCCCTGGTACCCGCACACGAGCTGCCGCTTCGCGACTTTGGTGATCCGCACGTCGTTGCTCTCGGGCACGTTGTCGAGGCGATGGAGATCCACGAAGTCCTCGCCCGAGAACGAGTCCTGGTGGGTGCCGACCAGGTAGAGGGCCCCGTCGCATTGATGGACGAGGCTCAGGTTCTGGTAGTTGCCGAACTCGCAATCGGAAAGGATGCCCCCGCAAGTGCAGGGTAGCGAACCGCAGAGCTCGGTCCGCAGCTCGTCCTCGTTCCAGGTGTCGAAGAGCTCGAAAGCCGTCGTCCGGATGTCGCTGCCGGTCGAGACGTAGAAGTCGAGGTTGTTGGCGTCGGCGCGCCCGATCACGAGCAGGAAACGGCCGTCGGCGAGCTTGCCGAGCGTCGCGGTCCCCGCTTCGGAGGAAATACCGCCCGGGACCGCGTGAATGATCTCATTCTCGAGACGAACGGGATGGGGCGGGTCGGCGAGATCGAACAGCACGACCTTCGAGGCGGGATCGGTCGAGTTGCCTGACTCGAACGGCACCGCGAGGACGTTGCCGAGGAGCTGGATTCCTCCGGCGTGCCGGTAGCTGCCTTCGTGCGGGACGATCGTGACGACCTTGTCCTCGGCCGGCGGCGGCGTGAAGGCGAAGTCGATCGACGGCGCGAGACGATTCGACCGAAAGCGCAGCCCGTCATCGTTGCGCGTCGCCATCTCGACGACGACGAAGGAGACGTCCTTGGTCACGGTCTCGATGCTCCGTGACACGACCAGATAGCGCCCGCCGCCGCTCATCGTCCGCTGCACACCCTGCCAGTGATCCGCAAAGGGGTTGGGATCCGGGGTGTCGCCAATGTGAAATCCCATGATGTCGCCGCGATTGCGGAGCGCCCGGATCGCAGCCGGTACATCAGGGACGCAGACGTTGCAGTCGTCGCTTCCCCACGGGCACACGGCGAAGCCGGTGAGGGGGGGAGCGTCGGCCGCCGCGACCGGCGCGACGCTTGGGGTCATGAGACCGACCGCGACGACGAGGGCGAGCGCAAGGTTCGTGAGATGTCTCTTGTCCATTTGGTGGCCTCCTTCGAGGGTTGCTGTGGGTTGATATCCGAGATGACCGACCTCTTCGGTTGACGTAACGCTCGTCGGACGTTCGCCCTTCAACCGAAGTCGTCGAAGCAGTCCTGATCCCGGCCGACGGTGCGCATCGTGTACGACTCGCCATTGCCGATGTAGAAGTCGTACCGCGGCCCGGCGAAACGCAGCTCACCGTTGCCGCAGGTCTGCTCGTCGTCACAGTCTTCCAGGACGTTGGTGTGGTCGAAGAGACAGATGAGACCAGCGTCATCGTCGGTGGGAATGTCGTAGTCCGACAGGCGGCGCCACGGCTCGGGATCAGCGTCCAGATTCATCCAGAAGAAACTCAGCTCACCGGCGGTTCCCCCCAGATCCTGGTCGTCGTGGAGGTTCATCTTCCGCAACTCGACCTGCACATGGCGCAGCGGCGGGTCGGGCGGGAACACCCATCCGGCGATGAGCTGCCGCGAATAGACGTCCTCGGGCACGGCACCCGAGTCGGCGAGGGGCGCGGTGACGTGCAGCATGGTCCCGGTGTCGAGCGGTCTGTCACCGGAATTGGTGCAGATACTCGTGGCCGGCACCTCCTCGACCTGCAATTCCTGGCTCAGCGTGTTGCCGGTGCCCGGCAGCACCAGCCAGGTGAGAACCGCCTCTTCGGCGGGTCTTTCGGGCAGGCAGACGTTGAAGCTGAAGTCCTTGTCGATCGGCGTGGTATCGGTCGGGCAGGAATTGCCGCCGCCAACGGTGTCCAGCATGCCGCAGTTGAGGACCGCGGTGACGCGGCCGGCCCGCCCATGGATGTAGAGGTCGGTCATGGTCACGGGCACGGGCGTGGCACCGGTCGCGTACAGCGGGTACGACGTCTGGTGCATCGCCGCCGCCGCCCGCGGCGGATGAATCTCGGTGGGATACTGACCACCGGTGGAGTGCCCGCAGTCGAAGATCCAGTGGCCCTCGGCCCAGAAACGGTCACCGGCGACGGCCCACATTGTGCGCGGGTAGTACGGATCGGCGCCATCACCGGATTTTTCGGAGGGGTGGATACCGGTCTCCCACTCGATCTCGAATGTCCGTGTTCCCAGGTCGTAGTCGACTCCGTTCCCGTTGCTGAGGATGTTCTCCTGGCCGGGATCGACGATGAGGATCGTGTTGTGGTCGTGCGTGTCGTGGGTTGTCGGGTAATCGACCGTCGCCACCTGGCTTTTGGCGACGAGCCCGCTGACTTCGCGAAACTTCGGCAGCCCGGGACGGTTGGCCTGCACCCACACCCAACCTTCGTCGGATGCGTCGAAGACCTCGGGTTGGCCGACCAGCAGGTTGACGCACACGCGCAGGTCGTCGCAGGCCGGGTTGGACCCGTCGATCGGATCGGCCGCGTGCGCCGCGCCGCTGCCGAGCAGGAATCCGATCGCGAGCAGAGCCGACGGGAGATTCGCCCTGCCAAGACCCGAGATGCCGGTGTTCTGGTTCCGCTTCTTCATGATCGTTCCTCCCTGGGCGATGTCCGAGGCGAACCGGTCGAGTCCGGGGCCTCTACCGTCTGGTGTCCTGACTCCAAGGTTTCTTTACGGTGCTTGATCTTGCGCAGGATCTTGGCTGCCGTTGCTGTCCAGATGAATGGACGGGGGTTCTTGTTGTTCTCGCGCAGGTATTGATGGATGACGCGAATGAGTTCGGGGACGTTTCGGAACGCGCCCCGGCGGATCCCGTAGTCGCCCAAGGCAACGCGGGCCCACCCCGAGCCGCCGGTCTCCGCGAAGTACCCGCCCGCGATGTTGCCGAAACTCTGCATTCCGTAGTCGCCGTAGCCGATGCAGGCGTAGGCCGAGCTTTTGCTATCCCCGAAATACCCGCCGCCACGGGGACCAAACGCTACGATCCCCGTCCCTCTCCCCGCGCCGTTGTCGAAGACGACCCGCCCGAGCTTCGTCTGCGTCGCCGCGGAGGAGTCGAGATAGAAGCTCGCCGGTTGTCCGGCGAGTTGCGACGAGTCGGTCGCCAGGTTCGCGCTCGAGGCCGAGACCGCGTTCGTCGCATGGAGGGCGTACGGCGCCGACTGGATGGGTGTGCGCGGGGCGAGCGTCTCCGCTCCGATCGTCACCTCGAGCCAGACCCCGGCGTGGTCGCGGAACAGGTCGGCCAGCGAGGCGAAGGTCCCCGGGCCGGAACCGTCCACGATCTGGCCGCCGCCGAGGGCGACCGAGAACAGCCCGCCATCGACCATCACCGCCTGCGCATTGGACGCGAAGTGCTGGTCGATCAGGATCTCGTTCCCCGCCGACTCGGCGTCGAAGGACCGGAACACCATGTCGAAGTCCCCGGTCAGCGGCTCGTCGGCCGCATCGCGCAGGACCCCCTGGTAGTTGATGAGGGAAGGGGCGTCGGTGGCGAGCGCCGGGAATGCTAAGAGCAGGAGCGCGAAAGCGGGTATGCTTGACATCGGTCAGCTCCTTGCGTGGAGAGGTTCTCAGTTGAGTACCGCGCAGAGACCCTCTCCCGGGGGACAGACTTTCCGGCGCCGCACGGTGCCGATCCGGTCACGTCGGCGCGTATTCTCTCGTGAACCATCTCGAAACCGACGTTTGCGTCGTGGGAGCCGGTTTCTCGGGGCGCACGGCGGCCGCCGCCGTGCGCCCTTGTGCATGCATGTAAGGCTATGGGTTCATGCACCGGCCTCGCTGATCGAGCGGGCAGAACAGGCTGTTGAGCCAACCCAATTGGGCGGCCAAGCTCAACATTGTCTTGGCGTTGCACGAGGCCAGCGCGGCGTCCGCCTGACTGATGACTTCATTCGGGCAGAGCGGGTATTGCACGCACAAGCTCGCCGAGTTCAACAGGGCAGCAATCCCAGCCCGCAACAGCGTTTGCGCAGCGCCGCTGGGCGTCGTCCACCCCTTGAAGCTCAACCCTTGCGACAGGGTCGCAGCACCCAGAGTGGGACTGAGGCAGACGGGGATGTTGAACACGTCTCCGATCAGTGTGCCCGGCGTGTACGGTGACGGCCAGGCGTTGGCCGACTTGCTCGCCGCGTTGTTCTTCCAGTAGCCCGGGGTGCACCCTTGCGGGGCGCACGCCGCATCGGCGCTGCACCCGCAGACCCCGTTCTCGCACCGGTCAATCGTGCACGGATCGGTGTCGTCGCAGACGACGGCTGGACCAGCGACGCACATGCCCGATTCGCAGGTGTCGTCTGTCGTGCAGGCGTCGCCGTCGTCGCAGGAATTGCCACTGGTCAGGACGGCCTGCTGGTTGCACGTGAAGCCGTCGCTGCACCGGGCCACCGTGCAGGCATTCCCGTCCGTGTCGGGACAGGAGGTGTTCGGCGGCACCCCAACAAAGTCCTGGCGGCAGACGCCCTCGAAGCACACGGTGCTCAAGCAGGCATCGTCGCCGGTGTCGGTGCATGGGGTTAAGTTTGCCTTCGGGATGCCGCACTGGCCGGTGCCGTTGCACAGGTCGGTCAGACACTCGTTGCCGGCCGAACAGGGCGTGCCGGAGTCGGCGGGGTTCAGTTGGTTGCACGTGAAGCCATCGGTGCACTGGGCCCGCGTGCAGACATTGCCGTCCGTGTCAGGACAGAGCGTGTTCGACGGCACCCCAACAAAGTCCTGGCGGCAGACGCCCTCGAAGCACACGGTGCTCAAGCAGACATTGTCGCCGGTGTCGGTGCATGGGGTTAAGTTTGCCTTCGGGATGCCGCACTGGCCGGTGCCGTTGCACAGGTCGGTCAGACACTCGTTGCCGGCGGAACAGGGCGTGCCGGAGTCGGCGGGGTTCAGTTGGTTGCACGTGAAGCCGTTGGTGCACTGGGCCTGTGTGCAGACATTGCCGTCCGTGTCGGGACAGGGGTGATCGACGGCACCCCAAAGTCCTGGCGGCAGACGCCCTCGAGGCATGCGGCGCTGCTGCAGGCGTCGCCGTCGGTGTCCGGGCATGGCGTGAGATCTGGCTCTGTTTCGCAGGAAATCTCTCTCGCCCACGCGTTCTGTGTATTGCTCAGGCCGATAAGCACGAGCAGAAGCAAACTGATTCGTAAAGTTTTGCACATACCATGCTCCTTCCTTTGTTGTGCTGATTTTCGGTGGCGTCCCCAGCGGACTTGGCGGTCACGGTTGTAGGGGTCACCGACACGTACGGCGCGAGCACCGGCACTCCTCGGCGGAGGAGGCCGGAATCTTGCTCCGAATTGTCGCCGTAACCTGGAGCGTGCGTGACTTCCCTGGGGCGAGGGTCACGACGAGGTGATCCGGCGTCCACGCAATCGGCGGTGTAGTTGACGTCTCCCGCGGTGCCGGCGGAGAAGCCGAAGGCGGCGTCCGGCTGGTCGCTTTCGGCCGTCCAGCTCGCGGTGAGGGAGAGCCCTGAGGCGGAGCCGTGATAGACGAAGGCTCGGCCTTCATCGGCCTGGCCGTTGTTGAAGAAATAGGCACCCACGATCACGTCGGCGTAGCCGTCGCCGTTGACGTCCCCGGCCGTGCCGACGGAGTAGGCGAAGAGGGCGCTCGCCTGGTTGCTCTCGGCCGTCAGGCGAGGCTCGTGAGCAGGGGATCGACCGTCACCGGCCAGACCGCCTCGTCGTCATCCACAAGGAGCCGGATCCCCCGCGTGCCCGCCTCGCTCCAGACCTCCATCCTGGCCGGCAGAGCCCGGCCCACTGCATCCACTACGCTCAGCTCCGCGTACCTCAGCGCACGGGTGCCGGCGGAGGTCGTCAAGTCGATTGCCTTCGCATCGGTGCTTACGAATGCGGACAGATCGCCGCTCAACGTCAGTTCGAGGACGAGCGCACCCTCCCCGGCGGCCTCACCGGACTCCTCCGGCGGTCCCGCCAGGGTGAACCCCTGCTCCAAACCACGCGTGTCGTTGAGATACCACTCCACCACCGCGCCCCGGTCGTAGGTGATCCGGTTCCCCTGTGTGCTCACGACCGGTGCGCTCACAGAGCGAATCGACCCGGCGCGCCCATACCCTGTCAGCTCGAGCCCGAACTTCCAGGAGGCGGATTGCTCGACCCGCGGGATCACACGCACACCCATCCCGGTGAAGTAGGTGCGAAGACCCTGCGCCCTGTTGGGCGCGTGCCAGGCGGCCGCGAGACCCTTCAGGTGTATCTGGTCCTGCTAGGTGATGTGGTATTCCGCCTCCTGTATCTGCCGGCGGGCGCTTGAGATCCAGGCTTCAGACGGGCCCTTTTCGGGTGGCGCTCCGGCCTCGACGCAGGGCCATCCAATCAGGATGGCGGCTGTGACGACCAGTGCGAACGGACTGTATCCTCTGAAATCAGAATGGCTGACTGGAATTCCCATGGGTCATTCCCCTGCGTGGAGAGGATCTCAGTTGAGTACCGCGCAGAAACCCTCTCCCGGGGGACAGACTTTCCGGCGCCAATGCCGGTTTTCCGGCGGCGCTTGCCGACAAGTAAGGTAGAATCCGGGCAGCTTCATGGACCCTCGCGACAAGAGCGACCCCAAAGCCATCGGACGTCCCGGGGAGGTCACGGAGCTTCTGCGTGCCTGGCGCTCCGGCGACACCCAGGCGGGGGATCTGCTCGTGCGAATGCTCGACCGTGAGCTGCACGACATGGCGCGGCGGCGGCTGCGGGGCGAGCGCCCCGGAATGACGCTCCAGACGACGGCGCTCGTGCACGAGACGTATCTGCGACTGGTCGACCAGCGGCGGGTCGAATGGCGGGATCGCGGCCATTTCCTCGCGCTCGCGGCAACCATGATGCGC
>JAWPNA010000090.1:0-3685 GCA_045402695.1 Acidobacteriota bacterium
GAGGGTTTCCCTTCATGACTCACGACGACATCTTTGATACGGTGTCCAGGACACTGGTGGAGATGTTTCAGCTTGATCCGAAGTCCATCACGATGGACACGAGGTTGGCAGAGGATTTGGACCTCGACAGCATCGATGGCATCGATCTGGCGGCCAAGTTGCAGGAGGTCACCGGACGGCGCCTGACGGAGGACGATCTCCGCGGCATCCGAACCGTTGCAGACGTGGTGGATGTGATTGAGAGGATGCTCAGCGCGAAGGCCTGAGCGCAGCGGGTGATAGATCGCCATGCGCATCGCCCTCAGAGTGTTGGGAAGTGTTCTGTGCCTCGCCTATCCCATCGTCGTCTGGACGGGGCTCTCCATGACGAATAACCGCTTCGTCGGCCCACTGCTGCTTGCCGCGCTCTCGGCTTTCCTCGTCGTGCTTGGCTTCAGCCGCCGCGGGGGACATGTGGAGTATCTGCCGTACTTTGCGATCCCGCTTTCAGTCATCGCGCTCCTCTCGGTGCTGTTGGATGACCGGCGCTTCCTTCTCTCGGTGCCAGTGCTGGTGAACGCAGCCCTGCTCGTCGTCTTCGGCAGCTCTCTCTTGGAGGACCGCATGCCGACCGTCGAGAGATTCGCCCGGATGATCCACAAGGAGCTCTCACCCGACAGGGTCCTGTACTGCCGCGCGGTGACGAAGGTCTGGTGTCTGTTTTTCGTTTTGAACGGGATTGCCTCTCTCGGACTGGCCCTGTTCGCGCCGTTCTCGGCCTGGGCCGTCTATACGGGCGTGATTTCATATCTGCTCATGGGGGCGCTGTTCGCCGGCGAGTATGCGGTCCGGAGAATTCGCTTCGGATGACGATGCTCGGTCACGGGACGGCCTACCTGCAGATCGGCGCCCACGTCCGGCTCGACGAGGGCGATATCGAGATCCACGAGTTTGAGTCCAGCGTCCCGGCCGATCTCCGATGGTTCGAGGGTCACTTCAATGGGAACCCCGTTCTTCCGGCGGTCGTCCAAATGCGCGAAGCGCTCCGGCTGGTCACCTCCATCTGGCCGGATCTCGAGAGCCTGCGGCGGATCACTCGCGCCAAGTTCCAGAGGCCGATCCGACCATCGGACGTGCTGCAGGTAAGCCTCACGCGGGTCCGTGGCACGAACAAGGCGGCCTTCGAGTTCCGGCGGAAGGGAGAGATGTGCAGCTCAGCCACCATGGAATTCCAACGCGAGAGAGATCTTCCGAGATGAGCGGCGGCTTCAATCCCTGCGCGCTAGTGCCCGCATACGATAATCCCGACACGGTCGGCCTGGTCGTGGAACAGGTGCGGAGTTGGCTGGCGGACGTGATCGTCGTCGACGACGGCAGCGCGGAGCCGGGACGGAAGGCTGTCCAGGCGCTCGCGGCGATCCCCGGGGTTCGTGTCCACCGTCGGGAGAAAAATGGCGGCAAGGGAGCGGCGGTCAAGGATGGCTTTCGGATAGCGCGCAGCCTGAGCTTCACCCACGCACTACAGGTCGACGCCGACGGCCAGCATCACCTCGAGGACGTCCCCCTGTTCCTCGACGCCGCGCGCGCCCGGCCAGGAGCGCTCATCCTCGGCACGCCCGTGTTCGATGCGACCGCGCCCAGGGCGCGCGTCATCGGGCGGCAGATCACCAGCTTCTGGACCACGCTGGAGACCTACGGCAGGCGGGTGATCCAGGACCCGATGTGCGGCTTTCGTGTCTATCCGCTCGAAGCCGCCATCGGGGCCGGCGCCAAAGGTAATGCAATGGACTTTGATCCCGAGATTGCGGTGCTCATGGTGTGGCGGAAGGTGCCTGTCGTCAACCTCAGCACGAGTATCCGCTACCTCGCCAAGGAAGCAGGGGGGGTCTCGCACTTCCGGAGAGTGCGTGACAACGCTCTGATCTCATGGATGCACACCCGCCTGGTGTTGAAGGCCATCTTCCGGCTCATCTCCCCGTGGTGAATCGCGCCGGCTGGCTCGACGTCGCCGAGGTCGGAGGGTCGCTCGGCATCCAGTTTTTCGTCTTCGTCTGCACACTCTTTGGCCGAGCGCCAGCGCGAGCCGTCCTACGTCTGGTCGGTCTCTACTACGTCCTCTTTCACGCGATGCCGCGGCGAGCCTCGCGCGCGTGGCTGGAGCGAATTCACGGTCCGGACGGCGTGACGTTCGCGATGGTCTACAGGCACTTCCTGTGCTTCGCCGAAGTCACCCTGGACCGTCTGTTCTTCGCCCGGCGACAGAACTGGCGTTTCGAGATCTCGCAGCATGGCGAGGAACACCTGCGGACCCTCAAGGAGTCCAGGAGAGGCGCGATGCTCCTTGGCGCCCACCTGGGCAGCTTCGACGCGATGCGGGTCGGGGCGGAGATGGAACGAATTGGCGTCACCATTGTAGCCCACTTCCGTAACGCGAGGATGATCAACGCCGCGCTGCAGCGCCTCGATCCTCTGAGTCGGGCCCGGCTGATCGAGATCGCTCCTGACGGGGTCGATTTCATCTTCGCCGTCAGGGAGCGCATCGAGCGCGGCGAGCATGTCGCCATCCTCGCCGATCGGATCGGACTCGGCGGCGGGACGATCGAGGTTCAGTTCATGGGTGCGGCCGCCCCTTTCCCCGCCGGCGTCTACCGCCTCGCCGCCGCGCTGAGCTGCCCCGTGTACCTGGTCTTTGGCCTCTACACCGAGCCGAACCGCTACGACATTCACTGCGAGTTGTTCGCAGAGAGGGTCGTCCTGCCGCGCGAAGCGCGGGACCAAGGGATCGCGGCATACGCCCAGCGCTATGCCGACCGTCTGGCTCATTACGGACGGCTCGCGCCGGACAACTGGTTCAACTTTTTCGATTACTGGGCACCGGCGCAGGAGTTATGATCGGACCCATGATGCGCCTCCTCTTCATCCTCATCGGGGTCGCGCCGCTGGCCGTCCACGCGGTCGCCTCCGAGCCGCCCACGGTGGAGCTCGAGGAGCTACTCGAGAGATTCAAGCAGATGCCCGGGCTTGAGGCGCGCTTCCGGGAAGAGAAGCAGATCGCCCTGCTGGCGGCCCCGCTCATCAGCGAGGGAGTGCTTCACTTCGCGCCCCCGGCGCGCCTGGCCCGTCACACCCTCACGCCGGAGAGGTCAAGCCTGCTGTTCGACGGCCGGACCCTCCGCTTCGGCGACGGACGGATGCGCGAGGAGGTGGACCTGGAGGCGAACCCGGTGGCCCGCGATTACGTGAACAGCTTCCTCCTGATCCTCGAAGGCGATCGGGAGGCACTGCTTAGGTCCTGGCGGATCGAGCTCTCCGGTCGGGCCGAGGCATGGAACATGACACTCAGGCCGCTTTCGGAACAGATTAGGAAGACGATGCGGGAAATGATTCTCCAAGGAAGCGGGGCGGTGGTCCAACGCATGAAGATCGTCGAGACCACCAGTGATGAGACCGTCACCACCTTCTCCCACGTGAACCCCGCACGGCGTTACAGCCAGGCTGAGATCGACCGGCTCTTCCGGATCCCACCTCGTTGACCGTCACGCACGACCGGGTCCAGGCGGTGGTTGTGGCCGCTCTGCTGCTCCTGATGTCCGCCTACTGCGTGAGGAACTTTGAGTTCACCACCGAGATCACCCATTTCCTGCCCGTCGGCGCGGACCAGGGCCTCCTGAATCTCGCGCGCGCGATCGCCGACAGCGAGCTCGCC
>JAWPNA010000317.1:0-14964 GCA_045402695.1 Acidobacteriota bacterium
TGCGGCTGTGATGGGTGGAGATCCTCCAGTCAGCCCGCCGGATCTCGCCTTCGAAGAGTCCAAAGACCGTGTGCGTGTTGCCTGCATCGACCGCGAGCAGCATCTCAGCGTGCCTCCACTCGCCGCACCTCTCCGTAGCGCACCTCGACAACCTCGCCTGCGCCGCCGTCACGACGGACGCGCAGCGCTGCGTCCTCGGTGAGTCCCTCGGTGACGCCGGTGAACGATCCGTTCCCGCCGCCGACCACGACCCGCCGCCCGCTCAGCCCCTCGGCCAGCCTCTCGTATTTCTTCCGGATCGGCGCAGGTCCCTCACGGGACCACAGGTTATACCACTCGTCCAGCGCCGTCAGGATGTCGCAGGCCACGTCGGTCCGGTCGAGCGTCCGCCCGCGCGCCAAGCGCAGCGAAGTCGCCAGGTGGGCGATGGAGCCCGGGAAGTCGCATTCCTCGTGGTTGACGTTGACACCCACGCCGACTACCAGATCCCGGATGGCATCGAGGGATGTGCGCGCCTCGGTGAGGATGCCAGCGACCTTCCTTCCCGCGATCATGACGTCATTGGGCCACTTGATCGAAGCCTCGAAGGCGTCGGCGGCCGCGACCGAAGCCAGCAGACCGAACAGTGGCGCGGCGGCTGCCGGCGCCTCGGGTCTGAGGATGACCGAGAGGTACACTCCCAGGCCCGGAGGAGAATGCCACGAACGATCGCCGCGTCCCCGGCCGCGGGCCTGCGCGTCGGCCAGCACCACCGTGCCCTCGGGCTCTCCGGAGGCCGCCAGCTCGCGAGCGCGATCGTTGGTGGAGTCCAGTCGCGGGTGAAACTCCACCCGCCGGCCGACGATGGTCTCTCGGTCGGAGCGCCGCGCGGCCAGATCCGCCCGGAGCCGGTCCACCGCGATTACCGACGGGATCCCGCTCACGGGCGTCCGGCTTCGCGCCCCACGGGCAGGAGCGTGAGGCTCAGGTCGGAGGCGGGCGCCGAGTGCGTCAGGATCCCGAGCGAGATCCGGTCGACTCCCGCCTCGGCATAGCCTCGGATGTTCAGGAGCGTGATGCCTCCCGAGGCCTCCAGCAAAGGCGGGCTGCCCGGGCGCGCCGAAGCCCGCCGCACCGACTCGGCGACGAGGGACACCGTCATATTGTCGAGCAGGATGATGTCGGCGCCCGCTTCGAGAGCCTCATCCAAGGCATGCAGGCCATCCACCTCCACTTCGAGGAGATGGCGCGATCCGAAGCGCTCCCGCGCCGCGCGTGTCGCGGTCCCGGGGCCGCCGGCCACCGCCAGATGGTTGTCCTTGATGAGGATGGCGTCATACAGCCCCGCCCGGTGGTTGCTCCCTCCTCCCACCGCAACGGCGTGGCGATCGAGCAGGCGCAGTCCCGGTGTGGTCTTGCGCGTGTCGTAGATCGCGGCCTTCGTGCCTGACACCGCCTCCACGCACCGGCGCGTGAGGGTCGCGATGCCGGACATTCTCGCCAGAAAGTTCAACGCCGTCCTCTCGGCGGAGAGGATCGCCCGCGCCGCGCCCTCCACTCGCAGCACGGAGCCGCCCGAGGCGACTTCGTCGCCGGCGCGCGCCAGGACTTCGACAGAGGCGTCCGGGTCCATCTCCAGGAAGGCGCATCGCGCGGCGTCCGCGCCGGCCAGGACCAGGGGCGAGCCCGCCGTGATGACTCCCGTCGCGCGGGTCCCTGCGGGAACCACGGCTTCGCATGTGAGGTCGCCGGGCCCCACGTCCTCGAGCAAGGCCGCGCGCACCGCACGCGCAAGCAGGTTGGGCGGCAGCGAGGTCACGCAGTGCCTCAGGATCCGATCCGGTCGAGGCTCTGCCGGAGGCGACTCAGCCGGTCGCTCACCTCGCGATGCGCGAGGCGGACCTTCGAGACCGCTTCGGGCTTCGCCCGCGAGAGAAAGTCATTGTTGGACAGCTTGGCGTCGTGCACGGAAAGCTCCTTGGAAAGCCGTTCGATCTCCTTGCGGAGCCGGACGAGCTCCACTTCGGGATCTCCGGCCCCCTGGTACGCGACGACGATTTCGGAGCTGGTCGTGACGCCTCGCACTTCCACCCACCCCGGCCGCGCGGCCTTGGCGGGGATAACAGCGTTGATGACCACATCGGCGCGGGTCATCGCCTGGATGGATGGTTGATGGCGCGCCAGATAACGTCCCGAGATCTCGTCAAGCGGCCTGATCGTGATCGTCGCACCCGCCAGAGAAGGCCGGCCGTGCTCGGCGCTCAGGTTCCGCGGCGTCGTCACGTTCTCCATCAGCACCCCCATGCTTCGCTCCGCCTCGTCGTCCTCCAGCTCAGGTCGCCGTCGAGGGAATTCCGCCAGCGCAATTGAGACGGGCGCGCCCACGGGGCGGGGGAGATTCTGCCAGAGTTCTTCGGTGAGGAACGGCATGAAGGGATGCAGGAGCCGCAGGAGCGTATCGATGACGTGGCCGAGGACGGCGCGGGTCGCTTCGCGCTCGGGCCTCTCGCCCGACAAGAGGGCGGGCTTCGCGAGCTCCAGATACCAGTCGCACATCTCGTGCCAGGCAAAGTGGTAGACGCGGTCGGCGGCCTCGTCGAAGCGGAACACCTCCAACGCCTGGTTAACCTCCCCGACCACCCGGCTGCTGCGACTGAGGATCCAGCGGTCGACGTCGGACAGGCTCTCCACAGCGGGCAGCGCCCGCTGGCAAGGAGCCTCCAGGTGCGGGCGAGCAAACCGCGCGGCGTTCCAAATCTTGTTGGCGAACGCGCGGCTTCCTTCCAGGCGACCCGGGGACAGGATGACGTCGGCTCCCGGGGAGCTCAGCGAAGCGTACGTGAATCGGACCGCATCCGTTCCGTAGGTGTCGAGAAGACCGAAGAAGTCGATCGCGTTGCCCTTCATCTTGCTGATCTTCTCCCCGTTGGCGTCCCGTACGAGCCCGTTGTAGAAGACGGCGCGAAACGGGACCTCGTCCATGAACTTCAGACCCATCATCACCATGCGCGCGACCCAGAAGAAGATGATGTCGTAGCCGGTGACCAGCACCGTGGTTGGGTAGTAGCGGCGCAATTCCTGTGTCTGGTCGGGCCAGCCGAGCGTGGAGAAGGCCCACAGCGCCGAGGAGAACCACGTGTCCAGGATATCCGGATCCTGCGCTAGCTTGCGCCCGCCGCAGGTTCCGCACGCGCTGGGATCTTCCTTTGCCACCACCGTGGCCCCGCAGTCGGCGCAGTACCAGGCGGGGATCCTGTGTCCCCACCAGAGCTGTCGCGAAATACACCAGTCCCTGATGTTGCGCATCCACTCGTAGTAGGTCTTGCGCCATTGGTCCGGAACGAACGCGATGCGCCCATCTTCCACCGCGGCGAGCGCGGGTCCCGCGAGCGGCTCGGTCCGAACAAACCACTGAAGCGAGATCATCGGCTCCACGATGGTGTCGCAACGCTGGCATCGCCCCACGGAAAGCTGGTGATCCTTCTCCTCCTCGAGGAGTCCCTCGGAGCGCAGGCGCTCGATCAACCGCGCGCGGCATTCGAAGCGGTCCATTCCAGCATAGGGGCCAGCGGCGTCGTTCATTCGGGCCTGTTCGTCCATGACGACGATGGGCTGCAGCCCCAGCCTCCTGCCCGCCATGAAGTCGTTGGGATCGTGCGCGGGGGTGAGTTTGACGGCCCCGGTCCCGAATGCTGGATCCACGAACGTGTCCTCGACGATCGGGATCCTGCGCCCGAGAACAGGCACCAGCACCGCGCGCCCCACCATCCCGTGGTACCGCTCATCCCCGGGATGAACCGCCACGGCCGCGTCGCCGAGGATCGTCTCGGGCCGCGTGGTGGCCACGCGCACGTGGCCGCCTCCTTCCAGGGGGTACCGCACCGTCCAGATCTTCCCCAGCGTCTCCTTGTGCACGACCTCCAGGTCGGACACCGCCGTGCCGCAGCGGGGGCACCAGTTGATCATATAGCGATCGCGGTAGATGAGTCCCTCGTCATAGAGCCGCACGAACACTTCGCGCACGGCGCGCGACAGGTGAGGGTCCATCGTGAACCGCTCGCGCGACCAGTCGCAGGAGGCCCCAAGTCGGCGGAGCTGGTCGGCGATCTCACCGCCGTATTTCTCCTTCCAGGCCCAGGCTTGATTGAGGAATGCTTCCCGGCCGAGTTTCCGGCGGCTGGTGCCCTGCTTCTCCAGCTCGCGCTCGATCATCACGTGAGTCGCGATGCTGGCATGATCGCTGCCAGGCACCCACAGCACGTCACAGCCGGACATGCGCTTGAAGCGGGCAAGAATGTCCTGCAGAGTGTTGTTCAGCCCGTGCCCCACGTGGAGGCGCCCCGTGATGTTGGGCGGAGGGATGATCATGCAGAAGGGCGGTTTCCCGGAGGCCGGATCTGCGCGGAACAGGTCCTGCTCGCGCCAGAAGCTGCGCCAGCGGGGCTCCACACTCATCGGATTGAATGCCTTCTCCATCGTCGTGATCTCGGGCGCAGGGTCCATGGTCGCGCGATGCGTCAGCTTTTGCCGACGGCTTCGTCCTCCAGCTCGCGGATGCGGCGGCGGATAATGGCTTCGGCGAGGTCTGGAATCACTTCCCACGCAACTTCCCGCACCACTTTGTCGGCGATCTCGGCCACCGCTTCGCGCACCGCGCGCTGAAGCGTCTCGGGAGGGATCGCCGGGGCAGGCGGATTCGTCGCCGGAGCCAGGGGCGCAGGCGCGCTACGTGCATCCATCGATGGACCCGCCGGCCTGTGGGCGCCTGGAGTGGGCTGAGGCGCTGACGGAGCTGTGCGCAGGGACGCTGGGGGAGAGGGAGGAGATGGACGAGCCTGCCCCGCGCGGTCGGGGGCCTTGGCCGGAAGGACCCGCGCTGGTCCCGGCGGGACCGCCGTGAACAACTCGGCTGCCTTCATCCTCACGGTCTGCTCCGCTGCGGGAATCGAAGGAGCCTTCGCCGCCGGGGGCGATGAGGGACGCGGCGGCGCCTGAGCGACCTCCTCATCACGTTCCTCCTGTGCTCCCGGCCGCGGATGCGCGGCCAGCAGCTGCTCCACGCGGGCGATCAGCCCTCGAGATTCGAACGGTTTTGTCATGTGGCCGTCGGCTCCTGCCTCCTTGGCGCGGCCGGGATCATACGCCTCGAAGGCGCCGGTCAGCAGAAGCACGGGCATCCACTTCAGGTCCGGGTTCTTCTTGATGGCCGCGCACACCTCGTACCCGCTGTGCTCCGGCATGACAACATCCAGCAGGGCCACGTCGGGACGTATCTCGGCGACCCGCTGCATGGCCAGCGAGCCGTTGCCCACGCAAATGACTTCGTAGTTTCCTTCGGAGAATGTCAGCTCGACCACCTTCTGGATGGTGATGCTGTCGTCGGCCAGGAACACTTTCCTCCTTCTCACCTAGATCTCTCCTTTTGCGGCTTGAGCCGCCGTTTGCCCGTCCGCCTCCGGCTTGAAGATCCCCGCCGCCAGAAAGAGCGCTCTCCCATCGATCATCTGATCGGGCTCCTCGGGCGGCCGTTCCATTCTGTCGGCCCTCTCGATGAGGAAGCCGGCCCGGATGCCGTCCTGCTCGATGACGACGATTTCCTTTTCATGAGAGGCCGGTCCGCCCGGCGGCGCTCCTGCCACCGCCAGGAGGGCAAGCCTGCAGACAGGCAGCGCGCCTCCCTCCGCCACCAGCACTCCCGCAACGTGCGGCCAGGTGAGTGGCACCGGTGTCAGGCCCCGCGCCGGCAGGACTTGCCTCACGATCGCCGCTGACACCACCATGTGCCTCTGCCCTGCCCTGAGCCGGATCCACGCATAGGACGGCGTCACGGCGGCATCCTTCGTTTTCCGAGCGGCTCACCGGCCAGGGCTCCCGCGTCGAGTAGCAGCCCCCTGCCCGCCTTCCGGATCCAGACGGGCGCCGCTCGGTGGGCAGGCACATCGATCAGTCCGGCCACCGGGATCCGGTCCACCCGGAAGATATGCGGTGGCAGTGACAGAATCCAAGCCTCCTCGATGCGGGCCGTGCCCAAGGGTCTCCCGATGGTCAGGGCGCAGCCCCTGCCGGACAGCAGGGCGCGGTGGAGGGAAGTCTGGGCCTCCGTCCCGGGCCCGCGCGGGGATTCGCCAAGCGCAAGCGCTTCCTGGAGATCGATCAGCCGGCAGCCATCCGGCAGCGGTTCTCCGATGGCCAGGACCCTCTCTACATCATCGGTCCTCAGCGCGTAAACGCCTCCCGCCAGCTCGAAAGCGAGAACCTGGATCACGAGCGGTGATCCGGGGATCCGGCTGGACCCCGAGGCCCAGCGATCATCCAGAGCGCGGCGAGCCGTTGCTCCCGCCTGGCCGATGACGTCGCGCCGGAGAGATGCCTCAGGACCTCCTTCAGCATGAGGATCCGCTGCAAGAGGACATGGGCGATCTCCTCCGCCAGCGCCAGGGACTCCCTGCGGAGCATCGAGCCATCGGTTATCTTCACCACGAATCCCAGACGATGAGCCTCCTGCGCACCGAGCGTCCTGAAACCCGACATCACACTGCCCGAGGCCGGTCCCGCCAGGTACGGCAGCCTTGATGTGCCGCCATATCCGGTAATGAAGCCCAGGGCCGGCCCGGGATGCTCGAAGGTCACGGCCCGGTCACACACGCGCAGATCACAGGCCATCACCAGATCGAACGCTCCACCGATGCACCGCCCGCCGACGGCGGCGATCACGGCACCCGGGTATTCCTCGATCGCTCCGAGGATTCTCTGGCCGCGGCTCGCGAACGCGTGCGCGGACAGGGAGTCCAGTCCTCTGAGCCGTCTCAGATCGGCTCCCGCGGCGAATGTGCCGCCCGCACCACCACTGATAAGCACCACGGAAGCTTCCCGGGCTTCCGCCTCTTCCAGCGCCGACGCCACCGCTTCAAGGGCCGCCTCGTCGAGAAGAGGGACCTTCTGGCTTCCTCCGAGTTTGATGCAGGCGATCTTACCGTGCCAGGTCAGCCCCGCCGGCTGCAACGTGAGATCCTCAGGACCGGCGCGGTTGGATGTGCGTGCGGGCGAACTCGACGATCTCCTTCGTGGATGCTCCCGGCGTGAAGACCTCCAGGATGCCAAGCGTCTTGAGCCGCGCGATGTCATCCGCCGGGATGATTCCGCCGGCCAGAAGGCCGATGTCAACCGCGCCCTTCTCCTTCAGCAGATCCAGCACTCGAGGCAGCAGGGTCATATGAGCTCCCGAGAGAATCGAGAGGCAGATGGCATCGACGTCTTCCTGGATGGCCGTGTTGACCACCATATCGGGTGTCTGGTGCAGTCCCGTGTAGATGACCTCGAACCCTGCATCCCTCAGCGAGCGCGCCACGATTTTGGCTCCACGGTCATGGCCGTCGAGTCCGACCTTCCCGACGAGGAGTCTGATCTTCCTGCGCTCGATCGCCACCGTCACCACCCCGCCCCCTCCACGGTCATAGGATCGATTGTTCCCGGTACTCGCCGAACACACGCTTCAGGCGTGCGCAGATCTCTCCCACGCTGGCATATGCCCTCACGGCCTCGAGGATGAGGGGCATCAGGTTGGTGCGCTCGCCCGCGCCCCGCTCCAGCGCCGCCAGCGCGCGTTCCACCCGAACACTGTCCCGCGAAGCTCGGAGGTCTCGCAGCCTCTCGACTTGCTCGTGCTCCACGGCCATGTCGATCCTGAGGAGCGGGATCTGGTGATTCTCCCCGGCCATGTACTTGTTGACTCCGACGATTGTCTTGTCGCCGCGATCCACCTGTAACTGGTAGTGGTAGGCCGCCTCCGCGATCTCGCGTTGCGGAAACCCGGCCTCAATCGCCGCGACGATGCCGCCCATCTCGTCGATTCTTCCGATGTAGTTCATCGCCCCCAGCTCCATCTTTCCGGTCAGGTTCTCGACAAGGTAGGAACCAGCCAGCGGGTCGATCGCGTGGGCCACACCGCTCTCTTCGGCGATGATCTGCTGCGTCCTCAGTGCGATCGTCACGGCCATCTCGCTGGGCAGCGCGAGTGTCTCGTCCATGGAGTTGGTGTGGAGCGACTGTGTACCCCCCATCACCGCCGCCATGGCCTGCAGCGTGACCCTTACGATGTTGTTGTACGGCTGCTGGGCGGTCAGGCTGCAGCCGGCGGTCTGCACATGGGTTCTCAACTTCCAGGACCGCGGGTCTTTGGCTCCGAAGCGGTCGCGCATGACGTGGGCCCAGATGCGGCGCGCCGCCCTCAGCTTGCAGACCTCCTCGAAGAAGTCATTATGAGAGTTGAAGAAGAATGAGAGTCTCGGCGCAAACGAATCCACATCGAGACCGGCGTCCATCCCTGCCTGCACATAGCCGATCCCGTCGGCCAGCGTGAAGGCCAGCTCCTGGATCGCGGTGGAGCCGGCCTCCCGGATGTGATACCCGCTGATGCTGATGGTGTTCCAGCGAGGAACGTTCTGTGCGCAGTACTCCATGATGTCGGTGATGATTCGCAGGCTCGGCCTCGGCGGGTAGATCCACTCCTTCTGGGCGATGTACTCCTTGAGGATGTCGTTTTGGATCGTGCCTTCGAGTTTCCCTGGAGGGACGCCTTGCTTGTCGGCCACCGCGATGTACATGGCGAAGAGAATGGCCGCCGGAGAGTTAATCGTCATGGAGGTGGAAATCCTATCGAGAGGGATCCCTGAGAAGAGGATCTCCATGTCGGCCAGGGAGTCGATCGCGACCCCTTCGCGCCCGACTTCTCCCTCCGCCATGGGGTCATCCGAATCACGCCCCATCAGTGTCGGCAGGTCAAACGCCACGGACAGGCCCGTCTGACCCTGGCCTAGCAGGTACCGATAACGTTCGTTGGTGAGGCGCGCCGTGCCGAAGCCGGAGAACTGCCGCATCGTCCAGAGCTTGCCTCGGTACATCGAGGGGTGCACACCACGCGTGAATGGGAACTCCCCCGGCATCCCAAGCTCCCGATCGGGGTCGAATCCATCGAGATCCTCGGCGTCCACGAGACGTTCCACGGGAAAGTCGGACACCGTGGTGAAAGGCCCCTGTCTCTCGGGGTTCTTGTCGAGGAAGGGCTTGAGAGTCTCTTCTATCCAGCGCTGCTTGCGGCGCGTCACGGTCGGCTTGGATGTCGTCGACATCAGGCTGCTCCCGGCTGAGCCCGCAGCCCGATGAGCCTGCGGGCGATGATGAGCCTTTGGATCTCCGAGGTCCCTTCGTAGATGGTGGTCACCCTCGCATCACGGTAGAATCGCTCGACGCTGTACTCCCTGGAATAGCCGTAGCCACCGTGGATTTGCACCGCGCGGTAGGCCACGCGGTTGCACATCTCGGAGGCAAAAAGCTTCGCCATCGAGGCCTCACCGGAGAAGTCCTTCGCGCGGCCGGCGCCGTCGCGGGCCCTATCCTTGATGTCCGCCGCGCGGTGCGTCAGAAGGCGTGCGGCATCGATCTCCATCGCCATGTCGGCCAGCATGAATCGGATCGCCTGCAGCGACGCGAGTGCACCGCCGAAAGCCTCGCGGGTCCTCGCATAGCGACGCGCCTCATCGAACGCGCCCTGCGCAATCCCGACCGCCTGCGCCGCGATCCCGATGCGGCCTGAGTCGAGCGTGGAGAAGGCGACGTGAAGCCCCATCCCCTCCTCTCCGAGGAGGTTGTCCGCGGGAACCTCGCAGCCCGCGAGATTGATCATGCTCGTGACGGAGCAGCGAAGCCCCATTTTGTCTTCGTCCTTGCCGAAGGAAAAACCAGGGAACGTCGGTTCGACGAGAAACGCGGAGATCCTCCTGCTGCTCGCCTTCGGATCGGTCACCGCCATCACCACGAAGACGCCGCCAATGCGGGCGTTCGTGATCCAGGACTTGGTGCCGTCGAGGACGTAGCGATCCCTCTTGCGCACGGCCCGCGCCGTGATGGCGGCCGCGTCCGAGCCGCAGCCCGGCTCCGTCAGCGCGAACCCGCCGATGAGGTCCCCCCGGGCCATGGCCGGCAGATACCGCGTTTTCTGGCGCTTGCTCCCGAATCGCACGATCGGAGCGGCGGCTGCGGAGTTGTGAACGCTGATGGTCACCCCCGTCGATGCGCAGACACGGGCGATCTCCTCCATCACGAGGCAGATGCTCACCGCGCCGAAGTCCACGCCCCCGTACTCCTCCGGGATCGTCATGCCGAGGATCCCAAGGCCGGCGAGCTTCCTGACGATCTTGGCCGGGTACTCCCCGCGCCGCTCGAGGGCTGGAATCACCGGAGCCATCTCCTTCTCCGCGAAGTCGCGCACCATCTCCCGCAGCATCAATTGTTCCTGCGTGAGCGAAAAATCCATTGGGGCTCCTACGACTTCAATATCTGTGCAGAGATCACGAGGCGCTGGATCTCGGAGGTGCCCTCGTACAGTTCGCAGATGCGCGCGTCCCTGAAGAAGCGTTCCACCGGGTACTCGTTGATGTAGCCGTAGCCTCCGAACACCTGAACCGCCTTGTAGGCCACGCGGTTGGCGACTTCGGAGGCGAATAGCTTCGCCATCGACGCCTCCAACGTGTAGCGCTCCTGCGTGTCCTTGGCCCACGCGGCGCGATAGGCCAGGAGTCGGGCCGCCTCGATTTCGGTGGCCATGTCGGCCAAGTAGAACTGGATCGCCTGGTGCTCCGAGATCGGGACGCCGAACTGGGTCCGCTCCTTCGAGTACCGGAGCGCTTCATCGAATGCGCCCTGGGCGATGCCCAGCGCCTGCGCCGCGATTCCGATGCGCCCCCCGTCCAGCGTGTGAAGCGCGATCCGGAAGCCCTGATGCACGTCGCCCAGCACGTTCTCCGCCGGCACCTCGCAGTTCTGCAGGACGATTTCCACGGAGCCGGACGAGGTGATTCCCAGCTTGGTCTCCGGCTTGCCCGTCCCGAACCCGGGAAAACTCTTTTCGACGATAAAGGCCGAAATCCCCTTCGATGAAGGCGCGGCAGGATCTGTCTTGGCGTACACGATCGCAGCGTCGGCCGCCACGCCGTTGGTGACGAAGACCTTGCTTCCGTTGAGTATCCAGCGATCCCCTTGAAGCCGGGCGGCGCACCGCAGGCTTCCGGGGTCCGACCCCGCGTCCGGTTCGGTGAGGCAGTAACAGCCGATCTTTTCGCCGCGCGCGAACGGCTCGACATACCTGGCCTTCTGCGCGGGGGTCCCGAATTTTGCGATGGGATGACAGAAGAGCGAATTGTTCACCGAGAGGATCACGCCCAGCGATGCGTCCACTCGGGAGATTTCCTCGATGATCATCACGTAGGAGAGCGAGTCCATCCCGGCACCGCCGTGCTGTTCGGGCACCATGACGCCCATCAGACCCAGCTCGGCGCATTTCTTCACGGCGTCGTACGGGAACTCGCGCGTGCGGTCGTATTCGGCCGCCTTTGGCCGAATCTCCGCCTCCGCGAAGGACCGGATGCTCTCTCTGAGCATCCGATGATCTTCGTCCAGCTCCATGTTCATCGGTTCTCCAGGGTCAAGTGGTCCTCTGACTGCCCGTCCGCCTCGCGCGGGTGAAGCGCGCCTGCCGTCCCTCAAAGAACGCCGCGATCCCTTCGGCCGGTTCACCCGAAGCGAAGGCCAGGGCGAACGCCGCGCGTTCGATGACCTGCGATTGCTTCTGGGTCAACCCGCCCCCGCGGCCCGCCCGATGAGCGAGCTCGCCCGCCAGCCTCACTGCGATCGAGGAGGCTGCGGCGCGCCGCAGGCGCAGGGCCGTCAGTCCGCCCCCATCGCCGTCGATCCAGTCGCAGAGCCCGGCACTCAACGCTGCATCCGCCTCGATCCGTTTGGCAGACAGAAGCAGCGCACGCGCGCGACCTGCTCCGGCGCGTTGGATCATCCGGCTCCAGCCTCCGGCGCACGGAATGTACCCGTCGAACAGCCCCGGCGGGATGAGCGCGGCGCCCGCCTCCATGACGTGGACGTCCGCCATCAGCGCAATCTCCAGCAGCGGTCCCCCATTCTCGCCGGCCGTCATGCAGGCAACCAGCGATCCGCGGGAGCGGAGCCGTCCCACCGCGTCCTCCAGGCGCGTCCCGGCCGCAGCCAAGGCGCTCGCCGTCGCGGAGTCAACGCCCCAGGCCGTGGGACCGATGTAGGTCCCCTCGATTCTGATCTCGATCATCTCTTCGCGCGAGTCGATCCCGCCCTGCACGAGGTCCCCAATCTCGCGGAGAAGCCGCAGGGCGGCCGCGGGAGTGACGGCGCCGGCGGTCAGTGTGCACTTCACGTGATGGACGACGGAGACGTTAAGTCCCTGAGAATTTGGCACATAACTTAGTATGCTAACAGTGCGGTTCCAGAGGTGTCAAGAAAGGCGCGAGGCAGAACCCTGTCGCGGCGCACGTGCGGAAAGCGTTCTCAGGCCTCGGGTTCGATGAGCCCCAGGTTCCCGTCCTTGCGCCGATACATGACGCTGATGCGCTGCGATCGCGCGTCACGATAGACGAGAAACTCACGGTCCGATTCGAGAAACTTCAGGGCGGCGTCCTCGAGGGACAGCGGCTTCCTGCTGAACTCGCTGGTCCGGATGATGCGCGGCATGCCATCGGCGCCCGGCGAGGTGCCGTCCTTTCCCGTCTCCTTGACCGGCTCGACCAGCGCCACGGCTGGCGGCGATTTCTGATGTTTCCGCCTCCCGGTATCCCTGTCCTTGGCCTTGCGTGCCTGCTTCTCGAGCTTATCCACCGCATTGCCGATGGAGGCGTACATATCGCCTGTCTCGTCGGTGCCCGTGAAAGCGTGATGGCGGGTTTTCACGACGATCTCGGCCATGTGGCGGTGCTTCTCGATTGACAAGATCACGTGGGTCTCGATCACCTCGTCAATCCACTTGTCGAGCTTCGAGAGCTTGTCCTTCGTGAATTCCCTGAGCGCCGCGGTGATTTCGATGTTGCGGCCAGTGATGTCCATCTTCATGGAAGGTCTCCGCGGTAAATCCCGGCTATCAAGAAAACGGGGTCTTGCGATCACCGGAGGACAGAATCCTCAGCTCACCTCTGTACTTGGCGACCGTCCTTCGAGCGACCTTCACGCCGTAGCGTGTCTCGAGAATCTTGACCAGCGCCGCATCGGAAAGAGGCCGGGCGCCATCCTCGCGCTCCACGATCTCCTTGATTTTCTGCTTCACCGAGAGTGCCGATACCTCTCCACCGTGATCGTCCGGCACGGAAGCGTGGAAGAAGTAGCGCATCTCGAACAGTCCGCGTGGCGTGAACATGTACTTGTTGCGGACCACCCGGCTGACCGTGGACTCATGCATCTGGATGTCATCCGCGACGTCGCGCAACCTCAGGGGCTTGATTCGGTCGATGCCGTGGTCGAGAAAATCCCGCTGATGCTTGACGAGGCTGACGGCCACTTTCATGATGGTCCTCTGCCGCTCGTCGAGGCTCTTGATGAGGCGCACCGCCGAACGGAACTTCTCCTTGACGAACTCCTTCGCCTCGCGGTCCTCGACCTGCGCGCCGCGTTCGAGCATGCGACGGTAGGTCTGGCTAATCCGCAGCCGCGGCAGCCCGTCCTCGTTCAGAACGACCTGATACTCCCCCTGATCGTCCTTGATGACGTAAACATCCGGGGTCACGTACTGTGAACGGTTGCTGTTGTACTTGAGGCCGGGGCTGGGGTCCAGGTGCTTGATGATTTCCAGGTGGAGCTGGACCTCGGCGAGGGTGCATCCAATCCGGTTGGCGATCTCCTGGTACCTGTGCGCCTGCAAGAGATCCATGTACTCCCGCAGGATGACCCCCGCGAGAGTGTCATGCATCCCCAGATACCTGAGCTGGGACAGGAGGCACTCTGAGACGTTGCGCGCTGCCACGCCGGCTGGGTCGAGGCTCTGCACCAGGGCAAGCGCTCTGTCCACCTCGCCTGGAGTGTATCCCCCGCCTTCCCCCATGGCCTGGATCTCCTCCAGGCTGGCGTCGAGGTAGCCGTTGTCGTCCAGGTTGCCGACGATTGCCTCGGCAACCTCACGAGTGCGATCGTCCGTGGGGCTCATCTCGAGCTGCCAGGTCAGATGATCCGCCAGGTTTTCCTGCTTGGTGAGCGTGGATTCGAAGGACGGTAGATCCATGGAGTCGATGGGCCCGCGCGGCTCGTAGCCCTTGTCCAGGTAGTTCCGCCAGAACGCCTCGTAGTCGTCCTCATCGCCCGTGCCCTTCTCGCTGAGCGACCCGTCTCCTGAGTCGGAGACGGGAGAGGTCTGGCTGTTGAGCTGCTGGGGGGCCATCGTCTCGAGACCTTCCTCGAGTACGGGGTTTTCCATCAACTCATGGTTGATCTCGGTGACGAGCTCCAGCTTCGACATCTGCAGGAGCTTGATGGCCTGCTGCAAGGAGGGCGTCATGATGAGCTTCTGGCTCATCCTGAGGTTGAGCCTCTGCTCCAGTGCCATGGTGCCGCGCTCCTTCTGGCCCGGCCGTCGTCCTAGTGCAGCGTGAACTGCTGGCCGAGATAGACGTCCCTGACTCGGGGATCCCCAGCCAGTGCTTCCGGTGTCCCTGTCTTGAAGATGGTTCCGTCGTGGATAATGTACGCGCGATCGGTGATTTGTAAAGTCTCCCGGACGTTGTGGTCCGTCACCAGAATGCCCAGCCCTTTCTGCTTCAAGTGTTCGACAACCTGCTGCAGGTCGTACCGCGCCTTGGGATCGATTCCCGCGAACGGTTCATCGAGCAGGATGAAGGACGGGTTCGTGGTCAGAGCACGTGCGATCTCCAGGCGCCTGCGCTCGCCCCCGGAGAGCGTCGATGCCCTCTGCCGGGCAAGGCGACTGATGCCGAACTCCTCCAGCAGCGAGGACGTCCGGTCACGGATCTCCTGGGGCCTGAGCCCCAGCGTCTCCAGGATCGCCAGGAGATTCTGTTCCACGGTCATCTTGCGGAAAACCGATGCTTCCTGCGGGAGGTATCCGATGCCTCGCCTGGCCCTCAGGTACATCGGGAGGCGAGTGATCTCGTCTCCGTTGAGGAGCAC
>JAWPNA010000454.1:0-13920 GCA_045402695.1 Acidobacteriota bacterium
TCCACCCGCAGTAGATGCCGATCACCAACCCGATCGCCGCGGAAGCGATGGTCGCGGTTCCGACGAGGAGCAGCGTGGGCCAGATGCGCTCGGCGATCACGCTCTTCACGTCTTGGCCCCTGAAGAAGAACGATTTGCCGAGGTTCAGTGTGAGCGTGTGTCCTCGGCATAGATGAGGGTGTCCCAGGAAGGTGAGCTGCTGCGGCAGCTCACGCTGGATCCGACCCGGGACTACCAGCCACAGGGATGAGTCAGCGTCTACGATGCCCCGACACATGCGGCCACGATGCGCCGACACATCACACAGTGTCGGAGGGCCGTGGCGCACCTCATCCACACCTCTCGTCGTGCGCGGCGAGCTCCAGCTCCTGGCGCTATAGCGAAGCACAGTCGATGAGAGTTCACCACGCTCCTCTTCTCGAGGCCGACGACAAGCCCGGCCTGGAGCATCAACACCCTCCGCCGGTGAGGCAACGAGCCCGTTCGAGGACACTCCTGCTGAAGGAGCCGCACCCTTGATTGGCAAGTGGCGTCCGACATAGCCTCCACCCACAACATCCACATCGAAAGGTCTGTTCATTGAGCGAGGCGATCTTCGCCGTCGTGGACGTGGAGACCACCGGATTCTCCCCGCTGGCCGGCGACAGAATCATCGAGATCGCGATAGTGCGCGTGCTCGCCGACGGGTCGATCGCGGACGAGTACGCGACCCTCGTGAACCCCCTGAGGCCTGTGGGGCCCTCGGAGCTTCATGGTATCGAGCAGAAGGACGTCGGGGACGCCCCGACGTTCGAGGAGATCGCCGGCGACGTCCTGGAACGGCTGCAGGGCCTCGTCGTGGTCGGCCACAACGTTCGGTATGACCGAGACTTCCTCTCCGCCGAGCTGTCGGCCGCGGGGGTGTTCCTTCCGTCGATTCCGACCCTTTGCTCGCTCAAGCTTGCGCATCGCCTCCATCCGGAGCTTGCCAACCATCGACTCGCGACATGCTGCGCGGCGCTCGGGCTGGATCATTCACACCCGCACGAGGCGCTGGAGGAGGCGCGCGCCACAGCCCGGCTGCTCGGCCGCTACATGGAGGAGGCTCAGGCGGCCGGGGTCTCGATGACCGAGGTACTCGATGGCGAGCTGACGTTCCCGAAGGTCTGGCCGTCGATTGCTCCGAGCGACAGGGTCGTGCCTCGACGTCGTCCTCGCGACGCTACGTCTGCAAGCTTGACGTTCCTGGCCCGCATTGCCGCCGGTCGATCGGGCGTCGCGTCAGACGCCAGCCTCGCCCAGTACGTCGACCTCCTTGACCGGGTCCTGGAGGACAGGCAAGTCACGAAGGCCGAGGCGGCGGCCCTGGAGCTGACGGCTGAAGCCTGGGAACTCTCACTGGAGCAGATCCACCGGATACACGAGGACTACGCCCGCCGCGTCATCGCCGTGGCCCTCTCCGACGGGTGGATCACGAGCACCGAACGGCGCGATCTTGAGGCCGTCGTCACGCTCCTCGGGCTCGAATCCTCAGCGCTGGACTCGATGATTTCGGACGAAGCTGAGAACGCGTCCTAGGGAGAGCGCGGGAGCTGCCGAGCGCGATGGAGTCTTGCCTCGAATCTTGCGAGCTTCGGTGCGACATCGAGGCGTGCCGGCGAAAGTGACGAAAAGACCGCCACTGCGCGCTCTAAGACTCGCACCTCGTCGTCCACGCGCTTCTGCTTCCGGTAGATGATTGCGAGCCGATCATACGGATGGTTCCCGTCGAAGCCATCGCGAACGTTGGCCTCGTACATCGCTATTGCGGACTCCAAGTCTCCTTCTTTCTCGGCCCGGGATCCCCGGAGGTTCCGCTCCACTGTTAGGTGGGTTACCTCGTCGTAGTGGCGTCGCCACCGCTCGTATCCTCTCGGGTCTTCATACGGTGCCGGTGCCGTCTCGAAGGACAGATGAGCGTCAACAGGCCGAAGGAGTTCGTCGAGCGGCTTCGGATTCTCGATTGTGGGCCCGGCGTCCTCGGGATCCGGTTGTTTGAGGAAGAGCGCCAGCGCGACGTCAACGGCATCTGGCTTGATGACCTGGGCGACCGAGGCCTGCACTTGCAGCGCGTACGACACTCCGGCCTTCCGCCGGCTCAAACGACCGACAGCCGCCGCCCAGTAGCAGGCTTGGCGGATACGGTCTTTGGAAACGCCTTCCAGGAACGACGAGAGGTCCTTTTGGATGAGGCCCGGTTTCTGGGCGACGAGCGCGAGGATGGCGTCGGTGACCGACGCGTCCCGAACAGCCTCCTCGACTCGCGGGAGCCATCGTGACAACTCTGGGTTCGCTAGAAAGCGCCGTCGCAGTTCCTCAATGGCAAGCGAGTCGCCCAGAGCTGCCATGAGCGACGCGGCGTAAGCGAGGGCAGGGACGTCGTCGATATCTGGATCGTGGCGGACGACGGCTGGCAGCAGATCGAGGCTCTCCAAGCACAGGGGTAGAACGTCCTCGTACCGACTGCGCTGCCACATCTCCTCGATGCGGTCGCTCAGCCAGTCGTATCGGTTGACCGGGTCCACGGGAGGCGTCAGCGGCGGCCGCTCGACCCAGCCAGCATCCTCCGCTGGAGGCCAGCTCGCGAGGCTGACCGGTACGCCCGAGAAGCTAGGACCCGGGGTCAGACGGCGGTCGAGCCACACCTGTACGCCAAAGTTGGGTGCCGAAGTCGACCCACCCCGTATCACGCCGGCCAGGGTGAACGATTTGCAGCCCGCCCCGTCGAGGGACGGCGACAACTCCGCAGCTACTCCCCTCTGCACATAACCTACGTGTCGGCCATCCACCTCGACCCGGATTGCTTTGGCGTCGTAATGGTTGCCCGGCTCGCGTACGAAGTTCACAGTGACCGGCAGAAGGTAGCCGGCCTGCCGTGGGCTTCCCGCCAGAGCGGCAAAGGAGTCCAGATGGTGAGACTCGCCCACCACGAGGTTCGCTGGAGGCTCCCACGTTCGCCAGTCAGCATCGGCCCAGCGCGCGTCGATGGTCGGTGCCAGGAGACCGGTTGCTCCTTCGCGACCGAAAAGCCTCCTCAGCATGTCCGCTCCCTCTCATGAAGTCGGGCGAACGCCGGGCTTCCATCACACACCCCTGCCACGTTGCACTTGGTCAAGAGAGCAATCCTGCCATCGCGTTGGTGACCTCTCCCTCATAAATAGCTACGCGCTCTCGCTCCGTCAGCCACGAGGCCGTCGTGCCGGTCGCAGTGGACTTGACGCTTAGGACATTGGGAACCCGTTCCGCCACGGCCCGGACGTGGCTGATGACTGCGACGAGGCGGCCTGATCGTGAACGCTCTTCCAGGGCATCGAGAGCGGCCTCGAGGCTGGAAGCGTCGAGAGCGCCGAACCCTTCGTCGAGGAACAGCGCTTCTAGACGGCCACCAGCCCGGGCGGCGAGCTCGACCATAGCGAGCGCCAGCGCGAGGCTCGCCAAGAAAGACTCACCGCCGGAAAGCGTGCGCGGGGATCGGGGCTGACCGCTCCAGCGATCGAGGACCTCGAAATCGGGAGAGAACCCGAACCTGTCTCTCGTCATCTGCCCCAAGATCGTGGTGGCCACGCCGAGGAGCGAACGCTGGCGTCTGTCGATGAAAGCGCCGACGAAGGCGCTGTCCAAGAGAAGCTGCCTGACGTTCTCCACGGTGTCCAGGAACTGCTGCCCGGCCTCCAGACGCTGTTCAAGTTCTTGGACTATCGGGAGCTCCCGTCGTGCCCGACCGAGATCCTTCTCAGCCTCTCTGCGGTCCGCCAGGACCATGGCTCGCGCCTCATTCAGTTGGTCGTGATCTGTGAGGCCGACTTTCGCAAGCGTCTCATTGACGAGAGCTTCCGCCTCATCCTGCTTCTGTCGAAGGTCAGCTTCTTCCTCGCTCGCGCGCACGGAGAATCCGCGGGCCATGTCCTCGAGGGCCTCGCCCCAGTCGGCGCAGGTCGACAGGTTCGAGCGGTCCGACACAATGGGCACGTCGCCACCGGCTAGGAGCTGAGACGCCGGACCTAGACGTGCTGCGGCCTGGTCCAGAACTCCAATCTGGGTCAGAGCGGGCTGCTCCACCCGTTCCCGGCGATCTCTACTCAGCTCCTTTAGCTCACGGTCCGCCGTCTCGGCTGCCTCAATCAACGCGTCGAGAGACTTTCGCGCTTCGTCTAACTTGAGGAGCCGATGCCCCACTTCCGTCAGCTGGGGCGACACATCCAGGTCCATGAGTGCCGGCCGGATATCGGAGGCGGGTAGTTCCGATTCCAGGAGCGGAACCGCCGGCCGGAGATCGTTTGGGATCGCGCCCAGCCGTTCGGTCAGCCGATCAACGGCGCGCGAACGACTTCGGGCGACTCGCTCCGCTTCTCGCCGGACGCGACCGAGAGCGGTTACGGCCTCGTCCAGCCGAGACGTCGCGTGAGCGCTGTGTCGCACGGCATCGGTAGCTTTCTCCCCCACGTCCTGAGTGTCGGACTCGGCCTGTTGGCGAAGCGTTTCAAATGGGTCGATTAGGGCGTCACCATCGATTTCATCGTGACCAACTGGCTCTGATGAGGCTGTCAGGTCGGTCAGCTTGGCCAGAGCCATCTCCAGGTCGTTGGCGGCACCTTCATGAGCGATGCGCTCCCGTTCGGCGGACCGCATGGCCTCTTCCAGCGCTGCCGTGGCTACGTGTGAATCTCCACGGGCAGCCTGAGCCACCGCATCGGCATGAGTGGCATCCACCTCGGCAGCATCTAGGGAGGGCTCGGCTGGCGGATGGAATCCCGTGGGCAGCTTGCGAGCGCAGATAGGGCAGCTGTCCCCGGGACCCAGCCCGGCGGCGGCGTGGGCGGCGGAATGGATCTTCCGGAGCTCTTCCACTTGTGTTCGAGTTCGCGCAAGCTCTGATTCAGCCTGTGAGAGAGCTTCCGTGGCTTTTTCGGCCGCGAGTTCTCGATCTGGGATTCCGGCTGACGCCTCCTCCCATCGGCCCGCGGCATCTCTCGCGCGATCACGCGTTTCGCGGGCTCGCCGAACTGCCTCGCGCACCGCGTCGCGGTCTGTCGTTCGTCTCGCCGCCAGACGTTGCGCCTCCTCGGCTTGGGTCTTGGCTTGGGACTCCAACTGTTGAGCTGCCAACGCCTCGCTCTCAAGTCGCGCGACCTCCTTCTCGGTCGCAGAAACTTCCTCTCGACGTAGGTCATCCTCGTCCAGCAGCGCGAGGAGATCTGACGCGTCCTGGGTCAGGCTGGACAGGGCTGATCCAATACCGGTCAGCAGAGCCACACCGCCGTGGACCTGCTCGAGATCGGCCAATGCGGTCCGCCGTGCCATCACATCGCCTTCGAGCTGCCCGCATGTCTCTTCCGCGCCGAGGATTCGGCGATCAAGCTCTGAAGCCTCCTCAGCCAGCTGGCGTAGCACAGCTGAAGCTGCGCCAACCTCGTCGATCCGAAGGGTCCCAGTTACGGACCGGATCGAGGCGCCGCGCTCCATTGCCTTCTTCGAGTCAGCCTCCGCTGTTGAAATGGCTTCGGTGGCAGCGAACAGCTCCGCGGCTCGCTGCTCGGACGAAGACAGCCGATGAAGAGCATCGTTCTCGCTTGCAGCTGGATCCTCAAGGTATCCCATCCGAAGGACCTTCAGAGCGTCGAACTTCGGACGCAGAGCCTCCAGAAAGACCCGGGCTCTCTCTCTCGCAGCCTCGAGGTGGTCCACGCGAAAGATGTTCTTCAGAACGCCGTCCCGTTCGGCCTTGGTGGCCGTCAGTACCTGCGCAAATCGTCCCTGCGGAAGGATGACTGTGCGCAGGAAGCCGTTCACATCAAGACCGCCGAGCAGCTCCTCGACCGCACGGGTCACGGCGCTCTTACCATCGACTCGACGGTGATCGTCAGGGCACTCCAGCTTGTGGATGGGCGGAGGATAGGCACCCCGAGACATCGATCGGGTAACGACCCATGTCCGGCCTTCCGCGCGGAAGGTGAGCTCGACGCTCATCGTCGTCGCGTGGTCGGAGATGAGGTCGCCTGCCTGCCCCGACCATGTCGACCATCCGTACAGGGCGTAGGTGATCCCCTCCAGAAGAGACGACTTCCCCGCCCCCGTGTCACCGACAATTGCCATGAGGTTGGCGTCAGGGAACTCGATCTCGGTGGCGGCCCGGTAGCTGCGAACGCCTTCCACCCGTAGCTTGAGTGGCCTCATCCGGGCGCCTCCTCGACGATTGCAGTGGGGGGCTCGAAGAGTTCTTGCTCATCGAATGCTGGCTCGGTTTCGTTCTCCACGGCATCAAGAAGCCGGCTGAAGACCGACATGACTCTGTCAACCGCAACCGCCGGCACTCTGGCTGATGACAGGTACTCACGGAACAAATCCCGAACCGGCGGCTCTGCATCCGCGTCCGGGGTCTCTGTAGCCAGCTCCACCTGTGCCATCCGGCATCGCTCGACCACGTCGAAGATTGTCGCCGCGGGGAACATCGCCACGATTCTCTCGGCCAGATCCGGGGTCGGCTCCTCGGTATCCACGGTGGCTGCAAGGATGCATCGGCCGACGTCTCGAAGCTGTCCGACAACGTCGAGCGTGCCCGCCACCCTTCGAAGCGGTCTCCCACCTCGCAGGTGAACGAGCTCAACGCTAGCAGGCCGCCCTGGCAGGGCCTCCACAGTCACCACCGACTTCTGCTCACCAAGTTCTCCGTAGTCGATCTGGATCGGCGACCCCGCGTATCGGCCCACCACCACGCCGCCAGGAAGCGCCTGAGGCTTGTGGATGTGACCGAAGGCGGCATACGACACGCCCGGCAGGTGATCGACAGACGTAGCGTAGCTGTCCGTGATGTGAAGCGGCCGCTCGGATCCTGAGAAGGTCGCTCCGCCAACATGGAGATGCGCAGCGAAGATGAGGATGTGGCGGCCACCGTCGTACCCGGTCCTCAGGCCGTCTCCGAGCACCTCCTCCACGAATCGGACCTGGTCTGTATAGGCGGCCGTCCGGCGCTGGGGTGGAACGTCGAATGCATCCAGAACGGCGTTTGGGTGGACAAAGGGCACGGCCGCCAAACGCAACTCCTCTCCATCCTCCCCAGGGAAAGTGAGGATCCCCCCCTGCTCCGGAGGCCGGGCTCTTCCAAGGAATCGAACAGTGGAAGTGGCATCCCGTGACCCCAAAGCGAGCAGCCGGTCGAATACATCGAAGAGGGCAGGCGAGTCGTGGTTTCCCGCGATAACCACGACAGGAGCGGTATCCGCAAGACGGCGAAGCGCTTCGACCCCCCGCTGGAGATCCTCAACAGCCGGACGCGAGTGGTCAAACAGATCTCCTGAGTGGACTATGAGGTTTGGCCGCCACTCCCCCGCCAGGTCGACCATCTCCTCGAGCACCTCGTCATGGTCCGGTGCTCGCGACAGCCGCCCGAGCGTGGACCCGAGATGCCAATCAGACAGGTGGAGAAGCCTCATCAGTGATCGCCGCCACATGCTTCTCAAGGGGACATTGGATCCACGAGTCAAGCTCGCCGTTCACAGTCGTTTGAACACCTCTTCGGCCCGCGCATGATGTTCGGCGCCTGAAGGGCGCCCTTCAGTCACGTTGGTGGCGAAGCCTGGGAATGGGAAACGGAGTGGAATGGGCGCCGGGATGAGGGGTTGGTCCAAGACCATGGTTCCAGGGAGGAATCTAGTTGCCCGCTCCCGCATCTCCGGGGTCAAGAATCGGTACTCGGAGGATTCGGCAGCATCGAGTCGCCCCACCACCTTGATCGCGGCATTGCGGATGATCGCGGGATCGACAGCGCTCGCCGCCTGCTGCGCGCCGATCAGTAGAACGCCCAGGCTGCGCCCTCGCTCGGCGATATCGACGAGGAGTTCTTTGAGTGGGCTGCGCCCTTCCCGAGGAGCGTACTTGTTGAGCTCGTCCAGAACGATGAACCTCAGGGGCTCCCGCCCGAGACCCTGCTTCGACTCAAATACCTCATCGAGCAGCGCCCCCACTACGAACCGTTGGGCCGCGTAGTGCAAGGAGTGGATGTCGACCACCGACACAGCCGCCTGCTGGATATCCACCCGCTGGACGTGTGGCGTGATCAAGTGGCCGATCCGTGGAATGAGGGCCCACAGCCTACGGAGGAAGGCGTGTGCAGTGGTGGGAGCCACGCGCGCGATCCAGTCGGGATCTTCGTTCTCGACCTTCTCGTCGATGAAGTTCACCAAGTCGCTAAAGTCCCGGATCAAGATCCCCTCGCCCGCTTCCCGTTCGGGCCGACTCTCGTGGATCACACGGTCGAAGTTGTGGGAGGAATCCGCGGGCGGCTGCGCCAGAACAACGGCGTCCGGTTCGCCAGCGAGCGGATAGGCATGGCGAGCGAGTTGGAGACGGACTCGCTGTTCGACGAACCCGATCTGGGTTCCGGCTTCATCCCCTTCGGTGAAACAGAACCTCAGCAAGCCGCGGCGAATAAAGTCGGCGGGGCTCCATCCATACACGGCCACCTCGTCCGATGCCCGCGAGATCACGTCGGGGACTGCCGATCCCTGATGGGCTCCCGCAGCACGGGGCGCGTAGAGCCGCACAGACGTGAACGGGCCTGGCTCGTCGACGCTCAGTGTGCTCCATCGCTCACGCGCGTCCACGTATCGATCGAACTGAGCATTCGGCCGATCGATCTGCAGCAGGTCTTCACCCTTGACGTTGAACACGAGGGCATGCGTGTCGGGAGACCGGGTACCTAGGAGACTCCGGCCGGCCGCCGTCTCCATCAACTGGTAAAGCAGGAACAGCGCGTAGGACGTCTTGGTGGCCACCCCCGAGATGCCGGAGATGTTGACGTGACCGCCCTTCTCGCCGTTCAGGAAGGCGAAGTCGAGGAACACCGGCTCACCCGACTGATCCAATCCTGCCGCCAGCGGCGCGATCATCTGATCCAGGAACAGGGCGGAGTTTCGATCGGCTCCCGTTGCCTTGCCGACCGGGGAGCCGGGATCAGGAGCGAGCCACAGTTCGGGGATGCTCCTAAGGATCTGGACCTCCGCCCGCCTCGCGGTGACGCCCGGCATGGTCAGCTCCTGTGTGATTCGGGCGGTGTCCGTCGCGTACGTAGCACCCTCGATATAGCCTGTCGCTTCCACAACGATCCCGTAGTGCGAAATGGTGCGCCCATCCGGCAGAGACTGAGCGCAAGTCAGCAGATCGTCGAGTTGAACGACTGCCTCGTCGGCGAGCGCCACGACGAAGCGTCGGGTGGAAGCAGGCACCGCTCCGTCGATCAACCCGACTGGCTCGCTCGGCGGAGGAACACTTGCGGACCCGTCGGGGGCCGGCGCGGCGGCGGCGTCGAAGCGATCCTGGTTCATGAGTCCGTTCCTCCTCCTCTGAACGAAAGTTGGGCCACAGCGCTTCGAACCGCGCGCTCAGCGAGTCCAGCGTCACCCAGCAGATGTCGAAGTTGCCGTTCCAGCGCCCCGATCGGCTGCAGGTTCTGCGGCGCCCGAGGATCGAGATGTCTAACTCCGGCGAACCGAGGGAGCGAGGCCGCAGCGAGATCCGCTGCCTTCCGGGCAGCGGCAAGCCCAGGGGACGCCGGGATTTCGATCCGGACGATCCCCGACCACGGACCGGACGATGAGCTTCGCGGTGCGAGTCTCAAGTAGGCAGAGTAGATGTCCTCGCGGCGTCGGAACAACGACGTCCGCTGACCGGGCCCCAGTTCAGGCACCCGAGCATGCAACTCCGGCGGAAGCAGCATTCGGTGGTGTGTCTTTACGAGCCCGATTACGGGCAGGTCACGGCTTCGGACGTAGTTGAGAGGACCGTCGACAACCGTTAGGTGTCCTGCGTCGCAGAGCTGCTCCGCGAGCTCCCCCTCCGCCTGGCGCATCCGTTGCTGCAATTCGATCAGAGGGCCGTTGGGGTCCTGGGAGGCTATGGAGTGAGCGCTCCACGCCCATCCCCCGATTTGGGCAGGCAATCGAGCTAACATGCCGGAGCCCCAGATCACTAGCCGCCGAACGGTGCAGCGCTCGAACCGAGCGCGTAGACCGGGTTCCACAACCACAGCGCCGCAGCCGTGTGCTCCTGCCGCCCCACTGACCGTTTCGCCGTTGTCCACGAGATAGAGTCGCGCTTCTCCCCGCCGAACGCCATCCACGAAGGCGGCGGCTTGACCGAGCACGGACCCGTCGCCCGCATGCAGGAGGAGCTCCTCGCCATCCTCGACCAAGACCACGTCGTCCCCATCCGTGTCATCAGGCACAACCAAATAGGGAGATCCGTAGACGGACGACCAGTCCTCTACGAAGACTCGAGGCGCGTTTTCGTTCATGAGTCCTCTAGACGGCTCCTCCATGCCAACACAGGGGAATGGACATACGCCTGCCACGGCAAGGAACGGGGCCGTTCGAACTTGCTAGCGAACATACGCAACCTCGGTTGTCGCCCCAGTAAGAGTGCGTCCTGGTCCTCCTTCATCGTGGCTTCACTCGACGAGAGTCTCTTATCGCTTGCCTGATCGCGGAGATGATGTTCTTCCCGCGGCGTTCAAATCCCAGATCCTGCATTACCTGGGCCAGGACCTCATCCTCGGTTCGTAGCAGTGTGTCCGACTCGATCCACCTGACCAAAGACACGAGCTGGCGGTGAGTGTAGTAGCCGATCGGTCGGTTCCCGGGTACCGGCGGGCGGGATGCGCGCATCGGTGACGCCGCAGCGAGAGGAGGGTCGGGGTCACCGGCCGCCTGCATCGAAGTCGAGCCACCCACGCGGCCGACCTGAGATCCTGCCACATCGTCTCGGTCGGCGGCCTCCACCGCCTCGTTGTAAGCGGCCAGAGCGGTCGCCGCGGCTACCTCCTTGTTGGCAAACCAGTCTGCGGACCAGATGCGGTGGAACCGCCATCCCAGTCGTTCGAGTTGTTCTTGGCGCAAGCGATCACGGTCCCTCGCTGTGGGGGTCGAGTGGTAGCTCGCACCGTCGCACTCGATCGCCAGGACGAACTGTCCCTGGCGCCGGGGGTGTTTGGCTGCGAAGTCGATCCAGTAACCGGAGACGCCCAGCTGCGCGAGGAGGGGGATGCCCTGGCGGGTGAGCGTATCCCGGACGTCGATCTCGAACGGATTGAGGGCGGGTTTGCTCAACACCCGTTCTCCGAGGCTAGACGCTCCGCTCTCGGCGTACTGCAGGTAGGCGCGAAGGAGCCTTGCGCCCTGGGCCTTGAGCCGATCGGGGTCCATGTCGGCCGAGCCGAATGACGACACCACCCTTAGTCGCTTTCGGGCTCGTGTCACGGCGACGTTGAGGCGGCGCTCCCCGCCCTCGTTGTTAATCGGTCCAAAGCGATAGAGCATCCGGCCTGTCGGCCGACTTGCTGTAACCAACCGACAAGATGATCGCATCCCGCTCGTCGCCCTGAACGCGTTCAAGGTTCTTGACGAAGAAGCGCTCCTCCCTTGTCTCTGAGAAGAACTCCTCAAGATCGGGGCGGTCTGCGAGTTCGAGGCGAAGGGCTTCCTCGATTCGGTTGGCATGCTTGATCCCCATCGTGATGATGCCGAGCGTTTCCTCTGGATGTTCTTGCGCGTGCTCGATGACGAGCCGCACCACCTCGACGACCTCATCCGAAGCACTCTCCTCCTGCCCAGGTTTACCGGGATGGAACACAACGGGGACATGACCCACGGGCTCACCCCCGCCGACGCCCGGGAAGGTAGTCAGGCTGCGGTCATAGAGATAGACGTTGGAGAAGGCGATTAGGCGTTCGTCGTGGCTGCGGTAGTGCCAGGCGAGCATGCGGAATGGAAGCAACATCCCGAGGTTCTCAAGCACCGACTCGAAGCCTTCGGTTGCCGCCAGCGATGGCTGTTCTTCCTGATGCTCCTCTTCCTCCGAAGAGGCGGAGAGGAAGAAGGCCGAAGGCGGAAGCTGGCGCTCGTCTCCTGCCAACACAAGGCGATCCCCGCGCGCGATTGCCGGCACCGCATCTGCAGGGCGGATCTGACTGGCCTCGTCGAAGACAACCACGTCTTTCACACCAATAATGCCCACGCGTTTCCTGGCTTTGTGGTAGAACAGAGTGGCGGGCGTCGATTTCCCACTGGAGACCACAAAGGCTCGGGGGGAGGTGTTTTTGTACATATAGGTTTTGCCGGTTTCCCGGGGACCCAACTCAATCAAGTTGTAGTTACTCTCGACAAAAGGCACCAACCGTATGAGGAGAAGCTGTTTTACCCGCTCCTCTAAGCGGTAGGGGTTGTAACCAATGGTTTGCATGAGCAGGTCAATCCACTCCTGGGTGGTGAAGCACTGCCGTTTCTCGACATAGTCGTCCAGAGAGAGCCGGATAACCTGAAAAGGGCTGAATTCGACAATGTTAAAGGGGTATTTTTTCCTCTTCACTTCATAGGTGCCATCGAACTCGATACGCATCGTACCCCAGGCGCCTGTAGTCAGCAGGATATCACCGAACTCTCGTTTCACCCGTTCATTCACACGCACATGGCTGTCGCCCAGGGCTGGCACATCCGCCCAGTAATGATCGGTGCGTTGGTCATACGACAGGGTGAGTTGCCCCAGGAAAGTGTATTCCCCTTGTTCCCGGATGCGGCTCTTGATGAGTTCTTTCTTGCCGCTGTCGACGTAATGTTCTTCGAGGATCCGGTCGATCTTCTGCTGGCCCGGAAGGGGGTCTTTAGGGTCCACGAAACGGGCACAAAGATATTCCATGACATAGCGCGGGAATTCCTTATACGCCTCATTCCAGCGCGTCAGAGGTTTCAGTCTGATGGTCACTGGCACTTCCACGTCCTCATCTTCTAAGCCCCGCAACCGCTCTGGCGCAGAGATGTCAAGCCGGAGATCTTCCGGAGCTACGAGTTTGTGCAGTACAACACCCGCGACCACCATTTCAGGCAGGGAAGCTCCCCCATGGGCATAGCGCGTATAGCGTCCTTTCTGACGGGTAAACCACGCCCGCCCGATGAGAGCAGTCACGCTGCTGACCCCTTTCTTGCCGCTGTAAGGGACCTCAATACCAGCTGGATGTTCCAGGTCACAGAGATAACGATAAAAAAACCTGCTCCTCAGCTTCTGGACCATCGATGGGAATGCTGTCCTGGTCCACTAACTCGACAAAGCCATGATCGCTCGTAATCACCACAACGTCGTCCGGACCAACCAGGCGTTTCATTTCAGGCAACACGTCTCGCTCGACCTTCTGGCGAATCTTATCGTTGATCTCGCGCAGATCACCCCGTTCGATATGCAGGTTGTCATCGCTGATGTTGAAGACCAGACAGTTGAACTGGCGGACTTTCAGTGCGCGGAGTTTCTCCCTGCCGGTATCAGTATCCGCATGGTCGATAAAGACCGTCTCCTGTTTCATTTCCCGCTCTGACGTCAGGCCAAAATTGCGCGCCGCCAGGATCTGTTCGTCCGGGGTGAAACGCCCACCGAACACTTTCCAGACCGTATCCGGGTAGCCGCCAGCGAAGAGCGCTTTACGGGCCAGTTGGGTATAGGTGGGCAGGGGAGCCAGCAGGGGCGTTTCCTCCTCGATGGCAAAACTCTGCACCAGAAGCGGCCGAACGACCTCAGTCCAGGTGTCGTAGCGCATACCATCGAACAACCACACAAACAGCCGCCGACCTCTGTGTTGCGTTCTACGCGCCAGGGGCCGGAGGAAATGGATCGTCGAGCGCGGATGTTGCAGGTATCCCTGTACATTGGCGCGGACCAACTCACCAGCCCTGGTATCCAGTGCCTGCAATCGTGCCAGCGACCGCTGCTGTAGACTATTGAAGAAGCCACGCAGCCGTTCCAACCGCATCTCGTCGCCGACGACATCGGCCTCCTTACGGGCAAAGGCCAGGGTGAGTTCCACGTGCATGTCACCACCCTCGACATAGGCATCGACCAACGTGCCAATCTCGTTGGCTTGCGGGA
>JAWPNA010000239.1:0-3272 GCA_045402695.1 Acidobacteriota bacterium
GGGCGGCGATCGCGTCCGCCTCTGAGGAGGCGGCGATGGCCGCGGCCTTGGCCTCCACCATCCTGGTGAGATCGGGGGGGGACGGGGCGCCACGATCGGTGGAGAACTTCACTCCGTTCCACTCGGCGGGGTTGTGGCTGGCGGTGATGTTGATGGCACCGGCCAGCTTGTGGTGGCGGATGGCGTGGGCCAGGGCGGGGGTGGGGATGGGGGTGGCCGACATGAGGCAGCGCAGGCCGCGGGCGGCCAGCACGTGGGCGGCCTGCTCGGCGAAGCGCTCGGACTGGAAGCGCGTGTCGTAGCCGATGGCGAGGGGGCGGGCGCCGCCTCCCGACTCGATCAGGGTCTCGGCGATGGCGTGCGCGAGAAGACGCACGTTGGCGAAGGTGAACTCGTCGGCGCTGATGGCGCGCCATCCGGAGGTGCCGAACGTGTGGGGGGTCATGGGGCGCATCCTTCGGGGCAGCCTTCGGGTGCAGCGCCGGATGCTGCGTTGCCTTGACAGTGCCGGATCGCGGCACCATAATCCTTGCGGAGTGAGCCCCGCATGAACATCACCACCGACAAGCTGATCATCCTCACCACGGTTGACAAGGAAGACCTCGCCGATTCGATCGCCAACACCCTGGTCGAGAGACACTTGGCGGCGTGCGTGAACATGGTCCCTCTGGGTGTCTCGATCTATCGCTGGAAGGAGCGGGTCTGCCGCGATCGCGAGTTCCTGCTCCTGATCAAGACTTCGGCCCACCTGTTCAACGAGGTGCGCGACACGATCCGCGAGATGCACACCTACGAGCTGCCCGAGGTGATCGCCCTGCCCATCGCCGTAGGCGAGGAGAAGGTCATCGAGTGGATGACCGCCTCGGTGAAGCCGCGCACCACTTGAGCGCCGGCTCCCCTTCCATCTAGCCGATCGCCGCGAGTCCCCGCTCGAAATCCGCGATCAGGTCCTCCGCGTCCTCGATCCCTACCGAGAGCCGTACCAGGTCGTCCGCAATCCCCAGTCTCTTGCGCTCCTCGGGGGGCACCGACGCGTGCGTCATGGAGGCGGAGTGGGAGATCAGCGTCTCGACTCCGCCAAGGCTCTCGGCCAGGGTGCAGACCTGAAGGGCGTCCAGGAACTTCTTGGCGTTGGCGTAGCTGCCCAGCTCGAAAGTGATCAGAGCGCCGAAGCCTCGAGCCTGCTCCCTGGCGAGGGCGTGCTGAGGGTGCGAGTCGAGTCCGGGGTAGGCGACGCGCTTGATCCTGGGGTGGCCGTCCAGGAAGTCGGCGATGGTGCGCGCGTTGGCCTCGTGGCGGTCCATGCGCACGGCCAGGGTCTTGATGCCGCGCAGCACGAGCCAGGAGTCAAACGGCGAGAGGATGGCTCCGGCCGACTTCTGGATGAAGTGCAGCTTCTCGATGTGCTCCTTCTTGACGGCCACCGCCGCGCCGCCCACGCTGTCGGAATGTCCGTTGAGAAACTTCGTGGTGCTGTGCACGACGATGTCGGCGCCCAGCGGGATCGGGCTCTGCAGGTAGGGGCTCATGAAGGTGTTGTCCACGACGAATGTGGCGTCCTTCCTGCGGCAGAGTTTGGCGGCCCCCGCGATGTCGGTGAGCGTCAGGATCGGGTTGGTGGGTGTCTCGACGAAGACCATCCGGGTGTGGGGCGTCATCGCCTTTTCGACGTTGCCGAGGTCGGATGTGTCCACGAAGGAGAAGCTGAGGCCGAGATTTCTGAGCACGCCGTTGATGAGTCTGAAGGTGCCCCCGTAGACGTTCTCGGAGATCACGACGTGGTCGCCGGTTGACAGCATCGAGAAGACGGCGTTGATGGCGGCCATGCCGGAGGCGAAGGCGAATCCTCGTTGGCCTTTCTCCAGGGCCGCGATGCTGCGCTCGAGGGCGGAGCGGGTGGGGTTGATGGTGCGCGCGTAGTCGTAGCCGCGCGTCACCCCCAGCTCGGTCATCTCGTAGGTGGAGGTCTGGTAGATCGGCACGGAGACGGCGCCGGTGGTGGGGTCGGACTCCTGGCCGGCGTGGATCGCGTCGGTGGAAAGGCCCATGGCCGGGGGATGATAGGCCAGTGTGGATCAGGAGTCAAAGGAGGCGTCAGGAGAGGGCCGCGTGGCCCTCTCCTTCATGCGCTGATGGCGCGCTGCCGGGACGCCGCTAGTTAATGCCCTTGCCTTTCCCTTTCCCCTTCCCTTTGCCGGGGCCGAAGCCGGCTTCCTCCAGGTCACGACCGTTGCCGTGCTTCTCTCGGTACTTCATGCCGGCGAGCTGCTCGAATCTCTTGCCCGACTGGCGCCACTTGACCGCCTCGCCGGGGGCAACGCCCGAGGACATGCTGACGGTGCGCAGGCTCACCCAGTAGCGCACGTCGTCATTGGTGATCATGTCGGGCTTGAGCTTGTTGCCGTGCTTTCTCCAATAGCCGTACGCCTTGCCGTAGGGCGGGCCCGGCTGCTGGGGCACCTCGAAGAACAGCACGCTGGGCTGCACGCCGAAGTGCATCATGACGTTGTACCAGTCGTGGCCCCGCTTCCTGTACTCCCACACGGTCCCGACGCTCACGTGGCCGTAGTGCGCGACGAAGGCCAACGTGGGGTAGGTCTCGTACGGGTTCGGGATCTCGTGGAACACTTCGACCACGGCATATCTCTCGGCCGGGTAGGCCACGTTGGACATGTGCAGAAAGACCTGAGAATCGTTCTTGGGGTCGGGGTACCAGAGCACGTCCACATTGACCCCGATCCCCGCCGCGGCCGGCGATACCGCCAGGGCCACCGACAGCAACCATGCCGAAAGCCTGGGTCCGTTTTTCATATGTCCACACCTCCAGGTTTGCGTGGAATATGGGCCCGTAGGGGCCGGTGTCAAACGTGGGGACGGGGGGGCGGGGCGGCGAGGGCGAGGCGCGGAAATGACTGGGCGCTGCTCTCGTCTGGGAGGGCTAGAAGTCGATCCCCTTCTGGGCCAGGATCCCTTGCTGGTAGGGGTGTTTCACTTCGGTCATCTCGGTGACCAGGTGGGCCCGGCGCAGCACCTCGGGGTGGGCGTTGCGGCCGGTCAGGATGAGGTGCAGGGCGTACGGCTTGCCGTCCAGCAGGGCCAGAAGGGGCTCCACCGGCAGCAGCCCGTCGGCGACGGCGTTGTTGATCTCGTCGAGGATGATCAGGTCGTACTGCCCCGAGCAGACCTTTTCACGGGCAAGCTCCAGACCCAGGCGTGCGGCCTCCCGGTGCTCTTGCTCGGGCAGGCGGTCCCCCATGATCTTGAAGAACCCC
>JAWPNA010000005.1:0-8583 GCA_045402695.1 Acidobacteriota bacterium
TTCACGCAACGAACTCGCGATATCGGACGAGAACCGCTCGATGATCTCGTGCAGCCGCGGAAGATCCCGCGTGTCGTCAGCGAGAGTGCGCTCGCAGGAGACCGAGCTGGTCTTCCTGCCGGGCTCCACAGGTCGATCGTCTTGCCCGCGGGCAAGCTGGATCAGCACCGCTGACGCGGGGCCGAGCCTCGCCGCGACGGCGTCCGGCGAGGCTCGCGCAAGCTGGCCGACTGTCTGAATGCCGAGAGCCGCCAGCTTCCGCTCCGTCACCGGGCCCACCCCCCAGAGCCGCGACACGGGCAGGGGAGCGAGAAAGCTCTCGACCCGCGAAGGCTTCACAACGGTGAGGCCGTCCGGCTTGCCGGCGTCCGAGGCGATCTTCGCGATCAGCTTGGAGGGCCCCGCGCCAGCCGATGCCGTGAGGCCAAGCGCCGTCCGGATCTCCGTCTTGAGGTGCGCTGCGATCTCCGCGGCGGGCAGTCCGCACGCCGTAACGTCCAGGTAGGCCTCGTCAAGCGAGATCCGCTCCACCAGCGGAGTCCATTTCCGCAGGATGTCGCACATGCGCAATGAAACCTCGACATACCGACCGAACCTTGGAGGGCGGCGTATCAGGTCCGGACAGAGCCTCACGGCGCGGCTCATCGGCATCGCTGACCGCACTCCGAAGGCGCGCGCTTCATACGACGCCGCGGACACAACGCCGCGCCGGGCCGGGTCGCCGCCCACGGCGACGGGCCGGCCCCTCAGCGAGGGGTCGTCGAGCTGTTCCACGGATGCGAAGAAGGCGTCCATGTCAATGTGGATGATCCTGCGCGCTGCCGCCGCCTGTGCCGCGGGCCGCTCATGTGACGTGCGGGAGTGCTGCATCGTGATCGGAATTATAGGCCTCAAGGCGGCGCGTTGACAGCCCCGTTGGACCGGAGATAGAGTGAGCGCCTCTGGAGGGAGGAGCGTCCCATGCGCCGATTCGCGCTGTTGCTGTGCCTGCTCCTCGTCACGGCACCCGCTCATGCCCATCGGGGTCTCGCCCCCGATCAGGCTCAGCCTGGCCCCGTGTTCAAGCTCGAGAAGGTGTCGGAACACACCTACTGCCTTTTCGGACAGGGGGGCAATGTCGGGTTTCTCGTGACGAGCGCCGGCGTCCTGGTGGTGGATGATCAGTACGAGAACATCGCCCATGGCATCGTCGATCAGATCCGCGCTGTCACCGACAAACCGATCCGATACCTCGTCAACACCCACTACCATTCGGATCACACGGGAGGCAACCCGATCTTCGTCAAGTTCGCCGAGATCATCGCGCACGACACCGTCCGCCCGCGTCTCCTCGAGTATCCCGAGGTCATCGCCCGGATGTTCCCCGGCAGGCTGAAGGCGCTCGAGGCGGAGATCTCGTCGCTTGCCGATCCGTCCGATCCCTATCGCCAGTCGCTCGAGAAGGATCGGAGCTTGATCGGTTTCTTTCTCGAGGCCGCCCTCAAGTTCAAGCCGGAGACGGCGGTTCCCCCCGCACTGACGTACGACGGCCACGTGAAGGTCTGGCTCTCGGGCCAGGAGGTCGAGGTCTTCCATGTCGCGCCGGGGCACACGGACGGCGACTCCATGGTCTTCTTCAAGGACGAGAAGGTCCTGCACATGGGGGACCTTTTCTTCAACGGCATGTATCCCTTCATCGACGCCCTGGGCGGCGGCTCCGAGCGCGGCTACATCGAGAACATCGACTACGCTCTGTCGCACGTCCCGCCCGACACCAAGGTGATCCCCGGGCATGGCCCGGTCACCGACATCGCGGGCCTGAAGCGTTTCCGTGACTTCCTCGCCGACCTGCGCATTGAGGTGGAAAAAGCAGTCAAGGCCGGAATGTCCAGAGCGGACGCCATTCGGGCCATCAAGATGGAGGCATACCCGGAGATCAAGCCGGCGTTCAGGACTCTGGGCAACGACATCTCGGTCATCTACGACGAGATCAAGTCCGGGCGCTGAAGAAAGAGGGGAGTCGGAGCGACTCCCCGCGGAGGCGCTCGTAGGCCTCTCTGCGGCTGCATGGCGGAGCCTTGTGAATGAAAAGGCCTCGTGCGATCCTGATCGAGCCGGCCATCAACCCGGTCACACAAAGGTTCGGCCTCCCGATCGTCGCGAACTATCCACCCCTCGCGCAGGTGCGCCTGGCCGGTCAGATCATCCACGCGGCTCAAGTGCGAATAGCCGACCTCAGGTTTCCCGGTGAGCGCGGGAGACTGCTGCGCTCCCTCGCCCAGGATCCGCCCGACCTGGTGGGGATCGCGCTCACCTTCACCTCCAACGGCGACGAGGCCATCGATCTGGCCGCCGCCGTAAGGGCGGCTTGCCCTTCAGCCTGCATCGTTCTGGGGGGCACCGCGCCGTCGGAGGATCCCGCCTCGTTTTTCGGATCGGCGGCCGATCTGATCTGCTTCCGCGGCGGTGACGCGTCGCTGGCGGCCCTGATCACGGAACTGCAGGATGCAGGCAGGGCCCCCGTGAGCTTCCCGGGCTATTTCCACCGAGAAGGAGATCGCTGGATCCTGACTCCGGGGCCGCCGGCCCGCGAGATGGCGTCGCTGCGCCCCTACGCCTGGCACCTGATCCCCGATCGATACTGGCGGCGCTACTTCCAGGGCCTCAGACCCACGGGCATCGGCCAGACAAGCGAAGGATGCCCCTTCGATTGCACCTTCTGCAGCGTCTGGAAGACTCACGGGCGGCGCGTGGCGCTTGCATCACTGGCCAACGTGCAGCACGATTTTCGTTCCCTGCCGCCGATGGTGCGTGGCTTCTTCTTCGCCGACGACATCTGGATGCAGGCCAGCGAGCAGCAGCTCCGAGAGCTGTACGATCCTCTGCTGGAGTGGCTTTCCTCGGAGTTCCTCCCGCGGCGGCCGGACTTCTGGCTCACAGTGGAGACGCGCACCGATCTCTACGTGCGGCAGGAGGAGCGGTTCAGGGCCTGGATCCGGCGGGGCGGACTCAGGTGGATCCTCTTCGGTGTGGAGGCCGTCACGGACGAGCAACTCAAGAGTTTCAGCAAGCGCAACACCATCGACACGAACAGCGAAGCGATCCGGCGCGCGGCGGCGGAAGGCGCCTTCGTCACGGCGCAGTTCGTGATACCGTGCGAGGCCGATGTGGCCTACTTCGATGAGATCGTGCGGTTCCTGAGGGAGCACCGTCACTTTATCCGCACGGCGAACTTCACCATCGCCACGCCTTTGCCGGGGACCGATCTTTACAGACAGGTGCTGCCCGGATCGCCGGATCTGGCGGACCGCGCCGTCGTGACCCATCCCGCATTCTCGCTGTTCACAGCGCTGATGCCGATGCGACTCGGAGCCGAGGAGTTCTATCGGCAGGTGGCCCGCGTGTTTCGCGAGGCGAACCAGGTTGCTTTCCGCCCCGAGATCGTCCGGCAGGGCCTGCTCACGCTGCGCCACTCCCCGTGGCTTATCCCGCGGCTCACCAGAATCCCCGGGATGCTGCGCGCGTTGAAGGATCAGGAGACCTTCCTGCGCGTGCACCGCGAGGTGCAGGGGGCCAGGCTCCTCACGGCACGCTCATCCACCCAGGAGGCGTTCACCGGGGCGGCGTGATGCCTCGCTCATCAGCTCGCGCGGCCCAAGCCGTGAGTCGGACACGCTCCCGACCCCGCCGCGCGTGCTAGCATGCTGCGGTCATGTCCCCTCATGAGGAAATGCTCGATGAAGGCTGGGATCTGCTGGAGCGGGGGGACCTGGATGGAGCCCTGCACTCCGCTCAAACCCTCTTGGAGCAGGACGGATCGCACCTCGGGGCCCTGATGCTGGCGGGCGCTGCGCTGCACGAGCTGGGTGAGCCCATCGAGGCGGAGCGGAGTTTCCGCGAGGCGCTGCGAATCGACCCATCGCAGGTCGAGGCCCGCGTGTCCTTGGCCGACCTCTTCTATGCGAGCTGCCGGTTCGACGAAAGCCTCGGTCTCGCCGAGGAGGCCATCGAACGGGATCCGGGCCACGCGTCCGCCCACTACCTCAAAGGGCTGTCGCTCGATCTGATGGGCAGGCACGCCGAGGCCGACGACAGCTTTCGCCAGGCACATCGTCTCGATCCTGGACACTACGAGGAGCCCGCGTCGTGCAGCCGGGAGCAGTTCGAGGCCGCAGTGGAGGAAGCGCAAAACAGCCTGCCGCCCGAGTTCGCCGGCAAGATCCGCGGCCTTCCCATCGTCGTGGAAGAGGTCCCGGCGACGGCGCTGCTGCTTGCGCTTGAGAACCCCGACCCCGATCTGCTCGGTCTGTTCATCGGCACGCCTCTGACCGAGAAATCATCCAACGAGGTGCCCGGCCTGCCCGAGGCTGTCTACCTCTTCAAGCGGAACCTGGAGCGTGCCTGCGAGGGCGGCGGTGATCTCATCGAGGAGATACGCGTGACGCTGCTTCACGAGATCGGGCACTACCTGGGCATGGACGAGGACGCACTCGATGAGGCCGGTTACGCATGAGGCTCGCCGCCGCGGCCGTCCTGGCGGCCGCCCTGTGCGCTGCGCCGTCCCGCGCGGCGTCGAGTGAGTCCGGCATGAGCCCGGCGGCCCTGAGGGCCACGGCTCACGACTATTACTCGTCGTTCTACGCGGAGTACCCCGTCTCCGCATCCGACGCGGGACTGCACGTGGGAGACTCGCGCCTCGCCGACTACTCTCCCGAGGCGCGCGACGCGCGCCGCCGCAAGGTCGCGCTGGCGCTTCAACAGGCCGCCGAAGCGGATGTCTCCTCCTGGTCGGTGGACGATCAGGTGGACTTCGCGCTATTCCGATCGGACCTGAACAGGGCACTTTTCGAGGATCGCGTGCTGCGCCGCGCGAGCAGAGATCCCGGCCTCTATGTCGAGGAGTGCAGCAACGGGATCTTTTCGCTGTTGAAGAAGGACTACGCCCCGCGATCGGCGCGCGCCCGCGCCGCCGCGGCGCGCCTTACGGCGATGCCCGCGCTGCTGGCGCAGGCGCGGGCCAACCTGACCGAGGCGGTGCCGCTCCTAGCGAGGCTCGCCTGGCAGTCGATCGACGGAATCGGACCGCTCTTCAATGACAGTCTCGGTCTGTTGCTGCCGGATCTGGGCGAGGCGGACCGCGCCGCGCTCGTGGCTTCGCGGGAATCCGCGCTCGCGGCGCTGCGCGGCTTCGGCGAGTGGCTGAAGGTGTCGGAGGGATCCTTCAAGGCACCTCTCGCGATGGGGCGGGAGAACTACAACGCCATGCTGCGGGACATCTACCTGCTCCCGCTCGACGCCGATCAGCTCGTCACGCTCGGGCGCGCCGAGTTGGCTCGCGCGAAGGCGATGGAGGCATGGCTGCCGGATCCCTCGCTGGCGGATACGCTGAAACATCCCGGGGCGGGGCCGCCGGCGTCGACGCGGGGGCAGTTTCTCTCCGAGTACGAGGCGCGGACATCGACTCTCATGGATCACATCGCGCGGCATGAGATCCTCACCGTCCCCAACTACATCGGCCCATTCCGGATCCTCGAGCTGCCGGCGGCCTTCCGCCCCACCTCTCCGGGCGGCTTCATGAACGCGCCCGGCGTCTTCGACACGGATCCTTCCGGGTTCTACTTCCTGCCCGAGTTCGATCCCGCCAGCGGAAATTTCTACATGAGGGCCGCCCTCAGCAACCCTCTGCCGATCCTGGGCCACGAGGGGATCCCCGGCCATTTCCTGCAGATCTCGATCGCCAACCACATACCGGGTGAGATCCGGCGGCTCCACCAGGACGGCGTCTTCGTCGAGGGCTGGGCGCTGTACGGAGAGGAGATGCTGATGCGCACCGGTCTCTACGATGACAGCCCGGCGGGACAGGCGGGCAGGGCCCAGGTTCTGAGGCTGATGCGCTACCGCGCGGCCCGGGTTCCGGTGGACGTGAAGCTGGCCACGGGAGAATGGACCTTCAGCCGGGCGGTCGAGTACTTCATGAAGGAAGGAGGACTCGACAAGGAGGCGGCCACGGGCGAGGCTGCGGGAGCAGCGGTCACGCCGGGGCAGAAGATGAACTACCAGGTGGGCAAGTACCAGATACAGCGCCTGCTGGGTCTGTACCGGGACCGCATGGGGGGAGAGTTCCGGCTGCGAGACTTCCACGATCGACTGCTGTCGAGCGGGAGCATTCCCTTGTCGCTGGTGGAATGGCTCGTGCTCGGTGACGATGCGACCTACAGGTCGGTGCGCGCCAGGTGATCGCGCATTGTCGCGTAGGGGATCACCGCAGCGCCGCCAGGCGCGCTCCTGCCTCCTCGGAGGTGTCCGCCGCAGGGGAGATCGCCGTCAGGCAGACGAAGATGATCTCCTTGCCCCCGGATGCCGCGCTCGGGGCGGGACCTGCCAGGACGATCGTCTTGCCGTAGCGGGCCACCACGCTGGTGGCCACGTCCTCCCGGCCGTCGCGCATCTGCGACACGACCAGCCTCACGGCGCGCCCGCCGACCGGCTGCCCCTCGATCCGGATCGCGACTTGCCGCCCATCGTCATCAAGGAGCGCGGAGCCTCCCGCCAGAGTGACCATGCTCGATCCGAGAGAGACGATCTCCTTCAGCGAGAAGATCTCCTTCACCTGGGATCTGAGATCGTCCTCCGCACCGTGTGCCAGATCGGCGTCGGCCAGAACGGTGAAAGTCCGCTCGCGAAAAATCGTCGTGATCGACACCTCGGAGTGCGAGCCGGCGGTGCTGCCGCGGAATAGCTGGAGCATGACCCGGCCACCCGCGGCCGTGGAGGTTTCGGCGGGCTGGACCGGGGAGGCAGCGGCAGCCGTGTCACGCGCCGCCGACGGGTTGCCCGAGGCGAGGGTCCCGTCCGGCCCCGGCTTTCCCGGTTGCCACACAAGCGCGGCGACCGAGAGTGTCGCGGCGGCCGCGCCCGCCAGCGCCCGTCCCCGTTTCATCCCCGCCTCATCCCCGCCTCACTGGCCCGCCAGCCGCCGGTCGACCACCACGTAGGAGATCTCCGGCGCGAGGGACTGGAACACCACGTAGCCTGACCTGCGGCCGCTCAGGCGCGCCCATTCGACCGCCACGGCGGGATCCTGCGACCCATTGACATGAACGATGGTGCGTGAGGCGTCCTCACGCCGCTCCGCCGGGGAGACGTCTGCTTCACGGCCGACGACGATCGCGGCCGCTCCCAGGAGTGTCAGGAAGGCGGCCACGAGAAGGGAAGAGTCCAGGCGGTTTTGGCCCTCGGGCTCCGGCAGCTTCCCGTGGTCGGGCTCCCGCCGCCGGCTCTCAATCTTCCCGCGCACACCGTCGAAGAACTGCGTGTCCCATCCGGCGGGGGGCTTCTCGTCGGGGCGCGTGCCGAACGGGTCATCGGCGTCGTAAGAGAACCGGGGGTTCATTCGACGATCTCCAGCCGAATCGGCTCCTCGGCGCGTATCCCGGGATCGCTTCGCGCTCCCAGAAACTCACGCATCCTGCGCCTCGCGAGAAACCGCAAGACACGTACCGTGCTGCCGGTGCACCCGATCATCTCAGCCGCCTCGGTCGCGGAAAAGCCGTGCAGGTCACACAGCACCACGGCTTGGCGTTGCCTCGGCGTGAGGCGGGAGAGCGCCTCTCTCAGGCTGAGCGTCATCTCGGCGCCGATCGGCGCGGGGGCGGCGGCCCTGTACTCCCCGAGGGTCCTGCGCGCCAACCGGCGGCGCCTTAGCCTGTCAGTGGCGAGGCGCGCGGTAATCGTGCAGAGCCAGGTCCCGAACGGGTGCCCGGCATCGTATCGGGCCAGATGCAGGTAAGCCCTGGCAAAGGTCTCCTGGGCCAGGTCCCTGGCTTCTTCCCAGTCGCCCAGAAAGTGGTAAGCGAGCCGCACGACGCGGGGAGCGTTCAATCGAACCAGAGGCTCGAATGCCTCAACTGAACCCGCGAGGGATCGTTCAAGCGCCAGCCTCTCCTCGTCACGCATCGTGCCGGTTCGATGCACGGGCGGCATGGGGCGTGTGGTCATACCTCCTCCTCCCATCTACTCTACGATCCGACCCGCCGCGGCGTTTATGGTTGCCAGCGCGAATGATGTTTTTGTGGGACACCCCCGACATCGGCTATAATTGCCTCCTCATATGCTTCACCGTGGCCGGTTTGCGGCGCTGCTCCCACTAGCCCTGTCCCTCTTGTCGCTCCCGGGTTTGCAGCCCCTGTTTGGAGCCGACCATCAGCCTCGGCCGCCTCGGCCCCTGGTGGTCCCTCCCCGGACGGAGCGCGACCGTATCCGCTCCCGGGAAGCCGGCGCACGGCGGGGGGAGATCAACGCCGCCGTCCAACAGGCCCTCCTGGCACCGGGCGCCCCGGTGGACGTGGAGAGCTACCTTATTAATGTGCGCGTGAGCCTGAACCCCAACCGGGTGGAGGGATCGGTGCGCCTGATGGCCCGGGTTCTGTCCGCCGGCCTGGTCAACCTGGATGTCGGGTTGTTCGACCAGATGCAGGTCACGTCGATCCTGGAGGGGCTTGTCCCCCTGTCGTTCACGCGCAGCTCCGACAAGCTGCACGTGAACCTGGGCTCTCCGCGCGGGGCGGGCCAGTTGATCGACATCGTGATCAACTACGGCGGCAC
>JAWPNA010000139.1:0-4998 GCA_045402695.1 Acidobacteriota bacterium
TGTTCCCGAAGGACCGTATCGCACCGCGCTCGCGCCGGCAACCGCGCGGGATCGGTCTGTCGTGCCTTGTGTTCGATGTACGTGGACGGGGCGATCGGCAGCACCCTGCGGATCAGCTCGACCCCGTAGCAGCTTCGGTGCTCATCGATGAACGACCCGTCGTAGCTCGCGGACTTGACGCTCGAGGTGCTTGAGACGCTCCCGCTTCACGCTCGTCAAACCGGGCCGAACACCCTGGTTGCGTTCGGCCTGGCGGACCCAGTTGCGCAGCGTCTCGGAGGTACAGTCGATCTTGCCGGCTATCGAACAGATTGCTGCCCACTGCGATTCATGCTCATTGGCGTGCTCGAAGATCATCCGAACGGCCCGCTCCCTGACCTCTGGTGAGTACCTGCTTGGTCTGCTCATGGCCCCATCCTCTCCAGAAGCGGAGCCTCCTGTAAACGCGGCGCGGCTCAGTTTCAAGGATACATCATGCCCGATGGGATTGATCCACATGGCGGAGCGCATTAGAATTGCGCGCCCGGACATCAATCAAAGGGGGGAAACCCGTGAAGGCATGCACATGGAATCTCTGTCGTCTCTTGTTCTGCGGCCTGCTGGGATGCTGCCTGGCGACGCCAGCGCACTTACAGGCCTCGCCGCGACCCGAGGAGAAGTCAAAGTCGGCCCAGGCGGCGCCGTCGGAGGAGCAGATGTGGGGCGAGGTGATGAAGCAGGCGGCACCCGGCCCGAACCACGAGATGCTCAAGTCGTGGGTTGGTTCGTGGAGCGCCCACACCAAGTCGTGGATGGGGTCTTCAGAGCCGCAGGTTTCGGAAGGCTCCGTCGAGAGATCCCTCATCTTGGGAGGCAGGTACCTGAAGGAGGAGTACACCGGCACGTTCAACGGCATGCCCTTCCAGGGCCTCGGCCTCACCGGCTACGATAACATCTCCAAGGAGTTCGTGGGCAACTGGGTAGACAACTTCGGCACCGGGATCATGCGCTCGCGGGGAACGCTCGACTCCGCGGGCAAGCTGTTGACCTGGTCCGCGACCAGCAACGACCCCATCACCAAGAAGGAAGTGACCATGAAGATGGTCAGTCAGGTCGTGGACCCCGCGACGCAGGTTTTCTCGATGTACGAGAATCACGAAGGCAAGGAAGTGAAGACCATGGAGATCACCTACACCCGCAAGTAGGGATCTCGTTGACCCTGCACGAACACCTCTATCTCGGGACCTCCTCCTGGTCCAGCAAGGACTGGGAGGGGGTCTTCTACCCCGAGGGCACTCCCCCGGGCGACTACCTCACCTACTACGCCACGCGCTACAGGACCGTGGAGGTGGACGCCACCTTCTACCGGGTCCCCGCCGTCTCCATGACGCGCAGGTGGCATCAGTGCCTGCCCAAAGGGTTTCTGCTGGCGGCAAAGGTCCCCCAGGTGATCACGCACGAGAAGGGGCTTGTAGACTGCGGAGAGGCTCTCAAGGAGTTTCTCGCCGCGATGGATCCACTGCAAGAACACCTCGGTCCGCTCCTGCTGCAGTTCCCCTATTTCAACAAGGCATCGGGGATGACGCTGGAGAAGTTCCTCGAGAATCTGGGCGGATTCCTTCCCTTGCTTCCATCCGGGCATCGCTTCGCACTCGAGGTTCGCAACAAGGGATGGCTGAAACCCGCCCTGCTCGACGCGCTCCACAAGCACAGGGTGGCGCTCACCTTGATCGATCATCCCTGGATGCCGCGAGTGGAGGAGCTCCTGACCGATCTCGATCCCATCACGTCGGATTTCACATATGTGAGATGGCTGGGCGATCGTCACGGCATCGAGAAACGGACGAAAACCTGGGGCGACGTGATCGTCGACCGCTCCCGCGAGATGGACGCCTGGGTCCCGGCGATCCGATCTTTACTGCCTCGCCGCATCACCGTCTTCGGGTACTTCAACAATCACTACGCGGGACATGCTCCGGGATCGATCGATCTGTTCGGGCGGACATGGAACAGCCTGCCGGTCAGACCGGTCAGAGAGGAAGCGTGATCGTTCCTTTGAGCACGGTGACGGCCTGTCCGGTGATTGTGATCGAGGCCGTCCGACTTCCCAACGTCGAAACCTCCACCTCGACTCGACCGGGCCTGTCGATCACATCTCCCTGCTCGGCGATGTAGCGCAAGCGGCCCGCCACCGGGTCCCGCCCATCTGCGCGCAGGAGACCGTTGGCCAACAGGTAGGCGGCCAGGGGGCCCTGCGCCGAACCGGTCACAGGATCTTCCTCAATGCCGTAGCCTGGGGCGAACATCCGGAGGTGGACGAGGGATCTCTTCTCGACCGTCTCTGTGGTGAAGACGATGGTGTTCCCCATGCCGGTCTGCTCGCCCATATCCCGCAGCGCATTGAAATCGGGGCGCATCCTCTTCAGGACATCCAGGCCGGACACCGGCACGAGGGCCCACGGGCCTGCCCTCATCACGGGAAGGCGATCACTCAGGTCGTCGGTTTCGATGCCGAGCGGCTCAGCAATCCTGCAGCCGGCGAGCAGCGGATCTCCGAGCTCCGGCACCGGCAACCCCATCCTGACGACGGGCCGCCCCTCGGCGTCTTTCGTCAGATCGATCGGCAGCACGCCGCTTGCGCATTCCATCCTGTAGGTGCCCGGCGCCAACCTCCCCTCCTCAAGCGCCGCGTGAAATGTGGCCACGGTGGCGTGGCCGCAGAGATCCACTTCCGTGGCCGGCGTGAACCACCTGACGCGCACGTCCGCCTCGGCATGCTCCGGTGGCATCAGGAAGGCCGTCTCCGACACGTTCATTTCGCGAGCGATGAGCCGCATCTCGTGTTCCGACAGGCCGGCGGCATCCAGCACGACGCCGGCGGGATTGCCCGCGAAGGGCGCGCGCGTGAAGGCGTCCACCTGCAGGATTTCGAGGCGCTCGCGGCCCGCCCCGCCCGTCGGGCTCGTCACGTCCCGGTCCTCTTGTCCCGTTTCGACATCTGCGTGATCTGGTCGTCCATCTCATCGTCGGGAGTGCGCTTGTGGTGTATGCCCAGCTTCTCCTTGAGCTTCCTCATGACGGTCCGCGCGGCGCGGCTGTGGGGGCTGAGCACGGCCAGTCCGGCGAAGATCATGAGCCACCCCTGGAGGATCGGGAGAAACAAGCCCACGATGCCGAGCACAATCAGCGCCGAACCGGCGGAGATGCTCGCGATCTTCCACGCGAGAGCTAGCTTCGGGTGCTTGCCGGGCTCGGGACTCATGGAGCAAACCCAGAGATCGCCTCGGCGTTGAGCAGAGCGTTGTAGATGACGCGTGCGTCCCCGGAAAGCACGGCACTGAAGGAGCCCTCAGGGCCGGGTTCGAGGGTCACGGTGCTGACGAGGCCGGCGCGAGAGAGACAGACCACGGGAGAATCGGCCTGTCCCGAAAGATGAACCGCCAGCGCCGAGGCGATGCAGCCGCTCCCGCTGGACAAAGTCTCTCCTTCCACACCTCTCTCGTAGCACCGGATGTCCAGGTTGTGGCGACCCTTGACGGTGATGAAATCCACGTTGGCCCCCTCGGGTCCCAGGTCGGGGTGGGCGCGCAGGCGCGGCGCCAGAGACAGCAACTCCTTGCGGCTCATCCCGTGAGCCTCACGCGTCACAATCACCAGATGCGGCACTCCGGCGACCACGTAGGTCGCCTCGATCATCCTGGACACCTCGTCGAGCGCTCCCTCGAGGATGAATGACCGCCGTTCCAACACCGGCCGGCCCAGCGGGAGGCGGAACCGCGCCTGATCCGCCTCCACTGCTGCCTCCAGCGTTCCCACATCCGTTTCGATCCGCATCGCGTCGGCCGGCGCCAGCCTCTTGAGCGCGGCGAGCCGCGCCACGCAGCGCACACCGTTGCCGCACAGCGAGGCGCGCCCTCCGTCCGAGTTGTAATAGACCATCTTCACGTGCGCCGGTGGAGACGCCGCTGGCGGTTCGATCAGGATCACGCCGTCGGCGCCCACCGACAGGGCTCTGGCGCACACGCGGCGGATAAAGTCGGCGTCCATCTCGACGGGCTCCAGCCCGGACAACGAAACATTGTCGATCACCAAAAAGTCGTTGCCCCCAGCCGACATCTTCGTGAACCTGATTTCGGTCGTCCTCATCCGCCTCCTTCCAGTGTCTCGGACGCTTGATCGGAGAACAGGCTCTCGTTGGGGGGCTCCGCCCCATCGAGCGCCGTCACCGCATAACTGTACACGACCCCGCGCGGCACGTCCTTGTCTGTGTACGTCGTCGCCGTGAGCGGATCCGGCGTGAGCAGGCGCATCGCCCCCGCCGGTCCATCGGCCCGGTAGACCCGGTAGCCTGCCAGATCGGATTCCCGATTGGGGCGCCAGAAGAGCCTGATCACTCCCTGCTCCGCCACGGCCGCCAGGCCCTGCGGTGGTGCGGGAGGAAAGAGGTCCACTCTGAGCGCCCGCACTTCTGGAGCATCGGCGCTCTCGCACCTCGCCTCGCCCGCCACGGCTCTGACATGATAGCGGTAAGTCCTCCCAAGGATCGCGGCGGTGTCGGTGTAGGAGAGCCCCGCCAGCGGCTGGGAGTTGATGGGCGCTCCCGAACTCGGGCGTCCTTCTTCCTGGCGATAAATGTTGAAGACGGCCGCAGCGCCTCCGCCGGCGCCCGTCCCCCAGCTCAATGCCAGCCCCTCCTCCACCAGCCTGCCTGCCGCGGAGGCGGGCGCCGGCGGAGGCGAGCAAATGATGAATGTCTCGATCTCGGAAGGAATCGAGTGCTTGTTCTTCGGCTCGAGCACCTGGGCAATGAATGACAGCTTCCTGCCTTTCAGCGCGTCGGCACCGGCAGGCGTTCCGATCCCGTCGGCAATCCGGGCCAGGCTCAAGACCACGTCGAGGCGCTCACCCTGGCTGTATCCGGGCCACTCCTCTGCGGGGATGGCCCACGTGAGGGCCGGCTCCTGCTGGATCTCGGAGGCTCGACGGGGAGCGGGGTCGCGCGGCGTCATGAGGCTTTCC
>JAWPNA010000446.1:0-2683 GCA_045402695.1 Acidobacteriota bacterium
TTCATGTCCGGCGCTCCCGAGACTGCCGAGCGAGACGCGTCTTCTCGATCAGATCGCCGATTCTCACCAGCGTCAGGGCAAGCAATGTCCACTCCCTCACGCCCGGCTGGCGTTGGCCTTCATGCATTCCACCCGGACCCCAGAACTCATGGAGGCAGCCCGTGATCATCTCCATGAGCTTGTGGATCGGAAGCTCCAAAAGCTGCTGAGCATCTAGCCTCTCGGGCAGCGGTCGGCTTGGGCGCCCCCAGAGGCTCCGCTGCCACGCTTGGACCTCTGGGTCCACGTCACCGTGCGTTTCCTCCAGCCTGACGGCCCGCCGGTGCGGAAAGCTACTCTGGCTCACCCTTATCGCCCCGCTCATCGTGACTCTCCATGTAACCAGCCTCACCAGCCACCGTGGATTCCGAGAGGCCGAGAGCGGCGGCGATCGCCTTGACCTCTCCGGGCTTGGGGGTGCGATACCCGTTGATGACCTTCATCAGCCTGTCGTAGCTGATCGCCGTGCTTTGAGCTAAGTCCTTGAAATGCAAGTCACTTTGAATCATCTGGATCCGGATAACCTTGCCGTTCACCATTCCTTTCTCCTCTCCGTCCTGTGATCCTTCTTCCTGCTGCTCGACGGAAGCAGGTTGACACCAGCTCCTACCCCTAATAGTGTGACAGACGGACATGAGCGCGCTCGAAGCGATCCAATCGGTAGTGCATGCGGCCCTGGAGCTCTGGCAGGAAGGAACTGTCGCTCCGTCGTGGTGCTCAGGCTCTAGGAGTGTCGAGACCGAGATCTGGCCTCGGATGGTCGGCGGGATGGGCGTGCGGATCGTGGTGATTGGACCCGCGCCGGAAGGACGAGAGGGAAAGGGAAAGAGAAGTTGCGTCTTCTACTGTTTCCCGAGGCACCACTCTATAAAGCCCGGGGAAGGCGCTCACTGGCGGAGCATGATGGCAGGGGGATTCCCGAAGGTGCTCATACACTCTTCGGGCGTCCGGCTGTATTGGCCGGGACCCAGCAATACCGAGTTGTGGACTAGGACCGTCGTGGCGATCGCGTTCTTGCAGCAACCTTGGTACTTGCCGAGAGAGATCGAGGGATATGTCTGGAAGGAATGCCTGAAGCCCGCTTTTGCAGAGATTCCAGGAGGACTTAGTTTCGTATCGGACACGGGGGATGGCGAGCTAGGTTATGAGATTCTACGCAAGATCACGAAACACTGCTATGCACCAATCGCACCAATCCACATGAGGGCTTACCTGTCTGCGGTGGTGAGAAACCACAGCCGCGCGGCGTATAAGGAGAAGCGCGCAGGGACAGCACTCAGTCGTGAAACAGCCGCATCCGACGGCAGTGGCGACACCGATGACATCGAGGACAAAGAGGCTATCCTGAGAATCCCTCCGCGGAGGCCCCCTGTGGGGCCTAGCGCCGACAACCTCCAGGAAGAGGAACAGTTTCGGGAATACCTCCGCCAACGCAAGCATAGGCTGTGGAAAGCCACCCCTCCTACCAGGCGGCCGCGCATCTTGTGGGACAGCGTTCAGGAGGAAGAACAGCGCCAACAGTGGAAACGAGACCGCCTGCGCAGGGAACGGATCAACTCGCTGGCGGAAGGAATGCAGACATGTGGTATTGCGCTCGATTCTGCCAAGCGCACGCTCAGACGTTGGTACAAGGAAGAAGAAACATACGAAGGCGTGAAGAAACGACTCGCAGTCTGGTTCCAGAATCGGTCGAAACGGAGCCCCGGATAGCTCTCACCATCAGATTGGAAAAGGCATCCTTGTTGAATTCTGTTAGAACTCCTACCGAGCGGGAGGACACGCTCTTCTCGCCTCGAAGACAGCATCCCCCATGGCTGGATGCGGTTACGTCTCCTGCGGGTTCCGGAAATTCTGACCGCACCCGTTCCGGAAATTCTGTCCCCTCCTCCCCGAGTGGGAAGAGACTCTCCTCCAGCGCACCTGGGCGCAAGAGGGGAACGAAGGGATGGTCCCGACGATGAAGCGGTTCGAGATCCAGATCCTCCGCAAGGCCGGCCACTCGCAGCGGGAGATTGCACGGCTGTCGGGCGTCTCGGTCAAGACGGTACGACGCGTTGGGACTGAACAGACCGTCATCGAGGTTGATGACGTAGCCGCTCGCAACTGTGCAAGGGCAAAGCCACCGCTAGGTCCGCCGGCAGAAAGCAGTACATGCGCCTCTACATGAAGAAACGGCGGGCTAGACGAAAACACAAATCACCACATCGCACAAGTAAGTGAGCGATTCCGAGAGCACCTACCATAGCTGGCTTTGCGCTCAAACAACCGCGAGCGGCACGAAAGACTGCGCGCTTGTAGGAGTGTTACTCTCACCCGAGTGTACTCGGGCGACGCACGGCCTCAAGAGAGGGCGTTCATCGGGCACTTGTAGGCCGATATCAACCGACTCGTGGGGGGGCCCGGGCGACTTACAGGTGAGTCAGAATCGGTCTCGTTCAGAAGTGTTCCTCCGACCACTCGAGGCCGGGAAGATTCGAGGACATCGTAGGACACGTTTAGCAAGATGCTTGAGTAGTCCCACACCTGGCGGATCTGGCTATTCTCGATCGCGACTGAAGCCCGAACAGGTCGAAGGACTTGCGCGTGGCCCGCATTGGCGACCAGGAATGCGACTAAGGCAAGTGCTTCTCTCCTCTCGTCGCCG
>JAWPNA010000444.1:0-8047 GCA_045402695.1 Acidobacteriota bacterium
GACGCGGACATCCCCTTCGAGACGATCGCCGTCATCCCCGGCGACTCTCCGCTTCGCTGCGCCGATCGCGACGTGGAGGCGGCTATGGTGGCCGAAGTGGATCGCGCGCGCGCGGCGAGGGATTCCCTAGGAGGCATCTTCCAGGTGGTGGCGCGAGGCGCGCCGCCTGGATTGGGGTCGTTCCGGCTGTGGGATACGCGGCTGGAAGCGAAGCTCGGGCAGGCGTTGCTGTCGATACACGCCGTGAAGGCGGTCGAAATCGGAGAGGGGATCGCGGCCGCGTCGCGCCCCGGATCCCAGGTGCACGACGAGATCCATTACGACGCAGCGATGCGTCGGTTCTACCGGACGACCAACCGCGCGGGCGGGATCGAGGGGGGCATGACCAATGGGGAGGAAGTGCGGGCCACCGCCTACCTCAAGCCGCTCTCGACGCTGCCGCGCCCACTGGCTTCTGTGGACATCGTGGACAAGACCGATGCGCAGGCCACGGTGGAGAGGACCGACACTTGCGTGGTGGCCGCGGCAGGGATCATCGGAGAGGCCATGACGGCCATCGTGCTGACGAAGGCTTTCCTGGAAAAGTTCGGTGGCGACTCGATGGAGGAGACCGGGAGAAACCACCGCGGGTTTCTGGATCAGGTGGAGAGGTTCTGAGATGATCCGTGTCTTCATCCTGGCGCTGCTCGCCTTGGCGGCGCTCGTCATGGTGGCGCGCAACCTGCGGGGCCGCGGGCCGGAGCCCGCCGAAGTGATCGAGCAGGCGGCCCAGGACGAGTCGAGTCCCTTCGCGCGCTGGGATGGAGCGTGGGAGGGGACCTTCAACACCCGTCGGACCGACGGGACGCTCGAGTCATCGTTGCTGGTCCGCCAGGAGTACACCACGATCACCCCGAACGAGCAGTCGGTCACGATCACCGACCGGCGCGCCGATGGGAGCGTGAAGGAGTCGAGGGGGCAGAACACAGACGTGAACGGAGCACTCGAGTGCCGGCTGTGGGGGCCGGACGGGACGATGAAACTCCTCACCGGGACGAGGGCCGGAAAGACACTGTTCTGGCACCGCCGGGACACGGCGGCCGGGATCGAGGAGACCTTTCGGGAGGAGATCGTCCGGGATGCCGGCGGAGATCTCTACACCATCGACGGCGTGGGATTGTACGGAAAAGGCCGTGCGGAGGTTTTTCTGTACGAGGGACGCTACCGCCGCGTCGGCAGGGCCGGCGATTGACCGTGTCGGGCCGAGCGGCTGCGGCGCTCGCAATCCTCGTCGGCGTGCCCGTTTGGTTTCACACCGCGGCGGGTCCGGGCGAGGCAGGGAGTGCCGCCCCACCCCCGACGGTGATGGCCCGCGTCGTGGGGATCGCCCAGGACGGCGGGGTGCCACACCTGGGCTGCGCCAGGGAGTGCTGCGAGGCGGCGCGGCGGGATCCGACCAGGACGCTGCGCGTCGCATCCCTCGCCCTCACGGTGGAGGTGGAAGGGGAGCCGCGGCGGCTCTATCTGATTGACGCCACACCCGATTTCCGGTCGCAGGTCGACTCAGCGCTGGGCGAGGCGGGGCGCCAACAGCGCCCGCCGGGCCTTCCTCTGGACGGCATCCTGCTCACGCACGCCCACATCGGGCACTACGCAGGGCTGATCTACCTCGGGCGCGAGTCGGCGGCGGCGAAGCGCGTGCCGGTCTACGCCACGGCGCGGATGGCGGCGTTCCTCTCGGGCAACGGCCCGTGGCGCCGGCTGACAGAGGGCGGCAACATCGAACTGAAAACTCTGGAGTTGGGGCGCAGCCTCGATCTGGCGCCGGGGCTCAGGGTCGAGGCGCTGCGCGTGCCCCATCGGGAAGAGGAGTCCGACGTCGTGGGGTTTCTCGTGCGCGGGCCGTCGAGGCGGCTGCTGTACATCCCCGACATCGATTCGTGGGATTCAGGGGACACGTGGGATACCGACATCGCCCGTCTGGCGGGATCGGTGGATGTGTCGCTTCTGGACGGGACGTTCTACTCGGCCGATGAGCTGCCCGGCCGACCGCAGGCCGAGGTCCCTCATCCGCCCATCACGGCGACCATGGGTCGCCTCGAGGCGGTGGCGCGCTCGGGGCATCGGATCCTCTTCATCCATCTGAATCACACCAATCCGGCGCTGCGCGCAGGGTCGCCCGAGCGCTCGGCGATCGGACGCCGGGGATTCGAGGTCGCCGAGGACGGACTGGTGCTGCCGCTGTGACCGGCGCAATCCTGGCGTTGGATTCCGGGACCAGTTCCTCCAAGGCAGCGGTGTTCGATCTCTCGGGAAGAGCGCTCGGCCTGGCGCGGGCGCCGGTGCGCACCCGCTTCGCCGGGGCGGGCCGCGTCCAGCAGGACCCTCTGCAAATCCTGTCATCGCAGCGCCGCGCAATGGCGGCCGCTTTGCGGCAAGCCGGACGCCGCGCTATCGTGGCTGTCGGCGTCGCGAGCCAGAGATCCACGTTCATCGTGTGGGACCGTGCCACAGGAAGGCCGGTGGGGCCGGCGCCGACGTGGCAGGACACCCGCGCTCCCGGGATCTGCGAGGACCTGGCCCCGCATGCGGCGGAGATCGCGCGCCGCACGGGCCTGCCGCTCTCCTCCCACTACAGCGCCCCGAAGCTGGCGCACATGCTGGCGACGGGGGCCAAGGGGGCCGCGTTGCGCCGGCGCGCTCGCGCCGGAGACTTGCTGTTCGGCAGCGTCGCCACGTGGCTGCTCTGGAACCTCACCTCGGGCCGGATCCATGCCACGGATCCCACCCACGCGGCGCGTTCGCTCCTGTTCAACATCGAGACGATGCAGTGGGATCCCTGGCTGCTGGAGCTGTTCGATGTCCCGCGCGCGATGTTGCCGGGCGTCGTCCCCAGCCTGGGGGAGCTCGGGGCAGCATGCATCGGGGGCGCGGGGAGCCCGGGACATCAGGCGCCCGTTCGCGCCATGCTCGGCGACCAGCAGGCGGCGCTGTTCTGGGCCGCCGGCCGCCGGCCGCGCGAGGGGACTGCGCTCGTCAATTACGGCACGGGAGCCTTCGTCCTGATCCCGTCGGGCGGGCAGCCTGCACGGCGGGATGGACTGCTGACCAGTGTCGCATGGACTCGTGGAGATCGCGCCCAGTACCTCCTGGAAGGAACCGTCAACTCCGCGGGAGCGGCCCTGGACTGGCTGCGCCGGGAGCTGGGGGCCCCGGCGAACCTGTCCGGCATCGCGCGGCTTTGCCGTGCCGCGCGCGGGGACGCGCTGCTGCTTCCCGGCTTCTGGGGGATGGGGTCGCTTCACGCGCGCGCGGGTGGCGCCCGCCCTTGCAGCCTGTGGCTGGACGCCGAGCCCACCGGCACGCTGGCCGATCTCACGCGCGCCGCGGTGGAAGCGACGGCCCACCTCGTGGCGGAGATCTTCGAGCGCGCCGCGACGGTCGTCCCGACGATCCGCAGCGTGATCGCCTCGGGAAGCCTGGTCAAGCTGGAGCATCTGGTGCGGTTCCAGGCGGCGCTCCTCGGCGTGCCGATCCGCGTGGCCGGCGGCAGTGAGGCCACGCTCATCGGGATCGCGGCGGCGGCCGCCTCCGCCTCCGGGTCGAAGGTCGGTTTCCGCGGGCCGGCCGTATCGCGCGTGGTGAAGCCATCGCCCCGCCTGTGCGTGGCGGCGCAAGCTAAGCACCGCCGCTGGTCGCAACTGTCAGCGATTGCGGACGCGTGGGACTGGCAGGAGGCAGGTACGTGATCGAGATGGGCGCAAGGCCTCCGACGCGACGGACGGCCATCTTTCAGCTCGCGCTCTTCCTGGCGCTGGTGTTCTCGTACATCTGGATCTGGGCCCATGCCTTCCCGGGCGACAAGATGGTCATCTATGTCGCCGGCCTCGGTCTCACGCTGTTGACGCATGCGATCCATCGCGAAGGACCTGGGCAGCTCGGAGTGCGCCTGGACAACTTCCTCGCCGCCGCGCGCGACGCCGCCATTCCGACTCTGCCGCTTGTAGCGATCTTCGTGACAGTGGGGATCCGCGGAGGCCACTTCGGCAGCGAGGCGCTCGACGTGCACCGTTTCCTGCGCGTGCTGTCCTGGGGGTTCGTGCAGCAGTACCTGCTGCAGGGGTTCATCCACCGGCGCCTGGCTTCGGCGATCTCCAGACCGCTGTGGAGGGAGCTTGTCGTGGCCGCCATCTTCTCGCTGCTTCACATGCCCAATCCTGTGCTGATGCCCGTGACCTTTCTGGCAGGATGGATCTTCGCTGTGCTGTACCGCCGTCATCCGAACCTGTTTGTGCTGGCCCTGTGTCAGGCCGTGGGGAGCACGGCGGTGGCCTTCGGATTCGGCACCGAGGTGCTGCACCGGATGCGGGTCGGCCCCGGCTACTTCCGGTTCTGATCCTCGGAGTCACTTAAGACCAGGCGCCCGCGCGAAAGCAGCCAGGTGAAGAGCCCCGAGGCGGCGCTGTAGGTGACGATCGCAAGGCCCCACGGCAAGGTCGAGCGAAGGAGATCGAGTGGGAGGGCCTCCTGTCTCATCACTCTCATGAAGACCACGCCGAGGTTGAACAGCGCGGCGCCGAGGATCGCGAGGCCTCCCGCCAGCTCGAAGAATCCGAGCAGCCGTCGCCCGAGAAAAATGTGGCCGGCACCGGGGAGCGCGGTGGACATCAGCGCCGCCATGGCCACCGAGCGGAACCGCGCCCCGCACCTGGAACAGGTGTCGAACCACGATAGCCCCGGCGAGGCGATCGGCGCGCCGCAGCGCGGGCAGACGCCGCCGCGGGAGGAGGAGGGCCGTGGCGGTGATCCGCGCACAACGGATCAATCGCCAAGGGACAGGAGACGGCACGGCTGAGGGAGTCTCTCGCGCACAACCGCGATTGAGGCTCCCTCAGCCGCCACATCCCGGGCTCTGAACTGCCGGCAGGACAGAGGAGGACAACAGGGGAGGTGACTTGCGTGGTTGGTCAACTGAATCGTGGTGGTGAGCCACGGGTGGCGGAGCGTGGAAACGACGCTCCATTTGGCGGGGGCCCGGGGATCATTCAAGCGCATGTGGAAAACCCGCAGAAATGACACGAGAGGCAGCCGGCCTCCCGGTGAAACTCGGTGCCGCAATCGGGACACGGAGCCGACGACCCCGGGACGGCTCGGGCTCCTTGGGGTCGGTGCGGCTCTTGCCGCGCGCCGTTTGATCCCGCGCGGTGCTGCACCTCCCGGCCCAGAGCGTCGAGAGATCGATGGGTCGCCCCCGGGAAGAACCTCAGCAGTGTGGAGCACTCGCCGCCGGGCCTCGCCGCCGCGATGTTGAGCACCTGCCGGGCTCGGCTGCGGTCGCGGTAGATCGTGACTCCTTTGCATCCCAGGGCGTAGGCGGAGAGGTAAACCGAGCGGACATCCTCCTGTGTGGCCGACTCAGGGAGGTTCACGGTCTTGGACACCGCGTTGTCGCAATGGTCCTGGAATGCGGCCTGCATCCGGACGTGCCACTCGGGGGTGATGTCGTGGGACGTGACGAACACCCGCTTGATGCCCTCGTCCACCTGCGGATCGGGCAGCATCCGCAGGCTCGACGCCTCCGCGATCCGGCGCAGCAGGTCATCAGAGAGGATCCCGCGCCGGGCCGCCGCCTCGAGAAACGCCGGGTGCGTCTCGAACAGCTCTTCCCCGTCCAGGATGTTGCGCCGCGCGAAGGAGATGGCGAAGAGCGGCTCGATGCCGCTGCTCGCTCCCGCGATGATGCTGATGGAGCCGGTGGGCGCCACGGTGGTGGTCGTTGCGTTGCGCTGCGGGGCCGCCCCGGGGGAGTCGTGGAGACTCCCCGCGAAATTGGGGAAGGCTCCGCGGTCCTTCGCGAGAGCGGCGCTGGCCGATCTCGACTCCCTGGCGATGAACTCCATCACCTGGCTGGCGAGCTGCACCGCCTCTTCCGAATCGTAGGGAAGCTGAAGCGAGATCAACAGATCGGCCCAGCCCATCACCCCGACGCCGATGCGGCGGTTGGATCGTGTGACCTGCTCGATCTCCATCACGGGGTAGCGGCTCACCTCGATGACGTTGTCGAGAAAGTGGACGGCCGCGTGAACCGTGCCGGCCAGCTTCCCCCAGTCAATCGTCCCGCCGGTCACCATGCGTCCCAGGTTCACCGACCCGAGCGTGCATGCCTCGTTCGCCGACAGCGGCTGCTCGCCGCAGGGGTTGGTGGCCTCGATCGGGGCGATGTGCCTGGTCGGATTGGCGCGGTTGATCCGGTCAATGAAGATCACGCCGGGGTCTCCGCACTGCCACGCGCTCTCCACGATGCGATCGAACACAACACGCGAGGAAATTCTGCCCGCGGGCCGGGCGCCGCGCGGATCGAGGAGGTCGTAATCTTCGCCGGAGGCGAGCGCCTGGATGAAGGCATCGGTCAGTGCCACGGAGATGTTGAAATTGGTGACCTCGGCGCCGCCCCGCTTGCAGTCGATGAACTCCAGGATGTCCGGGTGGTCGACGCGCAGGATCCCCATGTTGGCGCCGCGGCGGGTCCCGCCCTGCTTGATCGCTTCGGTGGCGGCGTTGAACACTTTCATGAAGGAGACCGGGCCGCTCGCGACTCCGGAGGTGCTGCGCACGCGGCTGTTCTTGGGCCTCAGCCTCGAGAAACTGAAGCCAGTGCCGCCGCCGGTCTTGTGAATGAGGGCGGTCTGCTTCAGCGTCTCGAAGATCCCCTCCATCGAATCCTCGACAGGCAAAACGAAGCAGGCGCAGAGCTGCTGCATCTCGCGGCCGGCGTTCATCAGCGTCGGCGAGTTGGGAAGGAACTCCAGCGAAGAGATCAGCCGATAGAACTGATCGGCTGCAGCCTCGGGATCGCGCCGGCCCTCGAAGGGGAGCGTCCTGTCCGCCTCGGCTACGCTGAGCGCCACACGGCGGAACAGCCCCTCGGGAGTCTCCGTGGGGTTCCCTTCGTCATCCCTGGCCAGGTAGCGCCTCTTCAGGACGCGCAGCGCATTGGGAGTGATGGCGGTCATCTCGGGGGCGCCGCGGAGGGTGTCGGAGCCTCGGGGCATTGACTTGGCAGGGGCCTTTGGAGCGGCCTTTGGCTGGGCGGGGGGAGAGGCACTCTCTCTCATGGCCTGATCCTTTCGCAACGTTGCGACAGTACTTCAGGACCACCTGGAGTGTCAAGGTCGGAAATGAAAAAAAGCGCAAGATGTTGGGGCGTGGCTGTGCACCGACCCCGTCATCTTGGGGCGGATCTCCTGTGGAAAAGCTGTGCTCATGGTGTGGATCTGGAGGGGACTCAGGGGGGGCCTGACCCCCGTCATCAGGAGGCCGGGGCGGGGGCCTCGGGCTGTTGAAACTGCAGGCGATGCAGCGCCTGGTAGATCCCACCGCTCGCGAGAAGCTGCTGATGGGTCCCTTGCTCGCGCACCGTCCCTTTGTGAAGAACCAGGATCCGGTCCGAATCCTGAATCGTGGAGAGCCGGTGCGCGATGACGAGCGACGTGCGCCCGGCCATCAGCTCACGCAGGGCCTCCTGGATCTGCATCTCGGTCTGCGAGTCCACGGAGGCCGTGGCCTCGTCCAGTACCAGCAGCGGCGGGTTGAAGGCCAGCGCCCGCGCGAATGACAGGAGCTGCTTTTCGCCCACGGAGAAGTTGGCGCCACGCTCGCGCACGTCGTCGTCGTAGCCGCGCGACAGCGCCTTGATGAAGCCGTGCGCCCGCACCGCACGCGCCGCCTCCTCGATGCGCGCGCGTGAAATGTCGGGATCGCCCAGCCCGATGTTCTCCGCCACCGTGCCGGAGAACAGGACGTGATCCTGCAGCACGACACCGACGTGCCGACGCAGGTCCTTCAGGTCGAATCTCCGGATGTCCGTGCCGTCGATCCGGATCGAGCCTCCCTGGATGTCGTACAGGCGCGTGAGGAGCTTCACGATCGTGGACTTGCCCGCCCCGGTGGAGCCCACGAGAGCCACCTTCTCTCCGGGCCGAATGGTGAAGCTCAGACCGGCGAGCACCTCGGGCCCTCCGGCGTAGGCGAAACGCACGTTCTCGAAGACCACTTCGCCGGCGGCCCC
>JAWPNA010000243.1:0-2213 GCA_045402695.1 Acidobacteriota bacterium
CGGGTGCGTGAGAACATCCGGTTCCGGCGCGGCGACAATCTCGAGAAGCTCTTCAACGACAGCATCAACCAGACTCTCAGCCGCACGATTCTGACCGTGTTCCTGGTCCTCATGGTCGTGATCACCCTGTGGCTGTTCGGAGGCAGCCGCCTCAACCCGTTCTCCTTCACCCTGCTGGTGGGGATCATCTCGGGCAGCTACTCCACCATCTACGTCTCGAGCCCCATCGTCATCTGGTGGCGCACCCTGGTCGAGAAGAAGACCACCGCCTGATTTCCCGCTTGTCTCCGCTTTTCCGCCCCTGTTATATTCTCCTATCGCCTTGACAGGGTGGTGAAAAACCACCGCAGGCCGCGTTGAGAACCTACAGGGGCGGTCTCCGAGCAACATGCCCGGGAGCGAGACGACTGTGGAAGGGCCGTGAAGATTCGCTTCGAGGACATCACCGACAAGATCGAGTCGTACCATCCCGACGCCGATCTCGACCTGCTGCGCCGCGCCTACATCTTCAGCGCGATGGAGCACCGCGGCCAGGTGCGCCTCTCTGGCGAGCCGTACCTGACCCACCCGCTGGAGGTCGCCAACATCCTGGCCGACCTGAAGCTCGACGTCACGAGCGTAGCCGTCGGGCTCCTGCACGACGTGATCGAAGACACCCTGACCAGCCGGGAGGTGATCGAGGAATACTTCGGCAAGGAGATCGCCGGACTCGTCGAGGGTCTCAGCAAAATCAGCAAGATCCCTTTCACCAGCGAGGCCGAGAAGCAGGCGGAAAACTTCCGCAAGATGCTGCTCGCCATGGTGGACGACATCCGCATCATCCTGGTGAAGCTCGCGGACCGGCTGCACAACATGCGCACGCTGGGCGCGTTGCCTCAGGAGAAACGTGAACGGATCGCGCGGGAGACTCTCGAGATCTACGCGCCGCTCGCCAACCGTCTCGGCATGGGAAAGATCAAGCAGGAGCTGGAGGATCTGGCGCTCTCCCACATCGATCCGGGCGGCTACGGAAAACTGGTGAGTGTCCTGGAGGACAAAGGGCGCGTGAGCGCCGCGTTCATCGGCGAGATGGGAGCTCTGATCGAGAAGAAGCTGTCCGAGCAGGGAATCCCCGCCGAGATCACGGGCCGCATCAAGCACCACTACAGCATCTACAAGAAGATGAGGGTGCAGAAGATCGAAGTGGATGAAGTGTACGACTACGTGGCGTTCCGCGTCATCACCGATACCGTGAAGAACTGCTACGGCGCGCTGGGACTCATTCACGGCATGTGGAGGCCGGTGCCTGGGCGGATCAAGGACTTCATCGCGATGCCCAAGCCGAACCTCTACCAATCGCTGCACACGTCGGTGATGAGCGAGAAGGGCCAGCCCTTCGAGGTGCAGATCCGGACGCGCGAGATGCACGAAGTGGCGGAGAAGGGCATCGCCGCGCACTGGAAGTACAAGGAAGGGCAGGCGCTCACCTCCAAGGAGGAGGTGAACATCCAATGGCTGCAGAGAATCGTCGAATGGCACAAGGATGTGAAGGATCCCAGGGAGTTTCTCGAGGCGGTCAAGATTGACCTGTACCCCGAGGAAGTGTACGCCTTCACTCCCAAAGGCGAGGTCCGGTCGTTTTCCAAGGGCGCCACCGTGGTGGACTTCGCGTATGCCATCCACACGGAGATCGGCCATCACTGCGCCCGCGCCCGTGTCAACGGAAAGCTGGTGCCGCTCAAGACGCAGATCCACAGCGGCGACGTGATCGAGATCGTGACCGCCGCGAGCCGGCATCCCAGCCGGGACTGGCTCACATTCGTGCAGACATCCCACGCCCTGCACAAGATCCGCCACTGGTTGAACGCCTTCGAGCGCCGCAAGTCGGTCGAGGTCGGACAGGCGCTGCTCGAGAAGGAATGCCGGCGCTTCAAGATCAACCTCAAGTCCTTCAAGCCCGAGGCGCTCGGTGCCGCGCTCGCTACCCTGAAGTGCGACAAGCTGGATGACTTCCAGGCGCAGGTGGGGTACGGCAAGATGGTCCCCAGCCAGCTTCTGGCCGCCCTCGTCCCGAAGGAGGAGCTCACGCCCCACGAGGAATCGTTCCTCGCCAAGGCGGTGCGCAAGACCCTCGGTATCGGCGGAGAATCGCGCGTCACGGTCAAGGGGCTCGATAATGTCATGATCTACCTCGCCAGGTGCTGCAGGCCTATCCGGGGCGAGGAAATCGTCGG
>JAWPNA010000190.1:0-3675 GCA_045402695.1 Acidobacteriota bacterium
GTTCATCCTTGGTCCAGAGGTGGAGCTGCTCGAGAAGGAGATCGCTCTGGCCTGCCACGTCCCCCACGGTGTGGGCGTGGCGTCGGGCACCGACGCCCTGATGCTGGCCCTGCAGGCCCTGGGCGTGGGGCCCGGCGACGACGTGATCACATCGCCGTTCTCGTTCTTCGCGAGCGCCTCGGCGGTGGCGCGGCTCGGAGCGCGCCCGCGATTCGCCGAGATCGACGCGGACACCTTCAACCTGGATCCCGCGGCCATCGCGCGGTCGGCAGGATCGCGCACCCGCGCGCTGGTGCCGGTGCATCTGTTCGGGCAGTGCGCCGACGTGGAGAGCCTGAAGAACGCCGCCGAGGCGGCCGCGGGGAGGAGTCTGGCCGTCGTAGAGGACGCGGCCCAGGCCATCGGGGCGCGGCGCCGGGGGACGCCGGCGGGCGCCTTGGGCGAGGTCGGATGCTTCTCGTTCTACCCGACCAAGAACCTCGGCGGCGCGGGCGACGGCGGGATGATCGTGACCGCCAGCGATGAGGTCGCCTCGCGCGCACGCAGGCTGCGCGCCCACGGCGACGCCGGTCGGTACGACCACCGCGAGCTCGGGATGAACAGCCGGCTGGATTCCCTGCAGGCGGCGATCCTGCGCGTCAAGCTGAGGAGGCTGGAGTCGTGGAACGAGGCACGGCGGGAGCGCGCGGCGGCATACGACGAGCTGCTTGGGGGCGTGGCTGACGTGAAGCTGCCGGTCACGCTGTCCGGCAACGTGCACACGTTCCACCAGTACGTGATCCGGACGAAGCGTCGAGACGAGCTGGCCCGGCACCTCCATGGGCGCGGCATCGGGACGGCGGTCTACTATCCGATTCCTCTCCACCTGCAGGCATGCTTCGCCCACCTCGGCCACAAGCCGGGCGACTATCCCGAGGCGGAGGCTGCCTGCCGGGAGGTGCTGGCGCTGCCGTTGTATCCCGAGCTGACGGCACCGGAGCAGGCGCTCGTGGGGCAGGAGATCGTGAGGTTCTTCCGCGGGGCGTGAGGGATGGCGGAGCATTTTCTCGACACGCGCAGGTTCAAGCTGCTCGCCACGGTTCTGGTGGCCGGCACGACCTTGGCCGCGTGCACGTTGCTCGCCCACAGGGCGGTGACCCACCAGAGGGGGGTGCGGGGAAGTGCCATCTACGCTGCGGGAGATGCGCGGGGCGCGTACCCGATCCTGCTTCGGGCGGCGGGATCGCGCCTGATGAGCTCGCTCAATGCGGCGCCGCTGCTCGACCTGGGGGATATCGCGGCCTGGGCCATGGAGGACAAGGAGTTCCTGAAGTTCCATCGCGAGCTGACGCCGGCGCACGCGGCGCGGCTCGCCTTCACCGCCTACGCAGAAGCCCTGCAGCGGCGGCCGACCTCCTCCACCGCGTGGTCCGGAATCGCCGACCTGTTCCGAAGACTCAAGTCGCTGCGGCGGGAGCCGTTCGCCGGCGATGAAGAAGACGCGCTCGTCGAGGCCTCCTACCGGAAGGCGATCGAGATGGAGCCGGCCAACTACTTCCACTACGCCTACCTGGCCGAGTTTCTGAAGGAGACGCGCCACGACGAGGCGCTCGCGCTCTACGCGAAGGCGATCGAGCTGATGCCGGACCTGAGCTGGCATTACTATCTGGGCACCGAGGGACCGCTGCCCGACGAGATGTTCCAGGTGGTGCTCGGCGGGCTTACGAATGCCTTGTCGAACCCCGCGATCTGGCGCCGCGACAGGACCGAGTCGAGCATCGGATGGCTGTACGAGAGGCAGCGAGACTACCCCAACGCGTTGAAGCACTACCGCAACGCCATCGAGCTGGCGGCCGATCCGTCGACATACCTCTATCAGGCCGCGGTGGTGCTGAGTTTCGATCGGCGCCCGGATGAGGCGCTCGAATATTTCAAGCGGGCGCTCGCCCGCCGGACGCTGGGGATCAGGCTGGAGGGGGCGACCCTTCACAACATCGGCAGGCTTCTTCTGAGGAAGGGAGACGCCGCCGCGGCCTGCGAGCATCTGGCGCGGGCGCGCGACCTAGACCCGCTCTCATACGCCATCCGGATGGACCTGGGCAGCGCCTATCAGGCCGCCGGACAGATCGAGAAGGCGGGCGAGCAGTACCAGCAAGCGCTGTCGATCGATCCGACCCGGCCTCGGACGTACACGATTCTCATCGAGATGTACCGCGGGCAGGGCGACTACGCGCAGGCGATCCCGGTGGCGCGGCGGCTGGTGGAGATGTTCCCCGAGGACCAAGGCTACCGGAAGGAGCTCGACGCACTTTACAGACTGGTGGAGCTTCGATGAGAGAGGGAATCCTTCACGTCATCATGGCCGGAGGGTCGGGCACGCGCTTCTGGCCCGTGAGTCGTACGCACCGGCCCAAGCAGTTTCTCGCGCTGGTGGGTGAGCGCTCCCTCCTGCGGCAGACGTACGACCGCGCTGCCGCGATGTCGGGCGAGCCGAACGTCTACGTGGCCGCGGGGGCCGCCCATCGCGACATGGTCATGCAGGCGCTGCCGGGTTTCGATCCACGCCGGCTGATCACGGAGCCGTGCGCGCGCAACACCGCTCCGTGCGTGGGGTTGGCGGCCCTGCGCCTCAAGCGGGTTGACCCCGACGCCGTGATGGTGGTGTCGCCCGCCGACCACGTCTACACCAACCCCGAGGCGCTGCGCCAGGCGATGGAGCTGGCCGTCGCCGCCGCGGCCGCCGGCCCGGCGCTGGTCACTCTGGGCATCACCCCCTCGCGGCCCGAGACCGGCTACGGGTACATCGAGATGGGCGCCGAGCTGGGAGGCCGGGGGAGTGCCGGGGCCGCGCCGCCCGGAGTGCGCCGCGCGGTGTGCTTCGTGGAAAAGCCCGACGCCGCCACAGCGGCCGGCTACCTCTCGTCGGGGAGGTTTCTCTGGAACAGCGGCGTGTTCGCCTGGAAGGTGAGCAGCATCCTGCGCCAGATCGAAATCTGCGCGCCCGATCTCTGGCTCGATCTGAAGGCCATCGACGCCGCGCTGGGGCGTCCCGACGAGGAGCGCGTCATCGCGCAGACCTTCGCCTCCATGGCCTCGATCTCGATCGACTACGCCGTGATGGAGAAGGCACAAGAGGTGTTGGTGGTGCCGGTCGATCCCGGATGGAGCGACGTAGGGTCGTGGGACGCGGCGTCCGAGCTGCACGCCACCGACGCCGCGGGCAACGCTTTCGCCGGCGATGCCGGCGCGGCGGATTACGTGCTCGACGTCGGCTCGCGCGACTGTTTCGTCTACGCCTCGGGCGGCTCCGACCGCCTCATCGCCCTGGTGGGTGTCGAGGACCTGATCGTCGTGGACGCCGGCGACGCTTTGCTCATCTGTCGCAAGGGCGACTCCCAGTCGGTGCGCGCCGTCGTGGAGGCGCTGAAGGCGAGAGGCAGAGAGGACCTCCTGTAGTCAGAGCCGTGTCCTGGCTCCTCGAATCCTGCGCCCCTCGCTTCGCAGCCTCCCTGGAGATCCCGCCCGTGCATCGGGCCTTTACATGCCGGGCTTGCGGTGCGTATCCTGTATCGAATCGGATGTCCTTGTAGAGGTCAGGCTTTGCTGCATGCCGAAGCACGTCTCACACCTTGTTCGGAGAGTGCTGCGACTCGGCGTCATGTCGAACCTGCACAACGCTTGGTTCCGTGATGGACC
>JAWPNA010000332.1:0-3008 GCA_045402695.1 Acidobacteriota bacterium
CACATCCACGCGGCCGGCGCCGCCGAGGATCTCCTGCTCGATCGTGGCCTTGAAGCCGACCTCCTCACCCCAGGTCCGCACGAGCTGCTGCAGTAGTTTGTGTTGCTGACCTCCACGGCCGGGGTTACCAGCCGGAGGTGATACTGTCGGCGCGGGTCGAATCCCTGCGGGAAGCGTCACTAGAGTCTGCGACTTTGGCGGGTGAGACGCATACTTCTCCCACGACTGCCGCCGAACTCGGTCAACGGTCTCGGGCGACGGCCGGGACAGGGGCGGCTTCACGACGACTTTGAAGGCGCCGCCAGCATTTCCAATCCGAATGAGCGCGCTTCCAACTGGAAGCGAGATGATTTCGCTCGGGCTGACCGGCTTGAGGGATCCGTCCGTAGCGGGGGCGAGAAGCTCGCGACTCATGACGCTGGCATCCCGCGCGCTCAGCGCGAAGGTCAGAATGGTCGCGACGTTGCCCGCGATCTGGCGACGCACGCCAACCGGGACTTGGTTGGGGAACTGTCCCGCGAGGCAGAGAGAGACATTGTATTTTCTAGAACGGCTGAGAAGAGTTGCCCAGGACCCCTCTCCGAGGCCGCACACGACCGGGAACTCATCGGCATAGACACTGACCGGTGGGGGTGCCGCTGCAATTCCGCGCTCTCTGCGAACCAGCTCGAGTTCAAGCCGTGCGGTCAGAAGGCCTCCGAACAGGAGGGTCATCTCAGGGGTGAGGCCCGACAGGTCGACGAAAAGAAGTTTGCGCCCCTCGATTGCCTCCCGGATCGTGAAGCTGCCCTGCGGGTGTACAAGGGTCCGGCGAATAGCCTCGACCCGGAGGAAGGCATCGAGGCGCACGAGGAGTGGTGCCGTTGCCGAGCCGTTGGACGGAAAGGTCGGGAACACGTCGTGCCAGAAGCGCCTGATGTAGTCATCACGAGTTTCAGCAACCACCTGCTCGCGGAAGTTTGGGTCCGTCAAGATCTGTCGGATGGTTTCCAGAGTTGCCCCGTGGCGATCCACGGCAAGACCGATCGTGTTGGCAAGGAGTGCATCGGCGCGCGGCCCGATCGAATCCTCCCCGAGCGCTCGCTTGATTGCCGTGAACAGAACTGCTGCGTGGTCTGCGGGCGCGTCGTGTTCTTCCAGGCGGAGGGGGTTGAATTTCACGGGGCAGGAGGGGTCGGCAGGTGCGACGTAGATCACGTCACCCGCACGCTTGGCCGCGAGGCCGATCAGGCTCTCAAAAATCTCGGCTTCAGGACAGAGAACTACAACAGCCCGACCCTCGTCGATATCCCCTCGTATCAGATGAAGCATCGCGCTCGACTTTCCGGATCCTGACCGACCCCATAGAACAAGGTGGCGGGACCGGAACGCAGTCGGGATCGCGACGTTCAGACCGGCCGCGGTCGTGCCGATGGGAATACCTGGGACAGCGAGAAGCGCCTCCCTAAGTGCCAACTCCGGAGGAGCGCCGGCCTCCACTCTGGCGTCGAAATCTGGGCGAACGTGCGGAAAGAATCGATCTGTCATGCTCGCGGCCGACGCAGATGCTCGCTTGCGGCGCTCCGACTCGCGACGCGCTTCGTATGCCACTCGTTCCGACTGTCGCCGTTGTGCATCCTGCCGATGCTGAGCTGAGCGCACCAAGCCCAGAGCAAGAGCTACGCCGAGTGCCACCACGACGATGACAGTGAACGTGTTCATGCCCGCGGACTATGCCTCCTCGGTGGTCGGCAGCGTGCCGGTGTTCTCAGTCGTGTCATCGTCCCTGATGAATTCGGCGATCGCCTTCCGGAAGCAGAGACGAGTGATGCCGATGAAGGCGTCTAAATCCATCGTTTGAAGCACGGTCAGCTCACTGCCGATGTCGTGTCGTCCCTTCGCATCGGCCGTCAAGCGCATCGCGCGCACGGCTTGGTTCGAAAGCCGTGGCGAAGCGACGAGCAGCCAGGATGCCTGAAGCACCGTGCCGAACTTTCGGGCAGCGATGAGTACCAGGTATTCCTTGAATTTCGTATGCTCCACGATGAGAAAATCCCGCCGCCTGCCGGCGAGGGATCGAAGGAACCCCGTGTCGACCGACTGCATCTCCCAAGCAATGTCTGGAGCAGCCACGATGGCAAGATTTCGCTCGACAGCGGCGAGAAGGCCTAAAGCCTCGTCCCCGAGTCCTTCGAGGATCTGATGGGACTGCTCCGCAATCTGATGGTCGGAAAGTTTCATAGCCAGCCCCCAGAGGGACGGAGGGCGGCGGTTGCCCGCCGCCCTCCGTCATCTAGCCGGCGCGCCGTGCAATGTGCCGGGCCCCAGGCCGCCTGATGTGCAGCCGTCGAGTCTTCGTGACGAGCTGGAATGCCAAGACCAAAGACCGCCAGACAGCCCTGGCGAACCATCGGGCTACCTTCAGGGCGCCGGTCCTCTTCAACACGCCCATGGGCCCGGCTAGGAACGACATCGCGATCGAGAGGGTCACGAACAGCAAGACCAGCCCAAACCCGAGGCGTACGAGGTCCGTCATGGGCGTCCCTCCGCTACCACCATCGACGCCCCGAGGTAGTCGCCAGCGCCCGTCACCTTGATGCCCGGCACGTGGCTCCATGCGACCGCCGTGGCCAAAACCTCGTCCAGGGTGGGACTCGACCTCCTTGGGTTCGGACGGGTGATGATGAAGGTCACCTCAACCTCCTTCGGGATCCGGAGACTGCTCGGGGGCACCCGGCTGTGGTCGATGCCGTCCGTCACCACGTCAATCGCGACCACCTCAGGGCGGCTCACCAGCCACCGCACCAGAGGAGCTATCCGGGTCGTGACAGCCGCCCGCGGCATGACCTTGGTCGCGGCGTCCAGGTACGCCCGGAAATGGCGCACCTCAGATGCGTGGGCTTCGGTCTTGTCGTGCTCCTGGGCGAGGAAGGAGGCGTCGGTGGCGGTGAGCCGATCGAGGTGTTGCTGCGTCATGGCGACAGCCTAACGGCAGGGCAGCCGCGATACGGTGGGCGCAGCGACACTGG
>JAWPNA010000069.1:0-10987 GCA_045402695.1 Acidobacteriota bacterium
CACTTGCGCCAGCTCGCCCGGCCGCTGGCAGGCAGGAAGATCGTGCACGTCAACTCCACGAGAGCCGGCGGCGGCGTCGCGGAGATCCTGGCCTGCCTGGTGCCGCTCAAGAAAGAGCTCGGCCTGGACGCCTCCTGGGAAGTGATCGAGGGAGGCGACCAGTTCTTCCTTGCCACCAAGGGTCTGCACAACGGCCTGCAGGGCAACCCCGTCGATCTGCCTCCGCGGCTCCAGGAGGCCTACCTCGAGACCAACAGAACCAACGCGGAGCGTTTGAGATCGCGGCTCGAGGACGCCGACTTCGTCTTCATCCACGATCCCCAGCCCGCCGCCCTGCTCCGTTTCTGCGGGAAGCGAAAGGGAAAGTGGATCTGGCGATGCCACATAGACGCCAGCAGGCCCCACCGCCCGCTCTGGCGCTTCCTGCGCGACTTCGTGCGTCCCTACGACGCGAGCATCTTCTCCCTCGCCGCCTTCGCCCAGTCCCTGCCCCATCCGCAGTATCTGGTCCCCCCGAGCATCGATCCTCTCAGCGAGAAGAACGTTTCACTCAACCAGGAAGAGATCGCCGAGGTGGCGGCGCGCTTCCAGCTCGATCCCGAGCGACCCGTGCTGGCCCAGGTCTCCCGTTTCGACCGCTTCAAGGATCCGGCCGGCGTGATCCAGGCCTACCGGCTGGTCAAGACCCGGCTGCCGGTACAGCTCGTGCTGGCCGGCGGCACGGCTGACGACGACCCGGAAGGCGCGGCCGTGCTGGCCGAAGTACGCGAGCAGGCGGGAGACGATCCCGACATTCACGTCCTCCTGCTCAGTCCGGATGCCCACAGGACCATCAACGCGCTCCAGCGCCGGGCCGACGTCGTCCTTCAGAAATCGCTGCGCGAAGGGTTCGGACTGACGGTCACAGAGGCGCTCTGGAAGAGCAGGCCGGTCATCGGAGGAGAAACCGGGGGCATCACACTGCAGGTGATCAACGGCCACACGGGGTTCCTGGTCAACACCCCGGAAGGGGCGGCCTTCCGCATTCGCTACCTCCTGAACCGTCCGGAAGAAAGGGAGAGCATCGGACGCAAGGGGCGGCAACTGGTCCGGGAGAGCTTCCTGATCACCAGGCAGCTTCGCGAGCATCTGACCCTCATGCTCATGGTCGACAGCGCGGCAAAGGACGGGATCGATCTATGATGAAGAAACTTCCCGGAGTCACTCCTCAACAAGAGGCGCGGATCGAGGCGGCCCCCGCGTGTTTCCTGATGTCCGACTACGATGGGACGCTGGCTCCTTTCCGTCTCGACTGGCGCGAGGCGGTTCCGGCCGCCAGCGTCGTCGAACTCCTCGCGCGCCTCTCGGTCGGTCGCAAGACCACGCTCGCGGTCGTCTCGGGCAGGCCGGTCGAGGATCTGGGCCGCCTCCTGGGACCCCTCCCGATCCACGTCGTGGGCGAGCATGGATGGGAGTGCCGGCTCCCCGGTGGAACAATGATCAGCCATCCGCTGGACCACCATGTCGCGGCGGCGCTGGCGCGGGCGCTCGCACGCGCCTCGGCGCGCGCGTGGGCGGACCGTCTCGAGCGGAAAAGGACCTCGATCATGCTGCACACGCGGGGGCTGCCCTCCGACCAGGCGGATCGTATCGAGACGGACTGCGCGAAGCTTTGGGAAGTGGAAACCGAGGAATCAGGGCTATGGTTGCGACGCGCCGGCGGGGGGATCGAGCTGAGGGCCCCGGGAAGAAACAAGGGGACCGCGGTGAAAGAACTTCTGGACACCTGCGCTCCCGGGACCCTGGGTGTCTACCTCGGCGACGACGAGACGGACGAGGACGCGTTCGCGGCGCTCCTGCCCGACGGCATCGGACTGCTGGTGTCTCCATCCGACAGACCGTCGTTCGCCACCGGCCGGCTGTTCACGCCCGCCGACGTGCAGGCGTTTCTCGAGAGCTGGCTTCTGCTGGTGGAAGGCGTCGCGGGCCCGATGGCGCGATCCTCGCACATTCCGGAGCAGCCATGAGGCGACTCGTGGTGATCTCCAACCGTCTCCCGCAGGTGTCGTCCTCCGACTCGCCCGATGAACGCCACAGGCCCGTGGGCGGCCTGGCCACCGCGCTGGGAGGGGCTCTGCGGAAATCCCCTGGGAGCATCTGGTTCGGGTGGAGCGGAACGATCGCCTCCACCGATCTGAACCGTCCCGTGGTCCGGCGGGTGATGGACGGCGTGCGCATCGTCGGCATGCCGATGACACAACGCGAGGCGGGCGATTACTACCGCGGCTTCTGCAACGATGCTGTGTGGCCCCTGTTCCACGGCTTTCTCGACAAGGTCAAGCTGGACCGAAAGGAGGAAGTGGTCTACCGCGAGGTGGCCGCGCGCTTCGCGACGGCGCTCATTCCTCTGCTGCGCCCTGGTGATCTCGTCTGGGTGCATGACTACCATTTCCTCTGCCTGGGACGCGAGCTGCGGCGTCAAGGGTTCAAGGGGCCCATCGGGTTCTTCCTGCACATCCCGTTTCCTTCCTGCGACCTCTGGGAGGTATTGCCCGAGCCTCGTGACTTCCTTCTGGCGATGATCGAGTACGATCTGGTCGGTTTCCAGACCGAAGCCTCCATGGACAATTACGCCGCCTGCTGTCGCCGCCTTCTCGGGGCCCGTTGGGACGGCCGCCTCCTGCGCGCCGCCGGTCGATCGCAGCGAGCGGGCGCCTACCCCATCGGGATCGAGCCGGAGGATTTCCTGCCTCCGCCCGAGCGGGCGCAGGAACGCGGTCGCCGCGATGGACTGACCCGCGTGGTCAGAGGTCGGAAGCTGATTCTCGGAGTGGACCGGCTCGACTACACCAAGGGGATCCCCGAGCGGATTCTGGGGTTCGAGGCTCTGATGCGAGAGTCACCCGAGTGGCGCAAGAAGGTCTCGTTCGTTCAGATCGCTTCCCCGTCCCGATCCCGCGTCTCGGGATACATCGAGCAGAAGCGGCTCGTGGATCATCTGGTGGGCCGCGTCAACGGCGAGCTGGCCGAGCACGACTGGGTCCCGATCCGGTATCTGTACCGATCCTATCAGCAGGGAGCGCTCGCCGAGTTCTACAGGGAGGCGGACGTGGGGCTCGTGACACCGCTGAGAGATGGAATGAACCTGATCGCCAAGGAGTTCGTGGCGGCGCAACGGCCGCAGGCGCCCGGCGTCCTCGTCTTGAGCCGCTTCGCGGGGGCGGCGGAGGAGATGCCCGAGGCCGTGCTGGTCAACCCCTATATCCCTTCCGATACGGCGGAAGGGATCAGGATCGCGCTGAAGATGCGGCCGGAGGAGCGCCGGGAGCGCCACGCCGCGCTCTTGCGTAAGGTCCTGGCCAACACCGCCAGCGCGTGGTCTCGTCGATTCCTCGAGGACCTGATCCAGGCGGCGGCCCGGGCGCGAACCATCCGGGCCGGCCATGCGTTATAGGGGTGGCATCCGATAAATCCCGAGGAGGACCTGCACATGAGCTACGCCCGAAAGACCCTGACCCTGGCCGCATCCGCCCTTCTAGCTGTGCTGTCCACCGCGCCGGCGACTCTCGCGAATGACTCTCTCACCCGCTCTTTTCCCTTCAGGCCCGGCGAGCGGCTCCAGATTCACACTGACATGGGGCATATCGAGCTGCGCCACGCCTCCACCAACGAGCTCACCGTCACGGTCACCGTGGAGAAGGGCAAGATCAGCGACTACCTGCAGATAGCCTTCGACGACACCCCCGGGGGGGTTGACGTGGAGGGAAAGAAGATCGCGGGCTTCGTATCGGGCTTTCTCTCGGGCTGGTTTTCCGACTCGCCCGAGCTGAAGTTCACCGTGGACGCTCCCGAGAAGCTCGACCTGGACCTCAAGACAGGCGGGGGGCACATCACGCTGCCCAGCCTGGAAGGTGAGGTGGCTCTGAGGACCAGCGGCGGCCACATCACATTCTCCGACCTCAAGGGACACATCAGCGCGGAGACCTCGGGAGGGCACATCACGGGAGGAGTCATCTCCGACGGCGGGACGCTGGACACTTCGGGAGGGCACATCTCGATCGGCGGCGCGGGCCGCGATCTCAAAGTCTCCACCTCGGGCGGCCATATCACCATCGGGACGGTCGTTGGACATCTCTCGGCCGAGACCTCGGGCGGGCACATCCAGGTGGAGAAGGTCGAGGGCGCCATGGAGCTCGACACCTCCGGAGGGCACGTGAAGGCACGCGGATGCACGGGTGACACCCTCGTCTCCACCTCGGGCGGCGACGTCAACCTCGAGAACATGGGCGGACACGTGAGCGCCCACTCCTCGGGAGGAGATGTGACCGTGTCGCTCTCACAGGGAAACGCCGCGGGGGCCGATCTCAGCACCTCCGGCGGCGGCGTCACGCTGAGGATTCCCTCCGGAATCGGGTTCAACGTGGACGCCCGTGCCACGGGAGGTGAAGTCGAGGCCCTCCTGCCGTCCGTGACGGTCCAGGGGCCGACCTCCAAGAGCCGCCTGGAGGGCACGATCGGCGGCGGCGGGAACATGCTGCGGCTGCGCACCAGCCACGGCGACATCAGGATCACCGGCTCGGTAGGCGATTGATCTGAGCAACGTCGGCGAGCCGCCAGACTCCTGAGGCCGCCTCGTCGAGGAGATCCTGCGGAGCGCCGGGCCCTGCCCGTGCCACCAGCTCGACGAGACGCCGGTGGTCCTCGTCGGCGTGGTCGTAGCGCGGCACGGCGATGTGGCGCAGCAGATGCGGGGCGCCGAAGCTCTTGCCGCCCGTTTGCGCGAACGACGCGGCCGCCTCATTGAACAGCGTGGAATTGAGCATCCCGGCCAGGAAAACCGCCTCGGCCTCGTCCGCGCACGCGATGAACGTACAGGTCTCCTGCGGGATGACTGTCCTGCCGTCGTGGGGGCCGACGGCGGCGGCTGTCACGCGCGAGGCGATCCGCGGCCAGACGACCTTCCAGGCCGACATCGTCGCGGCCGACACGGAGAAGATGCTGTAGAAAGGGGCGCCGTGATCGAGCAGCGCGCGCGTGCCCCTATCGCGGCGCGCGGCGAGGGCTCCAGTGAACCTCTCGAGGTAAGCCAGGGCGAGAGGATACCGCGCGGCCATGACCTCCCGGTCGATCCCCCGCCGGCGCTCCGGATCCTGAGGGAGGAGTATCCAGGCTGACGAGTTCGCCTGGAACCTGAGCACGTCGGCCGCCCGCAGCAAAGGGAAGAGGAGATCGGTCTCGACGCGGGCGGTGACAGTGGGCAGGTCCCTCTTGCCCGAGTCAGCCAGGTTCTCCACCGTGCGCACGCCTTCCTCCTCGGGCGACAGCGCCCTCAGCCAGTAGACGCCGTTGGCTCCACCGGTGTAGGCGCCGGCGCGCGCGCGGTAGGGCGACGGCCCCAGCACGCCTCGCAGCCGCGAGACCTGCTCATTCGTCCCAGTCAGCCAGGCCGAGGTCGCATCACCGTCATCGACGGGCTCGGCCTGCTTCGGCTCGGGCCCACCTCCGCCTCGAGGCCACACCTGGTACGACACAGGATAGGTGGTCGGCTCTCCCTTCAGCAGCGTCACCACGGCGGACCTGGTTCCCGCGCCAAAGAAGATCTGCCGGGCTCCGAAGTCATCCACCGAGATCACCTTCAGAGGCGTCCCGTCGCCGAGGACGAACCGGCGGAAACCCGCGCCGCTGCCCACGCTCTTGAAGAGGGTCTGCGTGATCACGAACGCGAGCCGCCCGCCGGGCCTCAAGAACTTGTCGGCCGCGGTATAGGTGGCGAGCATCGCGAGGTCCTTCCTGCCCCGTCCCAGCATCACCTGCATGCCGGCGTCGCGGCCGTGATCGGCAAACAGCCCGTGGTGCCGCCAGAGGTCCTTGGTCCTCTCGCGATATGCGCGAGAGAGGCTCTCCCATCCGACCCAGGGAGGGTTGCCCGCGACGACATCGAAGGCCCCGCGTGTCTCGCACAGGATCGCGTCGGCGCAGGCCACGGGGATGGCTAGAGGCCCGCGCCGGACAGCTCCCTTCAGAGCGAAGAGGTACTCGGCGCGCGCCATCAGGACCGCGGCAGGATTGAGGTCCATGCCTTGCACGAGATCCGCGATCTCCCCGGCGGGAAGGTCGGGCCGGCGGCGGCGCAGCCGCGACACCGCCGCACCGAGAAACACCCCCGCCCCGCACATCGGATCGAGCAGCCGGCTCTGTTCCTCGCCGCCAAACCCCGCACGATCCAGGACTAGGTCCACCAGCCACGCCGGGGTGTAATACTCGCCCTGGCCGTGGCGCTGCCGGCGCGGGACCAGCTTCATGTAGAGGCGCCCGAGCGAGGGATGATCCTCGCTTTGGATCGACCTCAAGAGCCCCTCGACCTCTTCGGCCCGGATCGCCTCCGCCGATGCCGGCACCCCTTCGAGAAACCCCGCGATGCCCGCCTCTTCGAAAGGCGCGCCGCTCTCCACCCAGGCGAGGTGATCGAGCGGGTCTTTCAGCCGGCGCGGCGACACGGCTCGCGCCGCCGCCAGCTTGGTCAGGGTGAGAATGTCCACGGATTCTCCGTCACCCTCACAGCGTGCGCGTATCTGTGTATGATCATGTCACAAGAGCCATCGCCATCAGACATGCCATGCATCAACCGGCTCGTGCCGGAAGGAGGATCGGTATGCGCAACACACACCACCTCACGGTGGGGATCACCGTATTCGTCCTCGCAATCGTCTCCGGCGGAGCACCGGCTCTTGCGATCACCAATGGGCCCCTCGACGGCAACAATCACCCGAGCGTCGGCTTCATCTTCGGGCAGCAGTCGGATCCCAACACCTGTAACGCCGAGGTTGCAGGCGGCTGCACGGCCACGCTCATCTCGCCCACAGTCGCGGTGTCCAGCGGCGCGTGCGCGGATATATTCGGCCACCCGGAGGAGTACGGGTACAGCCTGACGGCCGTCTGGATCAGCTTCAACGGCTATGACCCGTTCGACTGCTCCGCGGCGAGTCGCGTCGACTCGATCCATGCCCACCCGAGCTTCGACGAGACGCAGCTTGACTCGCCCACCAATTTCGGCGTTTTCGTCCTGACAACTCCTGCCACCGTGACACCTGCGACCCTGCCCGCGGCGAACTCGCGGGGAGGATACGTCAACGGTGATTCGTTCGAGGTCGTGAATTGGGGCACTGAGGCAGACATGAACATCTTCTCCAACAGGAGGCGCTTTGCACCTGCCACGTTCCTGACGAGTGACGCCGATTCTCTCAAGCTCCATCTGACACTCAACGGCGGTGAGATCTGCCTCGAGAATGTAGACGGAGGTGGTGCCTTCCTGCCGGCGAGCCAGAACCTCACGGCTCTGATCAGAGTCGAAATCGGCAACTGCAAGGTCGCCGACTACCTGCGTCTCGACACGCCGGCAGTCCGGGACTTTCTGGATGACTTCGCCGTGACCCTGCCTTAGGAAGCTCGGCTCGCCGGTCAAGACGAAGCTATCGGCCAGCGGCGATTTCCTTCACCGGAAGCGCGCCCCGCGACAGGCGCCGCGACAGATCACTGCCCCTCACCAGCTCCATGGCGAGGAATCGCACGCCTCCGGATTCGTGCAGACCGTGCAGCGTGGCGATGCCCGGATGATTGAGCGAGGCCAGCAGCCTCGCCTCGCGCTCGAACCGCACCAGCCGATCGGCGTCATTGGCCAGCGCTTCGGGAAGCAACTTGAGAGCGACCTCTCGGCTCAGGCGCGGGTCGCGGGCTCGATACACCTCTCCCATGCCGCCGGCGCCGATCTTCTCGATGATTTCGTAGGGGCCGAGGCGCGTTCCTGGGGCGAGCGCCGTCACTGCAGCCCCTCGATGACGTACAAGTCCGAGAAGCTGCGGTGGACGCTGTAGGTGTACGAGCCGGCGGCGGGCGCCAGCAGCAGATTGCCGATCCGATCGGCGCCTGCGGTGTCGGTCGGGTCGATCGACTTCCAGAGATCTCGCCCGCCCGTCCGGACGTCAACACGGTAAACCTTGAGCGGCAGGTCCATGGGATGGTAGACGTACAGGGATTGTCCGTCTTCATCCCAGCAGATCGGACGATCCCCCGCCTCCTGGCCGGGCATGACGCGCGGCTCCCCCCCGTCCACGGGGAAGAGCCGGATCTGGCCGTCGAGCGAGGCGGCCACGGTGCGGCCATCCGGCGTCACCGCACAGGCCAACCCCTCTCCCTCGGGTGAGATCGGCCGCAGTTCTCCCCCGGCGAGCTCGCGCACCCACAGGCGCCGGGACTTACCCGCCTCGGCTCCCCAGAACACGACGCGCTTGCCGTCCGGGAAGAAGCGTCCTCCGTAGACGCTCACGATGGGGCCGATATCGAGAGTTTTCGGCTCCCCGGCCCCGGTCGGGAGAAGAACCAGACGAGACGCTGCCGTCGCATCCGGGCCGAGGTCCGCGAGCACCCAGCGCCCGTCGGGCGACAGCGCGAGGCCGTGCCCGTCGCTGAGCCGGACGGCGGACTCGTCGAGCCCCCGGCGGAGAAAGACCGCGTCACCCCCTTCTCTCTCCTCGTAAAAGAGGAGCGTCTTTCCATCCGCGGAGAGATCCACCGCGGTCGACCAGTCGAGCCACGACACGTCCTGCTCCCGCGCCTCGCCTGCCCGAAGCCAGTACATGCCGGCCCGCCATGTGGCGTGGCTCATGAGGACGCGCCCGTCACGGAAGAGGTCGAAGAACCCCAGCATCCCAGGGCTCCGGAAGATCTCGCGCACCTTGCCGGTGAGGGCGACCGCGTGGAGGCTCGGACCGCCTCCTCCCCGCGAGAGAATGAGCCAGATCTCGTCCCCCGACGGAGCCCAGGCCAGCGACCATGCCAGTCCCATGCCCACGAGTGGCGTCTTTCGCCCGGTGAGGTCGAGAACCGAGAGCGACCCGATCTCCCCGTTCCCCTCCAGGATCGCGATCCGGTCCCCCCGGGGCGAAACCCGCAGGTCGTACAGGTCCGGCGACTCGTAGAGAACCTTGCCGATGGGGAATTCCAGTGTCCGCCGACCGGTGACACTGCGGATCACGGCCAGGTCCCTGCCGTCCGGCGCCCAGTCCGCGGCGTGGATCGACTCGCTGACCTCGCGCGGGGCGCCTCCAGCGAGTGGGACGCGGGCAAGGATCTCCGAAGAACCGACCGGACGGATCAAGTTGATCGCCATCTCGCCGGACGATGAGATGGAGAAGACGTCGGCGCTCGGCAGCCCGAGCGATCGCGACTCGGTGGCGCCCGCGCGGGTCGTGAACAGCTCGGCCGGCTTTCCGTCCCAGGCGCCCGCGTAGACGATCGTCTGGCCGTCGGGGGCGAAACGCGCCGAGGTGATGTGCCCGTGGCGAAACGTCAGCCGATGGAAGTCCGGGAAGGTCGTCCTGCCCTCGGCCCCGGTGCTCCGGCCCGCGAGGAACCCTGCGGCCACCGCGGCGAGCGCGAGCAGCAGCGCCGCGATCGCAGTGATGAGGCGTGCGCGCGTCCGGGGGCGATAAGCCGCCGGAGCGGCCGGCGCCGGCGCAATCCCCGATCCGAACGCCCCGGCCGACATCGTCTCCAGCGCGAAGGCCAGGTCGTGCGCCGAGTGGAAACGCGCCTCAGGGTTCTTCTCCAGGCAGCGGCGGATGATCCGGTCCAGCGCGGGGGAGATGTTCCCGTCGCCGAGCGACAGCTCCGGCGGGTCCTCGCGCAGTATCGCCGACATCGTGTCGGCCGCCGTGTCTCCCGCGAACGCCCTGCGGCCCGCGAGCATCTCGTACAGGACCGCGCCGAAGGAGAAGATGTCGGACCGTGAATCGACGGGCCGCCCGCGCACCTGCTCGGGGGACATGTAGACGAGCGTCCCCAGGACAGCCCCAGGCTGCGTGCCGGCCGACACCGTGGGGGACTCGGTGAGCGCGCCGCTTCCCTCCGCCATCGCCAGCTTGGCCAGGCCGAAGTCGAGGATCTTGACCCGGCCCTCCTTCGTGACGAAGACATTTTCCGGCTTCAGGTCCCTGTGAACGATCCCTTTCTCGTGAGCGGCCGCGAGCCCCCGCGTGATCTGGAATGCGTAGTCGAGGGCGCGTCGCGAGGAGAGCCGCCCGCCGGCCAGCGCTAAACGCAGCGACTCGCCTTCCAGCAGCTCGGTCACAACGAACGAGATCCCTGCGTGAGCGCCGACATCGTGGACGGCCATGATGTTGGGGTGGTTGAGCGCCCCGGCGGCCCGCGCCTCCTGTTCGAAACGCCGCAGCCTGTCGGGATCCGAGGCGAGCGCCGGCGGCAGGACCTTCACCGCCACGTCGCGTCCCAGGCGCGGGTCGCGCGCTCGATACACCTCTCCCATGCCGCCGGCACCGATCGCGGCGATGATCTCGTAGGGGCCGAGGCGCGTTCCGGGTTCCAGCATCCTCTCTTATTCCCATCGCCCAACCTCGAGGGATGAGGCCGCGGCGGCGGCAAGGATATACGAGAAGGGCGGAAGGTCCAATCCCGCGAGATCGAGAGCCGAGGTCTAGACGAGCGACCAGTCGGTATGGGGCGCGCCGTTCTTGATCAGCCAGCCATGGAGCAGCGTGGCGTAACCGATCGCCTTCATCCCCTCGCGCCGGTAGAACGGCTTGAGCAGACGGTGCAGCCTCGGGAGGTTGTAGAAAGGCACCCGCGGGAAGTAATGGTGCTCGAGGTGGAGATTCGACCAGAGGAAGGCGAAGTTCCAGAACAGCGACGACCGCACCAGTGTGCTCCACTGCGCGGGGTTGGCGGGGTTGATGAAGTAGTGCTGGCCCATACGGTTCATCGCGAAAGCGATGGGGAAGACGAAGAAGTACGGGATCACGTAGACGCGCATCATCACGCCGGCGCCCAACGTCAGGCCGATCGCCGTCATGATCGCGAGGTGGCCCAGCATCGTGAGGTTGCGCTCGCGCCCGATGCGCGCTTGCAGCTCGGGCGGGTAGGTGGCCGCCTCCTTGCGCGCAGCGCGGAAGTAGATGACGAACAGCGCCGGCGTGAAGTAGAGCGCCTTGTACCA
>JAWPNA010000347.1:0-20159 GCA_045402695.1 Acidobacteriota bacterium
TATATTTCATCAATCCAGAGACGGCGCCTGCCGGCGGACCGGGCCAGCACCCGTTGGGCCGTCCAGAGAACCCCGATGGATGTTGAGGACTCGCTCGGAGGAACGTATGGTCGAGTTGCTGGCTATCGCGAAAGAGACCGCCAAAGACTACCTTGAGTCCCGGCGCTGGCCTAGCCGCCCGCAAACCATCAACTTTGAGATCACCGCCGCGTGCGACGCACGCTGCATCCACTGCCCGCGCCACGAGATGGACCGCCCGATGAAGGCCATGTCCCTGGATCTCTTCCGGCGGATGATCGACCAAGCGAGCGAGCTGCAGGTCCCGTACCTGTGCCCCAACGGCTACGGCGAGATCTGCGTCATCCCGATGAACCTGCTGCGCCAGTACTTCGACTATATGGCGACGCAGCCCCGGCGCTTCAAGGTGCTGATCAACACGAATGGCAATCGGATGGACGCAGAGCGCAGCGCTCTGTTCATCGAGCACGGGGTTCACCTCGTGAACGTCACTATCGACGGCGCCACGCGTGAGACGGCCGAATCAATCCGCAAGAACCTCAAGTTCGATCAGATCGAGGCGAACATCAAGCGCCTGCTCGCCATGCGGAACGCGGCAGGGAAGAAGTACCCGAAGGTGCGCGTCGGAATGGTGAAGATGCCCCAGACCACGCCCGAGATCGGGCCGTTCCTCACGCGCTGGAAAGGCATCGCGGACTTCGTCGGCATCGGCAACTTCTCCACCCGCCTCGGCAGCGTGACTGAGGGGCCCGTCAATCCTTCCACGGCCACGCAGAGCGGCCTGTCGGGCCCTGGACCTCAGGCGTGGGCCTGCGTCCTTCCCTTCCGTGACATGGACATCTGGGCCGACGGCAAGGCGGTCCTCTGCTGCCAGGACTGGAATGAGGAATTCGTGGTTGGCGATCTGAACACGCAGACGCTGCACGAGATATGGCAAGGCCCGCAGATGACGGAGGTGAGGTCCAAGCACATGGCACGTTTGGGTCATGAGGTGGGCCTGTGCGCCAAGTGCAACTACTGGGAGCCTACCACGGCCGGCGTCAGGCTCTGGGCCTGAATCGAAGTCTCGGATTCCCGAACATCTTTCACGACGATCATGAATGGCCGCACGCGCCCCAGTGTTGGGAAGGCGGCGCCGCTCAGCGGGGCGCCGCCGCCCCCCTTGGTCAGCTTGGATATGATGCAGGCTTATCCCCTTGACTCAAGTAGGGCCCTATATGTTGGCGCCCCACAATGGAAGCGCTGGCGCCTGGCACAAGCCGTACGACGTGCGGCGAGCCGGCGCAGGCATCGCAGATGAAGGCGCCGAACACCGCCCTGTGGGAGCTGTGGAAATCCCTTCGGGATTACCACGAGCTCCCACAGGGCCTACTACGGGGAGAGACACAAGCACTTGACCGTCTACTAAACCGGGGCAACCCCAGGACACTGATATGGATTGGCCCCGTCAAGTCACCCCCCATCGTTCAGAGGGGCGAGGGTTGAATGCTGGCGCACCTGAGAGCAGCGGATCACCGGGACCTTCCTTCGACGGTCGATCCCTCTGATATGCGTGGGTTGGTTCCCACAGGTCATCTCTCCGTCAGGCAGCTGCCTCGCTCTAGTCACGTGCGTGCCGGCCGGATGGCCGGTGCACATAGTGTCTACGAGGGTTCTCCCCGTTCCGTGGCCGCGATGACCCGCTGTCTTCAAGTGCGCCACCTGTCTTTCCCCTTACTGAAGAGCTGTTGCCATGTTGGGCGTGACCTTGTTCGCCGTGGCCCACAGGAATCCGACCAGCTCCCGCGCGATGGCCGTGACGACCTTGTTGTGGTGAACGCCTCGGGCTGTCATCTTGCGGTAGCGGCCGCACAGGCGCAACTGAGCCTTCCAGGCGATATCCTGAACGGCCTGGGGCTGTCCGTTCAATCGTTGTCGCAAGTGGGCGGTTCGGCGCGCCGGATGCCGGTACGCCCAAGCCGCCTCCACCAAGCACCGTCTCGCGTGGCCGTTGCCCGTCTTGGTGATCGCCCCCGTTCGATGTCTGAGCCCCGTGGCATTCAGGGATGGAACAAGCCCCACGAAGCCCATCAGCTCACGGGCTCGATCGAACCGGGCCAGATCTCCCAGCTCGGCTGCCATGGTGGCCGCCACCACCACAGACACCCCCCGGTGCGCCATCAGGGCCTTCACCACCGGCGCCTGGCTCCAGTACTGCAGTTGTTCACGGATCTGCGTCTCGAGGCGCTCAACCCGGCCTGTGGCCTCCTCCACCGCCTGGAGGTATTCCTCCAGACACACCTGCTGGCTGGGCAGCTCGAAACCCTGCTGGCGGATCCAGTTCATGTGCGCCCGCGTCCAGCGGCACACGCCGCTGTAGCGGCGCCCGTGTCTCAGCAGGAAGGACCCCAGCCGTTGCCGGGCCCGCGTCTGGGCGTACTTGGCGTCCTCCCGCGCGCGCGTGAGGTCCCTCAGGGCCTCCGTCTCGGAATCCGGCACCCACACCGCCGTCAGCTCCCCGGCCCGGTGCAGCTGCGCCAGCTTCACGGCGTCTCGTCTGTCGTTCTTGATCCGGTCCGCGGCCTTGCGCGGTATCTTGCTGGGTGCGACCACAACACACTCCGCGCCGAGGGACTTCAGCTCCCTGTATGTCCCGTACCCGCACGGACCCGCCTCGTAGACGAAATGAAGGTCTCTCGGACGACTCAGCTTGCGCACCAACTTCCTGAGGGCCTCCGGGGTGTTGGAGATCGCACCGTATGCGCGCGCCCCGTTTCGAGAACCTGCCGCTGCGATGGCCACCTCGATGCTGTCCTTCGACTCGTCAAGCCCGACATACAGTGTAGAATTCTTCATGACCGACCCTCCGCATGTGGCTCTGCGCCACGGTTGGTTGATGCCCACCGCAGCGTAACCCACGACGTTGCGGATGGGTCGGTCAATCCATGATCTCTACAGGATATGCCCAGCCGGAAGCAGCACATCGTCGAGACGCTGCTCTATGCCTCGGTCGCCACGCTTCAGCTGAACCGGCGCCTCCTCCAAGCGGTCGAGGCCAAGCTCCGCGCCTGCGGATGGCGGCTGCCCGAGGCGCGCTGGGCCGCCGTGTTCGGGACGGTCGCCTCCGCTCTACTGGATGTGATGCTGCTGCCCGCCCGCATCCCCAAAACCCTAGCTCGCTCGGTGGAACGAATCATGCCTCACGAGGCACCTGATCCGGACCGCAACCGACTCTTCTTACTCCAACCCGTCGCGTCCGCAGCCGGAGCGTAACTCGAATCAGAGGTTAATTGTTCTATCACAATGATAACAACCTACTTGCTCGAGCGCCCATGGAAGCGCCACCGTGGCTGAAGACACAATCATGGATTACAGCGGAGCCCACGTCATGTTCGAACCCGGCGACAGTTCTTTGCTCCAACGCCTTTCCGGCGGCGGCAGTCCTCCTGTTCGTCCGACCGTCTGCACTCATTGCGATCATCTCCAGTTCCCCGTGGAGTCCAGCGAAAGTCACCTGGAGCGCTACGAGCAGCTCGAACGGTGGCAGCCGCGCATCCCCGAGGGATTCACCTCAAAACCAGAAGAGCCCAAATCGTGATGCGGACCTTGATCCTCTCTGCCAATGCGGTGCCGCGCCGTGGTGGCCAAGGGCTAAATCTTTATCACATGATCCGAGGATTGAGCCGGTCGTTTCAGCTGACTGTCTTCTGCGGCGGGCCCTGCCCAGAGGCGCAAACCCATCTAGTGCCAGAATCGCGAGCGAGCCAATGGATTAAGAGTATTCCTATTCTGCGCCGCCGGCGCGACTGGCACACCGTGCTGTCTGACATCCATTTTGACCGCTACGTTTCTTCTCGCTTATTCTCCGTGGAGTTGTTTCAAGGTGCCGTCGGACAGTGCGCGGAAAGCTTTGCGGCAGCGAAACCATATGGCTGCCGGTCCGTACTGGATGTCGTCAACACGCACATTGATGATCTTGCCTGGCATGTCGAGCGCGAATGCCAGCGATTTCGCATGCGCACCTTCATCCACCCGCGCATGAGGGCACGAATTCGGCTGGAATATGAACGAGCCGATTTGATCCGGGTGATGTCATCACATGCGGCCCAAACGTTTCTGGAGCGCGGATTCGCTCCTGACCGCCTAGTGGTCGTTCCTCCGCCGATTGAGTTCGACAAATTCTCTCCCGCCCGGTTTGCCGAATCCCTCTTCCGAGTCATCTATGTCGGTTTGATCGAGCCCTGGAAAGGATTTCACGACTTGGTTGAGGTTTTTGATTCGCTCCGGTTGCCGGAAAGTGAATTAGTGCTGTGGGGCGGCTCCGGCGCGCGCCCTATCACAGATTACTTGCAACGGCGAATGGCTCAGAACTCGTCCATTCGCATTCGCCCTGTAGAGGTGGAGCGAATCGGCTACGCCGAGGTATATGGCAAAGCGAGCGTGCTGGTCCATCCGGCGCTCAGCGAAGGTTTCGGCTATGTCGTGGCTGAAGCAATGGCCAGCGGCCTTCCCGTCATCGTCACGAAGAACACCGGCGCAGCGGCGCTAGTAACTGATGGTGAAAATGGATATGTGATCGCGGCCGGGGATCGTGACGCATTGCGCGATCGATTAGTGCACCTGTGGCAGAATCCGGGGTTGCTCCGCGAGATGGGTCGAGCCGCTCGCGAGACGGTGCGACAATTAACGTTCGAGGCGTTTCGTCACCGTTATGTGCCCCGACTCCGAGCGCTGTGCTGACCCCGGGTTGGGGGATGTCGCAGGTTCCTTTGAAACTCGTCGGCGGCCCGGGTCCATGTTCTACGCGATCCTCTCGCGTCTGGCCATCGATTTCGACGTGACTCCGCTCTCCAGCGCCCCGATGAACTCCCGCTTCCCGGCGTAGCCCTTCACCCGACGAAACTTCTTCTGAGCATCCAGCAACGCGGCCACCGCCCACCGCAGGGCCATCGCCCCACCTCGCCATCTCTTTACGTTGCGCGTCACCCGTTTCAATGTCCCCTGCAGGTTCTCGATCGCGTTGGTCGAGCGAAGTGTTCTGGCGAGCTCGGGCCCAACACAGAGCCCGATGAGTGTGAGCGTCTCATCCAGCCCCTCGAGAAGCGACCGGGCCGCCCCCCGGATATTCTTCCTCCAGCTGGGAGGCCAGGTGCCTGAGCTTGCCTCGGGCCTTCTCCACCGTCTCCGGCTCCCAGGCCCTGTTCATCGCCGCCCTCACCCACGCCCTCTTGCCTTCCGGGAGGTGATCCATCACGTTTCTCAGCTTGTGGACCTGGCACATCTGGATGAGAGCCCACCCTCCGAACACTTCACGGATCGCCTTGCGCAGCCCCTGCCTCCGTCGATCACGAACAGCCGCGCCTTGTCCACCGCCAGGCCACGCTCGATCAACTGGCCCAGCAGACCCAGGCACACCTGCTCGCTCTCCGTGCTTCCCTCCGTCACCCCCAGCACGTGCTTGCGCCCCGTGGAGTCGATCCCCAGATCCACCACCAGCACATGGTCACCGAATCCCGTTGCGTCCAGCATGATCACCGGCAGGTCCAACTTCCCCAGTGGCCGGGACAGGACCTCCTCCATCTGCCGGCGGGTCCGAACCTTGAACTGCCGGGATACGTTTGCCCGGCTGGTCCCCACCGTCTCAACCTCCGCAGGCAGCTCTTCCAGACTCCTCGCGTAGGCTCGGGTACTCACGCCCACCAACATCTGCTTGAGCACCCTTTCCTGCAGCGGGTCCTCCCCGCTGAGGCGCTGCCAAGTGGGCAGTTCCAGCTCTTGCCCTTCCCGGCTCCTCGCTCGCGGCTTGCTCACGCGGATCTTGCGCCCTCCCATGACCAGGCATCCCTCGTCGTGCCCAAGTCGGTAGGCCCGGCGCTCCTCATCGGGCTGACTCCTCGGCCCGCACAGCACCGTCCGATCGTCCTCGAGCACGACGGCCAGCACCTGGAGTCCGGCTCCCACCACCACCTCGCGCAGAGCCAATCGGGCGTCGAAAATGATCTCTGGAAGGGTGAGTTGCCTCGTGGAACCCTGCCTCTCGGAGGCAGATCTGGCTTTGCGTGAAGCGAGATTCGTGCGACACTTCCTCATGACGGTGGTCCTCCTTTTCTTCCCAACCCCATGATGTCATGGGGCGAAGGACCGCCGTCAAGTTTCAACGCTCAGTCGGACAACCCCCGGGTTGCGCGGCGGGCGGATTTCGATTAACATTCTGCGCCTGAGAGATCACTGAGGGGCATGCATGGCCATTGCTGTAAAAGAACGCCTGAACTAACCGCGGCCCCCAGTCGTGATCCATTGACATCACGAAGGTTATGTCAGACTATCGGACCGTTCCCAGTTCAGGGCTCTAGATGCCGTCCAACAACCAGGCCAGACCCATCGCCCTCTGCGACCCCCTCTTGGCGGGCGCCTGGAGGCTCCTCACGCGCTGGTCATTTAGTCACCCGATGTCGATCCTCGACAGGTGTGATTCATGGCAGACCTGACAGCGATTGTCCTGAGTGGTGGAAAAGGCCAACGACTTCGGCCTTTGACCGATGATATTCCCAAGTCGATGGTCCGACTCAATCGCCGGCCACTGCTCGATTACCTGCTCCGCTATCTGGCTGCAGAGGGCGTTAGCCGGTTCGTCATCTGCACGGGGTACAAGGCTGAGATCATCGAGCAATTCATTCGCGACACCTTCGGTTCACCGTGGAATATCACCTGCGTCGACTCAGGTGATGTTGGCATGCCCGCTCGGTTGCTCGATGCTCGCCGCTTAGTCACAGGGCAGACGCTTATCTGCTATGGCGATACGTTGGCCAACGTTCAACTCGCCGCGCTGCGAGAGTGTCATCAAACCAGCGGCGCGCTGGCCACACTGACAGCCTATCCACTTCGAAGTCCCTTCGGCATCGTGAGCATGGACGAGGCCCACCGCGTCACGAAGTTCGTCGAAAAACCCTGCCTGCCATATTGGATTAACATTGGTTTTCTGCTCTGCGAGCCCGGGGCATTCAACTTTCTCCGACCGGAATCTGACATGGTTGCCTTCTTCGACGCGCTGGCTGGGGCGAGCGCACTCTTTGCTTATCCCCACCGCGGGCAGCACATCACTGTCAATACCGAGAAAGACCTGGCCGAGGCAGAAACACAGATGGTCGACTTCTTCACGCTTTTGGATGGGCATTCCCTATGATTCAACGACGCGTGTTAGTCACGGGCGGGTCCGGCTTTATGGGCAGTCATTTGGTCCATCGGCTGCTCGCCGCGGGCGCTAACCTGGCCGTTGTCGTGCGATACGACAACGTGATGAAAAATGAGCGGCTGCGCGAAGTCTGGGATCGACTTCGAATCATCGAGGCGGATCTGCGCAACCGCGGTGCCCTGGCCGCAATTCCCCAGTTCGCGCCCGAGATCGTGTTTCATCTCGCAGCCTACAATCACGTGGGGGAGAGCTTCCGCCAGGTGGAAGAGTGCTTCGATGTGAATGCCAAGGGCACCGCCAATTTACTCGACACCTGTAACGACGTGGGGCGATTCGTGTACGTTTCGACATCCGAGGTATACGGAGCGCAGACCAGCGTCCCCTTTGTTGAAACCATGTGTCCTCAGCCACTCTCGCCCTACGCCATCACGAAGTATGCTGGAGAGATTTACTGCCGGATGAAGCAGCAGATCGGCGTTCGAGAACGGATCGCCGTAGTTCGCCCGTTCAATGTGTTTGGGCCATATCAAAGCACCAAAGCTATTATCCCAGAACTCATCCTCAATGCGCTGCAAGGTCATCCGATTCGCGCCACGAAAGGCGTGCAAACGCGGGAGTTCAATTATGTCGGAAATGTAATTGATGGGCTGATCATGGCCGCTCAGCATCCGGAGTCGATTGAAGAAGTGCTGAACCTCTGTTCGGGCGAGGAGGTGGCGATCGCTGATCTGGTGCACAAAATTGTTGGGCTGACTGGCTCCCCCTCGCAGGTTGAGATCGGAGCCCTGCCGTATCGTCCGACTGAGATTTGGCGAATGTACGGTGATAGCTCGCGCGCACGTGAGGTGCTTGGATGGCATCCGCGCATCGGATTGGAAGAGGGATTAAGACGAACGATTGATTGGTATCGCCACTATCTTCGCGGCAGTGGCAAGGTGATTCCATGACGGCGGTGAGTTCAGTGGTCTGCGTAGGAAATATCTTACGGACGTGGTTGGGTGCGCTATGCTCCTGATATCATTCGGAAACCAGCCAGAGCACTGTGAGTGCCCGACGATCGCGGTGAGGTTCTCGAGGGGCTCGTTGCATCGGGCGGGACGGCGCAGCGCGTGGAGGTTCTGGCAAGCGTCGTACTGGGCGCCGCGCTTGGTCAGTCCAGCAACAGCGTCGCGCAGGAACTGGGCGTCACGCGGCTTACGATTCTTCGGCGGCGGGACCGTTACAGGCGCACCGGCGCGGACGGCCTGCTGAAGGATGCGCCTCGGCCAGAGCGCCGCAAGAAGCTGTGCGCAGAAGGTGGAAGCGATTGAGATCGCAAGGCTGAACACCACTCCGACAAACGCAACGCACTTGAGCACTCGGATGGCTTGAGCCGAGCAGGTGTGCGCGGGGGCGGTGCAGCGGATCTGGCAGGCACACGGACTTTGGCCGCATCGGGTCAAGTCGTTCAAGCTGAGTCGGGATCGGGAGTTCGTCAGCGAGCTGCGCGACGTCGTGGGTCTGTACCTGAGCTCTCCGGACAAGGCTGTGGTGCTTTGCGCGGACGAGAAGAGTCAGACCCAGGCTATCGATCGAACCGCACCGGTGCCGCCGCTGCGGCCAGGCCTTCCGGGGCGGCAGACCCACGACTACATCCGCCACGGCACCACGACGCTGTTCGCAGCGCTGAACGTCCCGGATGGCACCGCTTCAGCACGGACTTGGCGCCCGGCTCGAAGAGTCGATCGTGCTTAGCCTGGTGCCGGCCGGCCACGATGCGCACGCTGTTCTCGTACAGGAACAGTGTGGCGCATGTTGATGGCCTCGGGAGCATCGAGTACATGTGGGTGTCGTGCACGACCATGCCGGTGGGCCCCACCGACACGGGGTACCGCGGGGCGATTTGATCGGGGGTGACCTTGAGCAGCCGCAGCCGGGCGCGCTGCTCGGCCGTGCGGGCCTGAGGCGTCACGCCGGTGGCGCGCGACGGGATGCGGGTGTTGACCTCGACGTGGCACTCGCCGAGTTGCTGCTGCAGGTCGGCATCGTCGAGGAAGCGGCGCTGCTTGAAGAAGGAACCCGTGGCCCAGCCCACGAGGTGCTCCACAGATCCCTTCTGCTGGCCGCGGCCCGGCCAGCACACACCCAGCTCCAGCATCACGAAGGCGAAGGTCGGGTTCCATTCGGTCACCTTGTCGTCGCCGTCTCACCGCAGCGCCACCGTCTTGGGTTGGTCGAAGATCGACACCGGAGGCACCCCCCCGAAGACGGCGTAGTGGGTCGCGAGGTTGCGCACGAGGGTATCGACCTGATCGTTGGCAACCAGGCCAACCTGCACCCAGCGGGAGTACTTGAGCCGGGAGGCAAGGAAGTGAACGCGGCGCTTCTCGCCAGTGTCAACAGTACTCCTATTTTCACCCCCAGTTGGACGTTAATATTCACCCCCCCCTCCCCCCTGGTTTTAGGTTCTTGGTTTCAGGGTTTCAGGTTTGTTTCTTTCCCCGCTTGAAGTCAGAAGATCGGCGCGGCCGTTTCTGCTCTGGCCGGCGAGTCGATGCGAACCTGACGGTTTTCTGGGATCCAGCCCGATTCCCAGATCGCGGCGCGCAAACGAACTCGTAGGATTCGCCAGGTTCAACAATCGGCAGGTCGGTCGAACCGTAGCACCCCCCCTCCCAGGGGCATGGCCGATCCGAAGCCGTCGAGGGTAGCCCTCACATCGGACGCTCATGTCAGCACTCCGCCACGGCCGTCGTCTCGGACGCCGGCGCCTCGGTGAACGGCTCGCTTCTGGTGAGCAGTCCGGCCTTGCGCTTCTCCTTGAGCCGATAGCTCTCGCCCTTGATGTTCACGATGGTCGAGTGATGCAGGAGCCGATCCAGGATCGCTGTGGCTATCACCCGGTCGCCGAACACCTCGCCCCACACCGTCAGGCTCTGGTTGCTCGTCAGCAGGATCGAGCCCTTCTCATAGCGGCGCGACACGAGCTGGAAGAACAGGTTCGCCCCGAGCCGGTCGATGGGCAGGTACCCGATCTCATCGATGATGAGCAACCGGGGCTGGACCAGCAGCTTGAGCTTCTCCTCCAGCCGATTCTCCGTGTTGGCCCGCATCAGGGTGGCGATCAGACCCGCCGCCGTGGTGAAGGCCGTCCGGTAACCTGAAGCGCAAGCCTTCAGCCCGAGCCCCACCGCCAAGTGAGTCTTGCCCACGCCGGGCGGGCCCAGAAGCAGCACGTTGTCGGCATCCGCGATGAACCGGCAGGTGGCCACCTCCTTGATGATCTTCGGGTCGATGGAGGGCTGGAACTTGAAGTCGAAGCTCTCCAGGCTCTTGTGGAAGGGGAACCGCGCCATCGAGGTCTTCATCGCCGTATGGCGCTCCTGCTTGGCGGCGATCTCGAGCGTGAGCAGTTCCTCCAGGAAGTCGCTGTAGGGCAGGTCCTTCTTGCCCGCGACCTGCAGCAGGCCTGCTATCTGCTCGGCGCTCCTGACCAGCTTGAGCCTCTGCATCTGCTCGGTGATGCGTTCGATCTGGGCGGTGCCGCTCATCGGGCCACCTCCTGATACCAGCTCAGCGGCCTGACCTCGACCTGCCCCAGGCTCGAGACGTAGGCAGGATCCAGCCGCGGGGGCTGCTCAACCATCGGCCGGAGTCCCTTCGGCAGCGGCCGGGCCGGTCCGTTCCACCGGGCCACCTGGTGCTTGCCTTCCAGTCGGTCGTGGGTGATTGGCTCGGCGCCCTCCAAGTGGATCGCTATCTGCTCGGCGAGCGTCCGCACCGTGACGTCGCGGCCCGCCCAGGTGAACGGAACCGGGTAACGGTTCGTCTCGACAGTGACGTAGGCGTCTCTGGGCACACGGCGCTCGACGACCAGCTCGCGTCGTGCCGGCGGCCGCTGAGTCACCGCGATGAGCGTCTCGGCACGGGCGAACCGCTCGGCCGGCTTCTCGTGGGTGGTGCCATGGACCCGTTGGTCGGCCACCGTCGCGCACCAGCCCAACAGATACTCGTTGAGCAGCTCGAGGCTACAGAAGCGCCGCCCGGCCATGGCGTTTCTCTTGACGTACTTCACGCCGTTTTCCACCTTGCCCTTGGTCTGGGCCCGGTAGTAACGGCACAGCTGGATCCTCACGCCGTAGAAATCCATCCGGTCCTTGAACGTCGCATTCCACACCACCTGGCCGGTCGCCTCGTCCTTGTCGGTGACGATGGTTCGGGGGTTGTCATACAGGATCGACTCGGTGCGGCCCCCGAAGTGGGCAAACGCACTGGCATGCCCATCCAGCAGGCAGTCCAACCGCTCGTTGAGATACGCCTTCGCGAAGAGCCGCCGGCTGTATCCCAGCACCATCGTGAACAGATGGACCTTCACTCGCTGCTCGCCCAGCCACACCCGCGTGCAGCCCCAGTCCACCTGCGATTGCTGGCCCGGATCGGTCTCGTACCTCACCGTGGGCCCCTCCTCTGACCTGAACTCCTTGCGCCACGGCTTGACGTACTTCACCACCGCCGAGTAGGACCCCTTGTACCCCTCGGCATTCAGCTCCCGCGTCAGCACCACCGCGTTGAAGCCCACCTCGAAGCCACGCGCTCGCAGCCACTCCCGGTACTGATCCAGATCCCGGCGCCTCACCCGCGTCTGCGCAGTCCAGGATTGCTTGATCCACTTCCTCACGCTCTGCACGTGTAGACCCAGCTGGCGCGCGATGGCTCTCTTGGACACTCCCTGCTCCCACAGCGTCCGGATCGCTCCGTAGACGTTCTGGCTCGTCACGTCACCCTCCACGGCACCACCTGGCGCCGTGGTCAGGATCGCTGATCTGGCTGCTTGTTCCATAGGCCCTCCTCGAGGTTGAAGATCGGGGGAGGGGGGGTGAAAATTAACGTCCACTATGGGGTGATTTTAGGGATACTGATGACAGCCAGAGAGGAACCCGATGTCCACGTGGCCGAAGCCGTGCTGGTCGAACTCGCCGGGAAGCCCCTCGCAGCGCACCGGCAGCCGTGGACGCTCGGGCCGCAGCGAGGTGACCATCTCGCACAGGGCACGCTTGCCGCCGCTGTACTCCTCCAGCCGGGCCCTCCGCAAGAGCTCGAGGGACATGAGCTCCGGCTCGGCTTCGAGCCACTGCCGGACCGAGTCACGGTTCCACCTTGCTGGGTCGGCCGATGCTTTAGGTCTCACGAGCCGTCGCATCATTGACCTCGACGACGGCCGGTTCGGCCCCCACCCGTCGGACTGACTTGACCGAGACGCCGGCCAGTCGAGCGATCTCGCGCTGCGAGTACCCGGCCTTGCGGAGGACCTGGATCTCGAACCGCCTCATCGTCCGGACCATCCCTTCGCTCGTTTCCTGCGCCCTGGTGCGCTGGAGGGAGTCTCTTCCCACGGGCGGAGGAGCGCACAGAGCTTGCGGAACCGGAGCGGTCAGAATCTCCCGAACCCGCAACCCTCGGCCCGGCCGTGCCCGCCCGTCGCAGTTGCTCCCGCATGTACTGCTTGTCGAGCTCCTTGAAGGTCTTCCAGTCCAGGTGCAGCTCCCTGGCCACGTCCTGGATGCTGGAGGCGCGACAACGATGGCGCACATGGAAGGCGGAGCGTTTCGTGTAGAACCGGCTGTCGGCAATCCAGTCCAGCCTCTCTTGCTTCAGCATCCGACAGCCTCCCGATCCACCCGTCATTCACCCGCTCGATCGGGGGAGGACCCGGTCAAGGTTCGTGTAGCCAAAATTTTCGTGGCGCTCGTAGCTCACTGCTCTGCTTTACAAAAGCCACATCCGTTTGGAACAACGCGTTGTCTGTCTGACGCCTGAACTGACCACAGAAGTCGTATACGGCGAAGCCCGAGTTTTGCATGAAAGCGACGACTTCAGAAAAGAGAGGGGCATCTTTGTTGTACGGCAACAGAGCCGTCTCGAGAATGACCACCTCCGCACAGTTGAGTATCTTCGGGCCACCCCGAAGTACATCGAGCTCGAATCCCTGCACATCCAGTTTAAGTAGGATTGGCAGCCCGACACCACGATCCCTATGAAGACCGTCAAGAGTTCCCATTGGCAATTCCACCTTACGTCTGTCGAATGAGGTCAGCTCCTGCAAGACCGAGGAGCCACTGCCGAGCTGGTAGAACGTGACCTCGTCTCTTTCTTCAGGCCCGAGAAGGAGAATCGAGTACCGCGACCTAGGACCGATATGGCGCTGGGCTACCTCCAGGAGGGCTTCATTCTCAGGATTGCCATCGATCATGAGCAACTGTGCAGACGGAAAGATCGAAGCAGCCATCCGACTCCATTCGCCAACGTATGCTCCAACGTCGATGATCGTTGCAGGTCGAAACCCATTGTTCTTGAGGTTCCGCAGCAGACCAGCAACGGTCGGAAAGCCACATCGGAATTTTGTCAACTCAGAGCCATGGGCCAGCAAATTCACTAGTGGACGATCTCGAAATGAAACTGGCAGCATCTGCAAGCAGAACTGAACAATTCTTCTGGCCAACGACCTCATCAGGAGCATCCCACATTACCGCCCAATCATCAGTCCCGGAGGCCGACCAATGCTCTGAGCTTGAGTGGCAAGGGAGCACGAGTCCCTTGTCCGCAAACGCCGCTTGCGCGAACCGTCACCGTCGCGGAGCGGCTAGCGCACTTCCCCCGTATGTCCTCACCCTCACCGTCGCCGTGACCATGGGTCCGCTGTTGATGCCTCGTGCCGGCGCTTCGACCGAATCCTGGGCGACGGGTACCCTAAGTCTAGAAAAAGCGGGCAGTTTTGGGTCCTCGCCCCGGACCGGACCGGAGGGCCAGGTACCAGGCCGCTGAAAAACCTCCGTTACTGACTTCTGCATATTTTGTTGGCACTACATTTTGGACCCGCTAAAAACCAGATGCCCGACTGACGCGTGTTTCGAGCCGACCGAAGCCCTCAGGGGGACCGAAACTGTCGAAGATGAGTGCGACCTCCCTTCGATCGGCTGAAGTTCTTCGTGCCAACCGAGAGGATGGCAGGTCGCCGGTGAACCTTTCATCGGGAATTGGCCACTGTGAGCAACTGATCTTTTTCTAATGACTTGCAAAGCTCCTGCCTATGAGCCTGTCCTACGCCGCGAGGCGATGACCTAGAAGGCGTTGCCCATCGCCACACGAGTCTTGCAGTCATGAACGAACCTGTCGTTGGTCTTCTGGATCTTCGGCCCAGGATCGGTGAAGCTACTCTGGCCTCGTCCTGCGGCTGCGCCGCGCGCGGGTTGCCGCCCTCAGAGGCGGCCTTCTGGCGGTCTTGGGCCTCAACAGCCCCCCTTCGCCTCGCGGAGCTCTTCAGGCAGCTCTGGCTGCGGACCCGTTCCGCAGGCAGTTCGTCGCCGCTGTGATCCGGCGCGTACCGATGGTGGGTGCAGTGGAACAGGGCTATCTTCACTCATGAGTCCTCTGGAGGACGCTGTCGTACACTGCCTCGAGGGTCCGGATCATCGTATCGGGTGAGAACCTGCTCGACGCGGTCTCCCTCGCTCTTGCGCCGATCGCGTCGCGGAGCGCCCTGTTGTCGGCCAGCTCTCTGATTCGCGCTTCCAGCTCCTTTACACTTCCAGGCTGGTGAAAGAGCCCGTCGTGACCCTCCGTGATGATCTCGAGGGGCCCACCCGCGCGCGAGGCGATGACGGGTTTGCCTACCGCCATCGCCTCTATGATCGTCAGCCCGAATGGCTCCGGGATGGTCGAAGCGTGGATCATGATGTCCAGCCTGGCCAGAAAGGGCGAGACATCCTTCTGAAAGCCGGTGAAGATGACGCTCCGCTCGATGCCCTCCTCCTTGACAACACGCAGCAGATAATCAGAGTATCCGGGATGAAAGTCTCGGTACTGGCCTCCGACCACGAGGAACCTCAGGTCGCGCCTCTGCCTGAGGATGGGTGCCGCCGCCCTCAGGGCGATATCGATCCCCTTCCACGTATCGAACCTCGCCATGATGGCTAGGACCAGGGCGTCATCCGGGATCCTCCAAGTCCGATTCGCCTCGGCGCGAAGCGCCGCAGCCTCCTTCGGCTCGAGCCTGAAGCTGCTCGCGTAGTACAGGATCGAAATGGGCCACTTCCGCAACGAGATCCGTTCCTGGCAAGTCTTGGTATAGCCGCTGTTGACGACGACCCGGGCCGCGGGAAGGAGGCTGGCTGGCCGGCCGAACCGGCCCCCCTCCACGGGCCCGTGCAGGAACAGCACACACGGACGGCCCGCGAGGAAAGCGGCCGGTGAGCCGATGAGGTGGCTGTACGGGCTGCTGGAATGGATCAACGAGATCTCTTCGCGGCGAATGACCCGCATGCATTCTCTGATGGCCAGCACGAACCGCCAAAGGTAGCGGAGTCTGAGCGACCGGCGCAGGACATAGGCGGGCACGTCCATTCGACGCACCTCTTGCACGAGCGAGCCATCGTTGAGAAAGAGAACCACAGGCTGATAGCGCGTCCTATCATGGTGTGCGACCATGAGGAGCGTCGCTCTCTCGGCGCCGCCCATCTCCGCGTTTTCTAGGATGTAGAGAACCCTGGATCGCATGGCCTGGTGTTCCGTTCTCCAAATAGATGCAATATTATTCGTGTGGGTGCTCCATCGCCCCGGACACTACATGTGGGGGCAACTGGAGTCAAGGGGATATGCCTCATATGATGCGAACGCAGGCGCCTCGAGAATCTCGAAGAGATGCCTCCTGTCACTGTTCTCAACGACATGAACGCGCACGATCGAGGGTGACCCGCGCCTCCGAGGTGACGTCGGTGCCATGGGCTTGAAGGGGGCTCGATCGATCCGGCGGCCTCACTCGTCTGCCCGCAGCATGCGTCCGCCGGGCGCCGGGCGGGGCATGATCGTCGAGCCGCTGGACTGGCGGACCTGATGTCCGATGCCCCGCAAAGTGCGGTGCCTTTCAGTACCATGGTCGCGAAGGGCAGCGTCGTCCTCGGCTCCGTGGGTGCCATCGAGAACCTGGGCCAGCTTCTCAAGGCCTTCGTCCTCGCTCGGATCATCCAACCATCTGATTTTGGTCTGATGGGCATGGCCTTCGTCGTCGCTCAGGCATGTGACGCACTCTCTCAGCCTGGGTTATACAGCGCGCTCGTCCAGAAGCAAGGAGACGCGGAGGATTACCTTGACTCGGTCTGGACCGTGTGCATCCTCCGAAGCGCTGGCCTATTCGGCCTGCTGTGGGTACTCGCGCCACTCGTGGCCCTCTTCTTCTCGACACCGGAGGCGGCCCCCGTCGTCCGAGGCGTCGCCGTGGCGTTCCTTCTGCAGGGGTTCATCAACCCGGGGATCTGTCTGCTCGAGAGGGACCTCGCCTTCGTTCGCTCCGAGGTGCCGTTCGTCGCAGGGATCTTGGCCGACATTGTCGCCTCGATCGTTCTCACCGCGGCGCTCCGCAGCGTCTGGGGGATGGTCTGGGGGCTTGTCCTGGGAAGGGCGATCAGCACCGTGGCGTCTTTCATCGTCCTGCCGCGCCTTCCAAGGCTGCTCATCAACAAGGCGCGCACCCTGGAGCTCTACAGATACGGACGCCACGTTTCGCGGTCGATTGGTGTCGAGTATATTGCCATGCAGCTCGACCGAGCCCTGGTGGGAAGGATGTTGGGGCCGACGGCATTGGGGCTGTATGCCGTTGCCGCCCGACTCGCGAGTCTACCTGCCGCGCCTTCCAAGGTCCTCTTCGGGGTCGCGTTCCCGGTCTTCTCCAGGATCCAGTCCGACGCGAGTCGCTTGCGGTCGGGTTTTCTGAAGGCTCTGGGCTCCATGGCCGCGCTTGCGGCGCCGATGGCGGCCGGATTGTTCAGCGTCTCAACGGACTTCGTGATCGTCGTCATCGGAGAAAAGTGGGCCGGGATGATACCGGCCTTCCAGGTCCTGTGCATGGGAGGTTTCTGCATGGGTCTGTACAACCTGCTCGGCGCCATCGTGCGGGGAGTAGGGCGGCCCGACCTCGGGGCCCGCGCGACATACATCCTGCTGGCCGTCGTCGTCACATTGCTCTATCCGGCGACCCGCATCTGGGGCATCCCCGGCGCGGCGCTGTGCATGACGATGGCACTTGCGACGGGGATGGTGTACCTGCTCGCGTCGGCTTCGAGAGTGGTCGCGTGCGGACTGAGCGATATCGTCCGCGTGCTGACTCCGTCGATAGGGGCGTCAGTGATGATGGCCGGCGCGGTCATGGCGGCGCGGGCCTGGCTGGCGGTCCCGCCCGCGTGGGGTGTGTTCACTGCGGAGTGTCTCGGCGGGGCCGTCATCTACCTCGGCCTGCTGGTCTGGCTGGATCGCCGGGTCGGCGCCGGCATCGTGGCATCGGCGCGATCCATGTGGCCGATCGCCTGACGGTGAACGGGCAGTCGCAGGTACACCTTCCTCGGATCTGCCGGTGCGGCGGGCACCCCCACGCTCTATCCCGCGGCGCGGCCCGCGGCAGCTCGAGCGTGGTGAACGGCCCATCCGGACCAACCAGTCGTTGCCCGCGCGTGCAGATGGGGCCGCCGGCTCACCAATTCCTCGCAGGTCTGGATCGACACAACCGCGCCGGGGACCGTGTGCGGATCTTGAAGCCCCGCGTTGTACACATCGAGTACAGCGTTTCATTGGCAGAGGGCATCGCCCGCCCGAGGCCGACCGTCATGGAGGAAAAACCTCCCCAGCCACTACGGCATGGTGAACGCCGACTGGTAACGGCTCCACGGCCCATGCACCTTTCGCTAGAAATCCGGCCGCACCGCTCCCGACCGCGGCCTTCCATGGCCCATGAGACTGCTCGCCGCCACGCGGCGTGGCGCGCCTCCCCCCTGTTTTTGGTTGACTCGAGATCCCAGGGTTGCCCGAACGCCTGATGACGCATTATCATGGTTCACCGTGGACATCCTCCCGTTCTCGCCGCCACCAGTGCCGGACGGGCCGGCCGACTCGACGGTGCCAACGTTCTCGTGCTGAGTAATCGACGCCATCGGATGCGCGGGGCCGCTTCCTACCGAGTCCCCCGCTGAGGAGGTGTACCGTCGGACTGGATGGCAGCGAATGCCGCTCCAACGGAGGAGAGCTACAGGCCCGGTTCCATCCCGAGGTCGCTGGCCCTGGGGGATACGCTGAACGACTGCGGCCTACGCCAGGCCGTCGGAGACGCGGTCTATGAGGTTGATCATCACGGGAGGTGCCGGGTTCATCGGTTGCAACGCCGCGCAACGCCACATGGCCGCCGGCGACGAGGTCATCGTGCTGGACGATCTCTCTCGCCCGGGCTCCGTCAAGAACCTGACCTGGTTGCAGGGGCAGGGTCGCTTCGTGTTCGAGAGATGCGATATCCGGGACTGGAACAGTCTGTCCGACATCTTCGGCCGTCACAAGGACGCCTCTGCCGTCCTTCACCTGGCGGCGCAGGTGGCGGTCACCACCTCGGTCTCCGACCCACGATCGGACTTCGAGGTGAACGCTTTGGGCACGTTCAACCTCCTCGAGGCGGTGCGTCTCCGCGCGCGTGACGCGATCGTCCTGTACGCGTCCACGAACAAGGTGTACGGCGGACTGCAGCACCTGGGCGTCGAGGAACGGGGCGGCCGCTACCAATTACGCGACCTGGCCCAGGGCGTGGGCGAGGACCAGCCCCTCGACTTTCATTCCCCCTATGGATGCTCCAAGGGCGCGGCCGATCAATATGTCCGCGACTACGCCCGGATCTACGGCCTGAGGACCGTTTGCCTGCGGCAGTCGTGCATCTACGGTTACCGGCAGTTCGGTGTGGAGGATCAGGGCTGGGTGGCCTGGTTCACCATCGCGACGGTGCTCGGCCGCCCGATCACCATCTACGGTGATGGCAAGCAGGTGCGCGACGTACTGTTCATCGAGGATCTCTGCGATCTCTACGACGCCGTCATCGCGAACGTCGATCGCGCCGCAGGCCAGATCTACAACGTTGGAGGCGGTCGAACGTTTCAGCTCTCCCTCCTCGAGCTGATCGCTCAGCTCGAACACATGGCTGGCCGGCGAATCGAGCTGAAGTTCGACGCGTGGCGCCCCGGTGACCAGCCGGTCTTCCTCTGCGACGTCTCGCGGGCGGCCCGCGACCTCGGCTGGAGCCCACGGACATCGCCCGAAAAGGGGGTGGAGAAGCTGTACCGTTGGGTCCTGGATAACCGGAAAATCTTCTGAGGGTCGGGGCTTGAAGGTCCTCCAGCTCGGGAAGTACTACTACCCATACATGGGGGGCATCGAGAATCACCTCTACCTGCTCTGTGGCGAGCTGCGCGACCGTGCCGAGATCGAAGTCGTGGTCTGCAACACCAAGAGGCGGACGGTAGAGGAGCTGGTCGACGGGATTCCCGTGACACGGTGCATGCAGGTCGGGCACGTCGCATCCACCTCGGTGTGCCCCACCATGGCCGCGACCCTCTCGGGCCGGACATACGACGTCATGCACATCCATTTCCCGCATCCGATGGGCGTCATCAGCTACCTCGCGAGCCACAAGGCTCGTCCCCATGGTCTGGTGGTCACCTACCACAGCGACGTCGTGCGGCAGCAGCGGCTCTTGAAGCTGTTTCGTCCTTTCATGCACCGCGTGATGCGGCGCGCGGACACCATCGTCTGCACGTCGCCGAACTACATGGAAAGCTCACCCGATCTTGCGCCTTACCGCGCCAAGTCGGTCTGTATCCCGTACGGCATCGACCTGGCTCAGTTCGAACGCAGTGCGCGCGCGGAGACCGAGGCGGCCGCGATCCGGGCGAAGTACGGCGGGCCGCTCATCATCGCCGTCGGCCGTCTCATTTATTACAAAGGCTTCGAGCACGCCATCCGGGCCTTGCGCCACCTCGACGCCCGGCTACTCATTGTGGGAGAGGGACCCCTTCGGGCCGACCTGGAACGGACGGCGCGCGAGGCCGGGGTCGCGGACCGGGTGCACCTGCTCGGCGAGATCCACAACCAGCGGATGGTGCCGTACTATCTTGCGAGCGACGTCTTCGTC
>JAWPNA010000433.1:0-14302 GCA_045402695.1 Acidobacteriota bacterium
CGGCAAAGCAGCGCAGCAGCGACTCGTCGTCCAGGACATAAGCGGCCTGGTACGACGGCACGGCGGGGCGCAGGCGAGGGAGGCTGACTGTCAGACGCGCCTGGGGGAAGAAACCCTGAAGCCATCGTGCGTGGATGACCAGCGCCAGCAGATCGGGGATCGGGTCCGCGATCCCCAGCAGGATCCCGAGGCCCAGACGCGGCATGCCGGCTGCGCCGGCCCTCTCCAGGGTCCCCATCCTGAAGTCGTAGACGCGCTTGGGTCCGCGCGGGTGAAGCCGCGCATACACGGAACGATTGTAGGTCTCCTGGTAGCAGACCACGCCGCCAGCTCCCGCCTCGGACCACTTCCGGTAGGAGCTGGTCGGACCCGGGGCCAGTTCCAGGTCGACCTCTCCCAAGATCGACCGCGCGCGGGCGATCATCAGCGCCGTGTCGTCGGGGGTCAGCTTGGTCGGGAAATCCCCGGCGACCAGCAGGACTCGCCGCAGGCGCTGGCTCGCGAGCCATTCGAACTCCACGGCGGCTTCCTCCACGGTGAGCCGGCGCCTCGGGATGTCCATCGTGAAGTTGAAGCCGCAGTAGACGCAGTGATTCACGCAGAAGCTGGAGAGGTAGCAAGGGGCGTACAGCAGGATCCTCCGACCAAATATCTCATCGGTGCGCTCCCGCGCGCACTCCAGCAGCTCATCCAGATCCAGTCCGGGCCGGGCAATCAGGAGCTTCGCCGCCCCCTCGAGACTGAGCGTGGATTCGCCCAGCGCCCGCCGGGCCTCAGACACCCCGGCCGTGGAAGCGCGATCGACGATGTCGCCGAAAGGGATCCGGTCGAACTCGGCCAGAACTCTCGGCGGGGCCACACCGTGCGCGAGGAACGGTTCTTCGGGCATGGGGCATCCTTCCCACAGGACGTCTTCACAGCAGTGTTACGCATGATCCATACCATGCAAGGATCGTCACGAGCGCGGGCGCCCGTAAGCCATGGATGCGCTGTTTTACACACCGGTGAGGCAGGTGGTCGCCCGCAACCAGGGCCGGTGAACGCATGAACCGTCATCGGAGCGCGCGGGGCACGAGCGATGCGCGGCCTTCATCGGGCCGCCAGCCCCTGCCCGACAAGATCCCGCCTGGAGTCCGCGTCCTGTTTGTCGGGATCAACCCGGGCCTCAGGTCAGCCGCCATCGGCCACCATTTCGCCGGCCACTCCAACCGCTTCTGGAAACTGCTGCACCAGTCCGGGCTGGTGCCGGAACCGATCAGTTGCGAGCAGGACCATCGGCTGGCTGAGTGGGGCTACGGCCTCACCAACCTGATTTCCCGGCCGACGTCGGGAATCGACGCGCTGCGCCGCGCGGAGTACGAGGCGGGCCGCCGCGCGCTGATCCGCAAGATCCGCAGATTCCGTCCCCAGGTGGTTGCCCTCATGGGCGTGACGCTGTATCGGTTTCTGTTCCCCGTGGCGCGCGGAAAGCCGCCGGGCCGACCGGCCGTGTTTCACCTGGGCCTCCAGCCGGAGAGCGTCGAGGCCACGCAACTCTTCGTGCTGCCGAACCCCAGCGGCAGGAACGCGGGGATTCCCTATCCGCGGATGATGCGCGCATTCGTGTCGTTGAAGGAGTTCCTGGATCGGGCGGGAGATTCCCGGGAGACGTGATCCGTGGGAACTTAGCCGAAGGAGAACTCTCTCTAGTTCCCGCAGATGCCTTGGCGCCACCGCAGGGCCGAGTGACCTTCGGTGGGAGGAACCTGATGGCCGCGCCCTCACCACGCTGTGAGAGTCGGTGCCAAGCCACTAATGCTGGTACTTCAGTGGGAACTTCTCGTGCGTCCCCTTCACCTTTTTCGCCGCGAAATCAAAGACGTAGCCGGCCCCCACGAAGGGACTCTTGGTGTTGTGACAGACGGTGCACAGCTCTTCGGTGATCTGACCGACCAGGCCGACCTTCACGACGTCCTCTTTCTTGTATTCCTTGTTCTTCAGGCTCATGTACTCGGATTCGGTGTAGGTCCCGCCAGCGCCGTGACACATCTCGCAACCGACGCCGGCGAGCTCCGGCGTCGTCTCGAAGCTCGCGAATCCACCCGTCTTTCCAAAACCTGTCGTGTGACACTGGAGGCACGTTGCGTCCTTGGTGTAGTCCTTCGCGGGGTCCAGGCCGGCTTTCTTCTTCGCCTCGGCGTTGGCGCCCGGCTTGAGCAGTTCGTAGGTGTTGGCCATCTTGGTCGTGGACCACGACTGCCATTCCTTGAGGTGGCACATCTTGCATTTCTTGCTGCCGATGTACGAGTGCTCGGTGCCCGCCGCCCAGGTCACGACCTGCGGCAGCATCAGCGCCAGGGGAATCGCCAGGGACAGGAACCGCGACATGCGTCTCATCTCACCTCTCCGGCATTCGGTTCGTTTCACGGCGAGCGATCGGAGGCCATTTCGATTGACATTTCCTGCGGGATCAGGAGCTTTGGTTTGTAGAGATAACGGAGGATTGCCTCGGCGTGCAGAGTGCCTTTCGGCAGCACGACGGCCCGGAACTTCTCGACCCGCTTTTCTCCGGGAGCGATGCGGTTGTCTTCGAGGACCGCGGTGGCGTCGAGCATGGTCTCGTGATCCTCGAGGATGAGGTCGCCGCGCTCGTTGAGGAGCTTCTTCTGGTACTCACGCTCGAAGTGCGTGACTTCGCGGCCGTCGACCAGGAGTGTTACTTCCAGCACAAGCTTGCGAGTGGGCATCCCGGTAGGGATGCGATGCCCGGATCCGATGTTCGCCACCTCGACGTCAACCTGCACTTCATCTCCCGGGTTTCGCTTGACGCCGAGAATGCGCACCGTTGCCGCCTTGCGGACCTGCTCGTTGGAGTGGCCTCCGGAGAGGTCGTGCAGGTTGATCATGCCCCGGGAGGGAGCGAGCGAAGAGGGCACCGTATCGCCCGGAGTCAACGGCATGTGGCAGTGCTGGCAGGTCTTGCCCCCGGCGGCCTGGGGGCTCTGCCTCCATTCCGAGTACGTCGTCAGCACGGGAAGCCCGCGCCCGTTCACGTATTCGTGACATCCCGCGCAGAACTCGGAGGTGAGATGGAGATCTGAGCGTTTCACCTCATGAGCGGGCGACGCGGCGTGGCGCAGGGGTCCGCGTTTGAAGCCATCGATCGAGATGCGTATCGGGTTCTGCGGCTGTTCGAGGTTCACGGAGACGACGGAGTGGCAGTAGTCGCAGGTGATTCCCTCGCGGCCGAGGTCGGATGTGAGATCCAGATCGCCGGTCTGGACCGCCACGGGCGCATGGCAGCGCAGGCAGATCTCCCTGGCCTTACCCGAGGTCGCCCGATAGGCCCGATCGTAGGAGGCCTGGAAGACCGGGTCTGATATGGAGGAGCTGTGCATCGAGCGCCGCCACATCGCGTAGATCTCCTGGTGACATCCACCACATCGTGCGCTGGGATTCAGCTTGTCGGAATCAAGCTCGATGTCCAGGCCGGCGAAGACCGAGGTGAAACCTAAGACACACCCGGCCAGAATCGCTCGACGCCATCTCATGCCGGCACCTCCTTCCCAGGAACGGCTCGGAGACCTTCTTGAGGCGTCCTGGGAACAACCGATCCCGCCGTGAGACCAGCACCGACTACCACAGCAAATCCAATACCACCAGACAGGAACTGCGGGGGCTTGGATGAAGGATGCTAACTTGATGGGTGTGAAAGGCTTGGGTTGATCGTGGCGCGACCTCTGAGGGAGATCGGCTTCCGCGCGGCCGATTAGCTCCTGACAATTCTGACAGAAACATCTGCCAGTTTGACAGGGCTCCCCGTATAATCCCGGGTGATGGACTCCGCGGCCAAGGGAAGAATTCCGTTCTGGAACCGTCTCACGGTCCGGCTGACTGGCGCCGTGATCCTCGTCCTGCTGCTGATCGGCGTGCCGTTCCTGTTCGCCTTCCAGAGACTCATCCGGACCCAGCAGATCGAGGCGCTCTCCCAGGCCACAACCGGACTGAGCCGGGTGGTCGTCGATGGCCTGCGGTCCTCGATGCTCGCCGGACAACCCCACCTGCTGGACGAGGCGGTCAGGAACCTCTCCGAGCAGCCGGAAGTCGAGCGGGTGATCCTCCTCGACCACCGGGGCCGGGTCAGGGTCACGTCCGACCCCTCATACGAAGGACGTGTCCTGGACCGCGACCAGGATGTCTCCTGCCGTGTCTGCCACGGCGAACCCGGCGCGAAGGCACCGAAGAGCCGCACCGTGATCACTACCGAATCGGGGCGGCGCGTTTTCCGCGCGATGAGCGTCATCCCCAATCAGCCTCAATGTCACCGGTGTCACGACGCTGCGTCTCCGACCAACGGCGTGCTGCTCATGGACCTGGCCCTCAACGAGGCGGATCGTAGGATCTTCGCCAACATCGGGGGCACGGCCGCCCTCGGCTCGCTCATGGTCGTCCTGACGATCGCCGTGCTCGCCTTTCTCCTGCGAAGAATGATCCACTCCCCGCTCGGCGCGGTGGTCGCCGCCAGCGAGAGGATCGTGGCGGGAGATATGGAAGCCCGAGCGTCCGTGGAGAGTCCCGGGGAATTCGGTCTGCTCGCCGCGCGTGTCAACCTGATGACCGATCACCTCGCGCGATCGATCAAGACGGTGGAGGAACAGCACCATGAGCTGCAGGAGATCCTGGAAGCGGTGGACGATGAAATCGTGGTGCTGGATCGCAACCAGCGGATCGTGGCCGCGAACAAGGCCTTCCGGGAGGACTGCGGGCAGGCCGGCGTCGATATCACGGGGCGGCCCTGCCGTGAGGTCTCCGTATTGCGGCGCCCCTGCGCGGCGGCGGGTAACGGCGGTTGCCCGGTGGAGATGGTCTTCCAGACCGGCCGGCATCACAAAGGGATCATGTCGAGCACCGGGCCTGACGGCAGGGAGCGCATCATCGAGATCCACGCATCACCGCTGCTGGGGCCGGATGGCACCGTCAACCGTGCGGTGGAGGTCCGCCGGGACATTTCGGAGCGGCGCCAGATGGAAGCATCGCTCTCCCACTCGGAGCGCCTTGCGTCGCTAGGGCTGCTTGCTTCGGGCATCTCGCACGAGATCAACAACCCGCTCGGCGCGATCGCGACCTCCGTGGAAGGTCTCCGCCGGAGGATCGCCTCCGGTGCCGATAGCCTGCTCGGATCGCCTGCATTCCTGGACAAGGCGCTCGCCAGGATCGCCGACCAGGTCCGGCGGGGGCGCACCATCACGGATCGCCTCTTGAAGGTGGCGCGGCCACCGGGGAGTTCGAGGAGCCTGCTTGAAGTTAACGTTGTCGTGGAGGATGTTCTCGGAGTCCTCTCACATCACATCAAGAACGCAGGGATCGCGGTACGTCTGGATCTTGGAGCTGGCCTGCCGCCGCTGAGCGGAGACGGCTCGTCTCTCGCGCAGGTCGTAATGAACCTGACCCTCAACGCGGTCCAGGCCATGGAAGAGATGGGAGGCGAGATGCGCATCGCGACGTCGGCGCTGGATGGATCAATCCAGATCGAGGTGGAGGACTCGGGATGCGGCATCCCCGCGGAACTCCTCGGCCGGATGTACGAACCGTTCTTCACGACGAAGCCTCCGGGCAAGGGAACCGGTCTCGGACTATTCATCTGCCACCGGATCGTCACGGAGATGGGAGGCACCATCCGGGCGCGCAGCGAGGCCGGCCGGGGGGCCTTGTTCACGGTCAGCCTTCCGAGCCGTAGAACCGAGAGGCCGAGTTGAAAACCTCGATGCAGGCCATCCGGGTCTTGCTCGTCGACGATGACGATTCCTTCCGGGAAATCCTGTCGGATGAGCTGATCAGGAGCGGCTTTCTCACCGTTCCCGCCCGTGACGCCGAGTCAGCCCTTTCCGAAATGGAGAGAAACGCGTTCGACGTGGCCATCGTGGACCTCAATCTGCCGGGCATGCCGGGCGAGGATCTGATCAAGGAGCTGCGCGACCGCTCACCCTCGACGGAGGTGATCGTCCTGACAGGGAATGCGACGATCGAGAACGCGGTGCGTACCTTGAAGGACGGCGCCTACGATTTCCTCACGAAGCCCTGCAATCTCGACGAGCTGGAGGCCGTCCTTCGGAAAGCCCATGAGAAGCGCGCGCTGGTTCGGGAAAACCGGTTCCTGCATCGCGAGCTCGCCCGCCACGATCGATTCCGGGAGTTCGTCGGCAAGAGCTCGGCGCTCCAATCGATACTCGAGATCATCGACAAGCTGTCGAACACGGACTCGACCGTGCTGATACAGGGCGAGAGCGGCGTCGGCAAGGAGCTGGCCGCCAAGGCGGTCCACCGCACCAGCCCCCGCAGCCGACAGCCGATCATCGTCGTGGATTGCACCTCGCTGCAGGAGTCGCTGCTGCAGAGCGAGCTTTTCGGCCACGAGCGCGGCGCTTTCACGGGAGCGATCGCGCGCAAGCACGGGCTGTTCGAGGTGGCCGATGGCGGAACTCTGTTCATGGACGAAATCGGCGAGATCTCTCTCCCGCTTCAGGCCAGGATCCTCCGGGTGCTCGACAGCGGGACCTTCAGGCGGGTGGGGGGCGTTCGGGACATCCGCGTGGACGTGCGGGTCATCTGCGCAACGAACCGGGATCTTCAGGCCATGGTCAAGGAGGGGCGGTTCCGCAAGGACCTCTTCTATCGGGTCAACGTCGTGAGCTTCACGATGCCGCCGCTGCGGGAACGTCGGGACGACATCCCCGTGATGGCGCAGTATTTCGCCAAGCACTCACCGGTCGCGAGGAACCGCTCGGTCACCTTCACTCCGGAGGCGATGTCGGCACTGCGAAATTACGGCTGGCCCGGAAACGTCCGTGAGCTGCAAAACGTCGTCGAGCGCGCGCTCATCCTGACGAGCTCAGACCAGGTGCGCGTGGCCGACCTGCCGGGCAATCTCCGACAGCAAGGATCGCCCGCGATTCATGAGCTGACGGCGCAGAACCCGCCTCTCGAAGAGCTGGAAAGGTCGTACATCGTCCGATTGCTCGGGGAGTTCGGCGGGCATCGCTCCCGCGTCGCGCAGATCCTCGGCATCAGCGAGCGGACGCTTTACCGGAAGCTGAAAGGCCTGCCGAGCGCGAAGTCCCCGCGCGCGGACTGACAACCTGTCAGCGCCCGACCCCTCAAGCCTCTTGCGCTCCGTGCCGCACGGAACCCGTTAAGCCCTCTCGATTCAGCCGATTCAGGACGATCAGGTTGGCTCTCTCCGGACCTGGAACCGTATTTGCTGATATCCAAGGCGTCCGGCCATGCGCTGCTGCCGTGGACCGGCCCGGGAGACACATGAGCGTGAGCCCTGTCCGCCGACTTCTGATAGGCGCGATCGTCCTGGTTTCGGCGGCCAGCGGGTACGCGGTCGGCCGTGTGCTCTTCCTGCCGACCGAGCTCGTCACACAGCCAATCGCTTTCAATCACAAGATCCATGCGAAGGACGCAGGGATCACATGTGACACGTGCCATCAATTCTATGCCGAACGAGATCATGCCGGTCTTCCCGGGCTCGACACATGCCTGGGGTGTCACGAGGAGCCCCAGACCGACAGTCCCGAAGAGGCCAAAATCAAGGAGCTGGCCGCGGCTGGCCGGAACGATGTCTTCCTCAAGCTGTTCAGGGTGGCGGATCATGCGTTCTATTCTCATCGGCGTCACGTCATGATCGCGCGCCTGGAATGCGAAGCCTGCCATGGGTCGATAGCCACGACGACATCGCCGCCGCAGAAAGCCGCGATCCGGATCACGATGGAGTTCTGCATTGATTGTCATCGCGGGCACAAGATCTCATCCGATTGCACTCGCTGTCACCGCTAGAGGAGGCAGGGCGCCGCATGATCATCGGCAGACGGGAGTTCCTGGCGGGCCTTGGAGGACTGGGCGCCGGGCTGGGCCTGGGCGCCGTCTCGCACTGGCTCCCCCTGCCCTCCCCCGAGGTAGGGCCGGCCTGGTCGCCCGGGCGCGAGGAGTTCGTCACTTCCACCTGCACGCTTTGTCCTTCACATTGTGGCATCCGGGGACGCCTGGTCGACGGGAAGCTGGTCAGGATAGATGGTAACCCGCTTCACCCGATCAGCCGCGGGGGCCTTTGCGCGAAGGGACGCGCCGGCATACAGCTCCTGTACCACCCGGGTCGCCTGAACGGGCCTGTAGAGCGGACCGGGCCTCCGGGGTCGAGTGAGTTCCGCCGGATCACCTGGGACGAGGCTCTCGGACGCATCGGCAAGAGGCTGGCCGACCTTCGAGCGAGGGGGGAGGCGCGATCCAGCGCTTGGCTCGTGGGAGACGTGACCGGCATCCGGGGAGAACTGCTGCGGCGGTTCGCCCGGGTTTATGGGACGCCGCACATGCTGAAGGAGGATTACTCGGATGATGCCGCCAGGGTTCTCCGGCTGACCCAGGGGATCGATGCGCCTCCGGCCTTCGATCTGGACGCCTCCGGCTTTGTGCTGTCCTTCGGCGCAGCCGTATCGGAGGCGTGGTGGAGTCTGCCGCAGGCGGCGCGGTCGAGGGATCCGGAAAGGGGCCGCCGTCCGCGCTGGGTTCAGGTCGACGTGCGACACTCTCGAACTGCGGTCCGCGCCGACGAGTGGATTCCCGTTCGTCCCGGCACATACGGCGTGCTGGCCCTTGGGATCGCCTACGTGATCCTCAAGGAGGGACTCTATGACGCGGAGAGGATCCGCGATCAGGTCCAGGGGGTGGAGGACTGGGAAGACGAGCAGGGTCGTACGGTCCCCGGCTTCCGGAGCCTGGCGCTCCGACACGGTCGCACGGAGGATGTCTCGCGGCGCACGGGCGTACCCGCCGAGGCTCTCGTGCGGCTGGCGAAGTCGTTCGGTGCCGCGCAGAGACCGATCGCACTCTGGGATCAGTGCGTTTCCTGGCGGGCCGGCGGGCTCTCCGATGCGATGGTCATACATACTCTCAACATCCTGGTCGGGGCGCTGGATCGCCCGGGAGGCGTGCTCGTCCAGCCGCCGCTGCCGGTGCCGTCGTTCGATGGACAGGGGAACCCCGGGGTTCCCGATCGTGCCGGGCGAGAGACTCCTCAACTGACCTCTGGTGACTGGGCCTCACGGATCGCGGGGGAGCGATCCACGCCCATCAATACCATGTTCCTGTACCACGCGAACCCGGTCGCGTCCACGTCCAACCAGACGGAGGCGGCGCGGGCTCTCGACCGCATTCCGCTGCTGGTCTCCTTCTCTCCGTTCCTGGACGAGAGCGCGAAGCGCGCTCACCTCGTTCTCCCCGACAACGTCTACCTGGAGCGATGGCAGGATGCCTCCGCGCCCGCCTCTGTCCCGATCCCCGTCTGGGGCCTGGTGCAGCCGATGGTCCCGCCCCTTCATGACACTCGTGCCACCAGCGAGATCATCCTCGAGATCTCGGCGCGTCTGGGAGGCGAAGTGGCGGACAGCTTCCCCTGGTCGAAGATGGACCAACTCGTGGAGGCGCGGGCCAGGGCGCTCGCGTCCACGCGCCGAGGCGGCGCGCTTGACGGCAAGTTTCGCCGCGGTGAACTGCGTGAGCTCGAAGCTCGTGGATGGTGGATCCCCCACGGACTGTCGGGCGATGAGTTCTGGAAGGTCATCAGAGAGAGAGGAGGATGGTTCGACCCTTACTACGACTACGACGATCGGAGCGCGGTGTCGAGGTTCCCCGGCGGCAGGGTGAAGATCTTTTCATCCGAGGCTCGCGAGGCGATCGGCCGGTCGACGCCGGGACTGGCCGCGGGTTTCCTGCCGCTCGTGGCATCCGCCGAACCCATGCAAGAGGCATTCGCGGGTAGCTATCCCCTTCGACTGATTCCCTACCGTGTGCTGACCCTTGCCTCGGGGGGGACCGCGCTGATGCCCTGGCTGCTGGAGAACCTTGGTGTCCTGACCGGCGACGCGTGGGAGACCTGGGCGGAGATCAATCCCGAGACGGGGCGCGAGCTGGGCCTCTCTTCCGGGCAGTTGGTGCGCGTCGAGTCGAGCAGCGGCGGGTTCCTCGCCCGCCTGAGAGTTCGAGCGGGGGCGCAACCCGGCGTGGTGAATGTCCCTTACGGCCTCCACACGAACGTCGAGGGCTGGGGCCTGAGCCGTGGATCGAACCCGCTGAGCGCAATTGATAGCCGCCGGGATCCCGTGACCGGTCTGCCCGACTGGTACTCCACCCGTGTGCGGGTGGTGCCGGCCTGATGCGGAGGAGCTGATGACACGTTGGGGCATGGTGATCGATCTCGACCGCTGCAATGGCTGCCAGGCATGTGAAGTCGCGTGCCGGACGGAGAACAACATCGCCGTGTGCGGTCCCGACGATGCCCGTAAGAATCGGACGATCTCCTGGATGCACGTGATTGCGCAAGAGGAAGGAGAATGGCCCAACGTGCGGACGCGGTTGTTGCCTCGCCCCTGCATGCAGTGCGACCGCCCCCCGTGCACCGCAGTCTGTCCCGTCAGGGCGACCTCGATCGATGAAGAGGGAATCGTCGGCCAGATATACGCCCGCTGCATCGGCTGCCGCTACTGTGCCAACGCGTGTCCCTACACGGTCAAGTCGTTCAACTGGAAGAGACCCGAGTACCCCGAATCGGCACTCCCGATGCTGAACCCGGATGTCTCCACTCGGCCGGTCGGCGTCATCGAGAAGTGCACCTTTTGCCATCACAGGCTGCAGCGGGCCAGAGAGCAGGCCCGCGCCGAGGGCCGGCCCCTGCGCGAGGAGGAGTACGTCCCGGCCTGCGCTGAGAGCTGTCCCACCGGGGCCATCGCCTTCGGCGACCTGGAGAACCCCGATCACAAGGTCTCGAGACTGGTCAAGGATTCCCGGGCGTTTCGTCTCCTGGAGGAGCTCGGGACGCAACCAAAGGTCTACTACCTGACGGAGGAGCGTTGAGGCATGAGCGACATGGACAAGCTGGCGACCCTCTCACAGGATCAGCGCGTGCTTCTCGCCCCGCTTGTCCGCACCACACGGTGGTTCTGGATATGGGCCGCCGTGCTCGTAGCGATCACACTGTGGGGAGGCGCCGCCTACCTTCTCCAGCTCAACTCCGGGCTCGGTGTTACGGGTCTCAACACTCCCGAGTACTGGGGCATCTACATCATATGCTTCGTCTTTTTCATAGGCATCTCTCACGCGGGGACGCTGATCTCGGCGATCCTGCGCATCACCAACGCCGAATGGCGCCGCGCCATCACACGATCCGCGGAGTTCATCACGGTGCTGGTCATCGCGTTCGGCGCGGTCCAGCCGATTCTCGATCTCGGCCGCCCCGACAGGGTGTTGTACGTCCTGCTGCACGGCCAGGCATGGTCCCCGCTTCTCTGGGATGTGTGCAGCATCGGACTCTACTTCACGGCGAGCAGCATCTACCTCTACGTGCCGATGATCCCGGATCTGGCGGTGATCCGGGATCTGAAGATCCGGCCCGCCTGGTTTTACTGGTTCCTCGCGATCGGCTATCAGGACACACCGCGGGCGCGCCGGATCCTGCAACGGATCATCGCGGTCCTGGCGGTGGTGGTCATCCCAATCGCGATTTCGGTCCACACGGTGATCGCCTGGATCTTCGCCCTGACGCTGAGACCCATGTGGCACAGCACCATTTTCGGCCCCTATTTCGTCATCGGCGCCATCTACTCCGGCATCGCGGCGCTCATCATCGCGATGGCCATCCTGCGCCGGGTGTACCACCTCGAGGCGTATTTCAAGGCCGTCCACTTCAACAACATGGGCCTGATGCTGCTGCTCATGTCGCTGCTTTGGACGTACTTCACCTTCGCCGAATACCTCACAGCGTGGTATGGGGGCGAAAAGGCCGAGATGGCCACCTTCTGGTCGAAGGTCAACGGTCCGTTCGCCGTGCCCTTCTGGGTGATGGTGGCTTCCTGTTTCCTCGTGCCGCTCGCGCTGATGAGCCGCAAGGCGACACGAGGCGTCTGGGGAACCTCCATTGCCTCGGCATTTGTCGTGCTCGGGATGTGGCTCGAGCGGTTCAACATTGTCGTTCCCACATCCGTCCATCCGCGCATCGAGATGACGGCGGCGGCGTATTCGCCGTCCTGGGTCGAGCTGTCGATCATGGCGGCCACATTCTCCGGGTTCATCCTGGTGTACATGGTGGCAACCAAGTTCTTTCCGATCATCTCGCTCTGGGAGATCCAGGAAGGTAGAGAGGAGGCCGTCAAGGACGTGTCCGAGCGTGTGGCCAGCTACTTGCCCGACGACATGGAGGTCGCCGGGACATGAGCCGACGCGATCTTCGATCGCCCGATCCCTGCCACCGCTGGATGGGGCATTCGGCCGCCGGTTCGTCATACAGGGGGCGGTTGCATCGCTCGTTGTTGATCGTCCTGCTCGCCTTTCTGCCGGCGGGTCCCGCTTCGGCCGCAGACGTGCAGACCATGAAGGGGAATCCGTTCCGGGGGCGCGAGTTGCTGTCGCAGAAACTGTGCACGCAGTGCCACGCCGTGTGGGGACACGGCGGGATGTTGGGGCCCGACATCTCCACGGCGGTGACCGGCAAGAGCTGGCTTGATCTCGTGGGGGATTTCTGGAATCACACGCCGAGCATGATTGACGCGATGGCCGGCAAGGGGCACCCGTGGCCGACGCTCGATCACGGAGAGATGGCCGATCTCCTCAGCTATCTCTACTACCTGCGGCTTTTCGACGAGCCGGGTGACGCGGCGAACGGATCGGCGACCTACTCTCAGCTTCAGTGTGGGAACTGTCACAGTCTCGCGGGACACGGCGGCGACCAGGGCGGGCCGCTCGACAGGTTCTCGGCCTATCCCTCCTCGGTGATGCTCGCTCAGGCCATGTGGAACGCCGGACCTGCGATGCAACGAGAACAACTGGGGCGCGGCGCGGACATACCGACCTTCTCCCGCAAGGAGATGGCCGACATCCAGGCATACATACGAGCCCGCGCCCTGCGTGAGGGCGGTGAGATCGAGCTGCTGCCACTGCCAGATCCGGATCGGGGATCCGAGGTCTTCAAGGCAAAGCGATGCGGCGCATGTCACGGCACAGGGCGGCGCGAGGGCCCGGATCTCGCGCGGCTGGTTGTCGACATGACCGTCTCAGAGATCAGCGGGATCCTGTGGAACCACAGCTATAAGATGACCGGCAGGATGCAGGCTCGCGGCATTCCGTTCCCGCGGTTCGAGGGTACGGAGATGGCCGACCTGATCTCGTATCTGCATTTTCTCGGCTTCCTGAGGGAATCGGGGGACGCCTGGAAGGGTCGGTCGATCTTTGAGCAGAAAGGATGTGTCAGATGCCACGAGGGACCCGGCGCGGCGGCGAAGAGTCTCTCCGGCAACCAGGTCGCGAGGGATCCGATTGCTCTGTCGGCCGCGATGTGGAACCACGCACCGGAAATGCACCTCCTCATGGCCGACCAGGCTGTGGCATGGCCGAAGTTCGACATCGGCGACATGGGAAACCTGGCTGCCTACCTTCGGAGCGTGTCGTCGCCCGCGTCGCAGAAGGAGCGATGACGGACGAACCTCCCGGAGCTCGCGAGGCCTGAGAGGCAGGACTTGGTCATGGCTGCTCGTGCCGAGGTGCTTGTCTGCGGTTGCCGCGACGATGATGTCGCGGTGATCAGGGAGGCACTGGGGCCGGATGGGCCGGTTCTGCGCAGTGTGAGCAGTCCGGTGAAGGCAGCTCACCACGCCGTCGCCGATCGCCCGCTTGCTTTCGCCCTGGGCATCGGCAAGAACACCCTGTCCCATCTGGACCTGATTCCGGTGATCCGCGCGGTGAGAAGCGATTTACCGGTGATTGTCATCGCGCAGGACGACTCGCTGGAGCTGGAGCGGGCCGCGCGGCGGAAGGGAATCTTCTACTACCTCGTGCGTCCGCTGGAAGACGGGGAAGTGCGCGCGGTTTTCCGGGACGCGCTGCGTGCGGCCCCGCACGGTAAAGAGAGCAAACCATGAGACATCAACAAGGTCGTCGCCGGTGAGAGAATGCTCCGTCCGTTACACGTCCACGGCTACGCAGACCACTACGTCAGCCGCCTCAACCTGGGCGCCGACTCCTGCAGCTCCGCGGCTTCGTGGAGGAATCAGCTTGCCAGCACACGGTTGACGACGGAAAGGCTCGCTCACTCCGTCCACAACAGAATCCGCGCGCCGTTGGAGAGCGCGTGGGCGAGGACAAGGCCGGGCCCACGCCGGGCAAGGTCGTCCTCGGAGACTTGCAGATCCAGGTTGCCCCAGTCACGGGTCAGGACTGAGGCGAGGGTGCCGAGATTGAGTGTCTGGTTCATCTTCAGCCGCACGAACCAGAATGGAAA
>JAWPNA010000460.1:0-14042 GCA_045402695.1 Acidobacteriota bacterium
GGCTCAAGCCTGCGGCGGAGTTCCGGCCGGCTATCACGTCTACCGGACGCGCAACGACGACCCGAATGGGATGCCCATCCGGCTGACCAAGCAGCCCATCGCGGTGCCGGTGATGCGGGTGGATTATCTGCCCTTGGCCGGCCCCGCGGCGCAGTCGGGCAAAGCCCAATATCGGGCATTCGCAGGGCCGATGGGATATCCAGGCAATGGCGTCAACGGAGATCTCGTCCCCCAGAGCTACGCCGTCAGGACGGAGGACGCCTCGGGAAACCTCAGCGCGTTTTCCAAGGGCGTCAAGGCCAACACCAACGCACCCAACCGGACCGACCTGGCCTACAATGACTCGCCCATCAACACGGAGAACGGCGTTGGCGTCCTCAACATCCCGGACATCAGCACGGTGGCACTGCCGACACCCCCGTCTAATGTCGCCTGGCCGCAGTGGCGCTACGGAGGCTCCCTGGCGAGCGAGGGAGACGTCGGGCCGACCGCGGGCAACTGGGCGCTGGTGACGTGGGCTCTGCCCACAACAGGCAAGGCCAACGATTTCCGGCTGATGCGGCAGCGCGCCGCCGTGCCAGGAACGTGGGAGGAAGTTGACCTGGACCTGATCCCCGGCGATGATGGCGGGATACGGCAGTTCATCTGGGCCATGCAGTTGGAGCTGGCCTGCGAGGATGCCAACTACGCCGTGAAGACGTATGATATCTACGGCCGGTCAAGCGGCCTGTCAAACGTCGTTCCGATGGCGAAGTATCCTTTGGTCCCGGAAAACCCCGAGGCGTCGGCCTCCGGCGGGCAGGTCACCATCAGTTGGGACCCGCTGCCGGCGTGCGGATACAGCGCCACCAGCCATGCCTTGATCGCCTACCACGTGATGCGAAGCGACCCCTTCACCCATTGCCCAGGCACCGATCCAGGATCCAATCTGTCCAGTTATCCGACCGACATCACCGGAGGCTCCGGGACCACCGCGATCAGCAAGACCTACAGCCCCATGACTGGCTCGCCCAGCACCGCCTACTGGTACAGGGTCCAGGCGACGTGGGGTAATCCTGCAAATCCCAGCGGCGCGGCGTGGAGTGCCCTCAGCAAGGGAGTCTGCATCTCAGCGGACGGCACCAAGCACAGCGAGCTGCGCCCGGTCCTCGGGATTCCCGGATTACCTTCAGCACCAGAGGGCCAGTGGCGACTTGCCGAGGTGGATGGCTCAGAGCAGGATGATCTGACGCACGACGCACTCGAGCCCGACGCAGAGAGTCCCCATCGCATCATCGGCCAAGACCCCACCGTCGGCGAGCTGCTCACCTTCTACCACGTCGATCATCTGGGATCGCCCCGCGTCATCACCGACCCGAACGGCGTCGTCCTCTCGACCTACAACTATCTGCCCTTCGGAGAATCGCTCACCCCGCCGATCAACACCAACACCCACGAGTTCACCGGGCACGAGCGAGACGCCCAGACGGGCCTCGATTACATGTTAGCCAGGTACTATGGGGCGGGGATTGGGCGGTTCCTATCGACCGATCCCATTATAATTAATTCGTCGAGGCTCTTTCGGCCTGACACGCTCAACCTCTATTCCTACTCTCAGAACAATCCGGTGAATTTCCTGGATCCAAGCGGTGAGGAAGCCTATCGGCCAAACAAACAAGAGCTCGCGCTGATGCTGTCGCACGACGTTTTCAGGGTAGAGGCCGTGGCAGTCTTCCAAGCTCGCCGAGAAGCGATTGAGGGCACAATGCAAGAGTTCAACCGTATCGGTGATGGAGATCGCTCGAATGCGTTTCTTCATATCGCCTGGGCGGCTGCCATTACCCAAGCCATAGGCCCGAACGGAGCCAAGCTCTGGACGGGTGTCCATGAATCAGGTGATGAAGAATCATCTCAGGAGCTCAAGGCACTTGATCTTTACCACAATAGCGTCGGAATCGCTCTCGCGAGCAAACCTGAGAACGCTGGCAAGAGCGCAATGGAGATTGCACAGCAGGCTATCGCAAAGGGTCTATACCAGACTGTCGACACGCCATCACAGAACGTACCGGCTCCTGGGGCTTTGCCTGGGCAGACTCTGGGAACGGAGACAATCCATGTGACTGGGGCCCTTCCCACTCAGCAATCGACGTGCACGATGTGTGGCACGCTTCTCCCGCCCATGTACTCCTTGACCGACTATTACGCGAAGAAGGCAGCCGCCGCGCAGGGAGCGGGCGGATCCAACCCCAATCGGCCGAACCCGTCTTCCTTGCATGTTTCGGATTGAGAGGTCGGTGGCGATATATCATAAGCTCAGGATAAGGCCGTTCGGTCGAGCTGGGATTCAGAACAGGAGTGCCAGGATGCCCCATCCCGAGCCGGTCTACTGCATCCAGAAGGTGGGACGGCGCGGATGGCGAAGGCGAGGTATCGGAGCAGACCTAGGAATAGCTGCAGTCTTAGTTTGCATATGCTTCCTGGTTGGCACTCTTGAGGGGTGCGAGTTTCGGGCGCCAAGCGGAGCTCGGTCTAAACCACTGCTCCAGCTTCCGCTTGGACTGGATAGAATCGTTCTAGGCGCAGGCACTGCAGAAGTATCGAGGCAGCGAACTGACATCAAGTGGAATGAGAGCTGTTCTTGCTACCTCGAGGAATTCGCTGACGGCCTGCCATTCGTGCGTTTCGTGGAATACAGATTCAAACTGGGGAAGCTCAGAAAAGTGGTACTTTGGAGGGAGTGGACCCTTGACAAGATCGGAGAATTGAGGGCGGCAATCCCGGGCCTCGTCATGGGAGCCCAGGGGCGATGGGGCGGTCCCGATATGGTAGGTCTCTTTAGGAGACCGAAGTCAAACGAACGTGCTTGGCAAGTCGCGCTGATCTGGCGGAGACCGGCAGAAACCCTTGTGGTGAGCTTCCCATCGCTGAAGACCGCCACCGTGGCCGAGAGCGCCGAGGACGCGAGTGCTCTCCGTACGGAGATAGCCTTGCTGGCAGAGCGCGAGGCTACCGCGGAACTTTCCTGGATGGAATTGGTGACGGACTCCTCCCGCGTGGGGGAGTACTACGATCCTGCCTCGCTCGAGGGGGCTCAGGGACCGGTCTTGCGGTAGATACCCTGGCTTCGCCAGGGAGAGCCCGACCCTGGGCGAGTTCGTACGTTTGATCACCTGGGCCGCCACATGATCGGTAGTACGAACCGGAAGATCGACTCGAACATCCGATCACCTGGGGAGCCACGTGATCATAGTCCCGAGTCGTTCGGAAGGCTCATCGAGAGCAAGGAGGCTGCTGTGCCGCATCCGATAATGGCTTCTTCCGTAAACTCGCCCCTGCGCTCCTGACGTCGCTTCGGGGCGAGTTCGAGCCCCTCGCGTTACTGCGCTTCGCTTCGTAACGCATCGGGGTACGGAAGTGCCATTATCCGACGCGGCCCCCGTGGCGAGCGCCGCGCCGGCCGCCGGCGTCGTGATCTGAAGGGCAAGGTGGCCGGCGGCGGCCGTCACGCCGCCCGCATCCGGGTCGCAGGGCCGTCTCCGCTCCGTCCTTCTATGACGCCACCGGTCCGAGCTTGGGCGTGGGGACGCCCCCTGGTGGGTGCGGGCCGTTCGTGTCAGCGGGCGTCGTCGCTGGGCCTGGCGGGGTTCGAGTGCGGGACGATCACCTGAGACATGACGCGCACAGTGTGTCCGGAGCCGTCGATCGCTTCATATACCACGGTGTAGGTCCGGCCGGGACCCTTGGCGGCGCGCTCGGCGCGCAGGTCGAACTGCGTATCGGTGATCCCGAAGTCGGCCCCTGCGATGTCATGGGTGGTGTGGCCGTCTCCTCCAGCCTGGGCGTTGTCCGGCTCGCTGCTGGTGATGGACAGCAGGGTGACGGTCACCTCTCCGCATGCGTCGCTCGGCTCTACCGTCGCCTGAATGGGCGCCATGCGGTGGTTGGGCGGCCAAAGCGCCGTGGGAGTCAGGCTGACGGAAAGAGACGGCGGCACGGTGTCCACGATCGTGACAGTGATGTCATCAACATCGGATCCCCCCATGCTGTCGGTGACGCGCAGCGTGAGGGCATGGGCGCCGAGGGACAGCCCCACGGTCAGCTCCTCGCCGGTACCGAGCAGCGCCTGGGACTCGGTGCCATAATCCTCGAACCAATCGAACGACACGATGTCGTCGTTGGTGCCGGGTGCTGAGTCGGCGTCGGTGGATGCCGAACCATCCAGGCGCACCGTCGTCTCTTCCGGCGAGTCGCACTCGACCTGGGGCTCGGATCGGGCAAAGGCCTGAGGAGGCTGATTGGTGGGGCCCTTCATGATCGTGAAGTGGTCCCGCGCGCGGCTCGCGGCATCCAGGAACGTCGCATCCAGCCTGTTGCCGTTCAGGTCGAGCACGAGCGAGCCGAGCGTGCTGAGCGACACGTACATCGCCGGGTGATTGAGCAGGCCGCCGCTGGCCTGCCCCGAGCTGCCCGCCACCACGTACACCGCGCCCTCGTGTGGTGAGGGTCCCGATGACGGCTTCTGGTACGCGCCGTTTCCCTCCTCTTGGCCGTCACCGTGATCCCTGATCATCCACTCCGTCAGGGTGCTCGACTGGCCGTAGTGCCCGTCCAGCAGGAACGTCCGCTCGTAGGAATGGCTGTGCCCGGTCAGCACCAGGTCCACGCCGGCCTCCTCCAAGATCGGCAGCGCGTTCTGTCTCATCTCGATGAGCTGGCCCTCGGAGTCGGAGTCGTGCGAGCCCTTGCTGTAGGGAGGATGGTGCCAGAAGGCGACGATCCAGTCCTGGTTGGTGGCCAGAGCGTCCTCTCGCAGCCACGTCATCATGGCTCCGCCGGCAGAGCGATCGGTCTCGTGCGACTCCAGGCAGATGAAGTGGATGTTGCCGTAGTCGAATGAATAGTAGGCCTCGGTGCCCGAGGGCATCCCGCCCGCCTCCCCGGCGGCCGGCAGACTGAAGATATCGTAGTAGGGGCCCGACTGCGTGGCCGAGTCGGCGGTGTGCCCATCGTGGTTGCCCAGCGTCGGCCACAGCACCGACCTCGCCAGCAGGTCGGAGTAGGTGTCGAACACCGCCGCCTGGTACTGGCCGTCGGTGCCATCGGGGTAGGCGTTGTCCCCCAGCATGAGCCACAGATCGGTCAGCCGATCGCCGGCGAATTTCCGGTAGGCGTCCCGCACGGCGCGCGCGCTGGAGTCGGCCGTGCCGGAATCTCCCACGACCCAGATGCGCGTCGGCTTGCGGGCGCCGGGCGAGGGAGGGGTGACGAAAAAGTGATCCGCGTCGTCACCCGCCAATATCTCCGTGCTGGTGCCGATGGCGTAATGGTAACGAGTTCCGGCGAAGAGCCCGGTCAGCGTCACCACGTGCTCGGTCGTGGGCGTGGAATCCGTGACGCTGGAGGCGAGGCTTCCAGGCTCGGGCCCGAACATCACGCGGCTCGGAGTGGACACGTCGGTGCGCCATCGGACGACGATGCTCTCGGGTGTTGAGGCCTGAAGGTACGGACCGCGCGTGAGGGAGGCCCCCCTGTTGATCGAGAGCCGCGGGACCAGCACAAGGTCGCTGGAGGGCAGAGACGAGTTCCAGACGCCGATCGCGAGGAGGTTGTCTCCCTGATGCAGCGCCGAGATGCCGGCAGCGGAGATGTCGCGCAGCGGGGCGTAGTTTGGAGCTGCAGCGTTGCTTGATTCGTGCAGCACCGCGCGGGTGTTCCACAAAGGGCCCGAGGCGGGCATCTCGGCCGAACGGTACACCTCGACTCCGTTGATCCAGGCGATGTACCCATCGTCGTAATCCACCCCGAGAAAGAGGTTGGCCACATGCGAGACGTCATCGATCGTGAAGATCGTCCGCGTGTAGACCGATGACGTGCCCGCGGGCACGACGGTCCTCAGCAGAGCCGCGGCCCCGGAGCCTGTCTCGTAGCCGACCCCGTACTGGCCGGTGGGCCAGGGCGCATCATCGAAGCTCTCGGAAATCCAGCTCGAGCCGATGCCGGGATCGGTGCTGTTGGCCAGATGCACCATCGGAGAGCCGAACTCGAGGAGCACCGTCTCGGCGGCGAAAGGCGCGGACGCTCCGATCAAGAAAACGGCGAGGAGGGTCACACAATTTCTCATTCTCTCCTGTTTCACGGCTCGATGCCCTCCCGCGATGCCGGGGTTGCATGGCCCAGGCGCCGCAGCGCCGCCCGCGCGCTCGACTCGAGATCAAGGATCGCGACGGCTCCGCGGCGCTCGGAAGGGATCGCCTCGATCGTTTCCAACGTCTGTTCGTGGCATCGGCGCGCCTCGTCGAGGCGACCGGCCAGCTCGAGAATTTCCGCGCGGCGACTCAGCCAGATCTCCTTTCGCGCGGCGCGCGCGGCAATCCGATCCACGCGGGCCAACGCGGCGTCGTAGCGTCCGGCCTTCACCTCCAGCTCGACGGCCGACAGCGCGAGCGTGACCGGCTCCCCGAGCCGCTCGAGTCCCGCGTCCAGGCCACGAAGGGTCTCGTCCAGGTGCTCGTCTCCCGCCGCCATGAGGGCCCGCGCCCGGTCCAGGTAATACTCGGGCCGGGGATGTTCCGTGGGGGTGAAGCGCTCGATGGCGCGCGTCAGGTCGGCGGCCGCCGCCAGGTGATCTCCGAGCATCTCCAGCGAGCGGGCCCGGGAGGCGAGCCCCTCGGCATGATCGGGCCGGCGGCTCAGGAAGCGGTCCAGCGCGGCGCGGGCCTGGGCCGGGCGGTCTGTGTCCAGGAGCAACAGTCCCAGGCAGAGGTCCACGGAGGCCATCTCTGGATCGAGACGCTGGGCTGTCTCATAGTCGGAGAGGGCCGCGTCCCATTCCCGCCTGATCCGGTGCAGCTCGCCGCGACGCAGGTACAGTGACGCATCGTTGGGCTGATGCTCGATCCGATGAGTCAGTTCATCGATCTGTTCGTCGAGCGCCACGTGCGCGAAGGCGGACGGGGCGATGACCAGGCCCAGCCAGACCCCCAAGGCGAGGGCGACGGCCCGGCAGCGGGAGGTCGTGAGGAGTGTCGGCATGTCCGAGGTAATGATACGGGCAAACGGCCGCCCGGCCACATCCGGGAGTGAGAAGGTCAGACCTTCCAGTGGTCCAGCTCACGCTCCAGCCCGCGCACCTCGTCGGTCTGGGCCCGCGTCGCCAGGCTGGTGAACAGCGGCAGCGTGATCCCGAGATAGAACAGGAGAACCACGCCCAGGATCGCCCAGGAGGAAACCGGGCCGATCCCCATGCGGGCGAAGATCTCGGAGAAATGAACGGCGGGCACTGGATGGATGAACAGCTTCACGATCCAGGTGACCAGGACGATGCCGTACAGCCAGATGTAGTTTCGCCGGAGGCGGAACAGTAGTGCCTCCGTGTAGCTGATCTTGAACTTGGGCGCATCCAGGTCGTTGGCTACCCGGTTGCGCCAGTCACCCTGGGGGCTCACGAGCGTCCTCCGGATCAACGGCAAGTAGAAGTTCTCCTCAATCATCCGCACGCGGGCGCGGAACACGGAGAAGTACCGGTAGCGGCGTGCCTCGATCGCCAGGAAATTGGTGATCAGCACGTTGGCGAGCATCAAGGTGAAGGGACTGTGGTCCGGGCTGGAGAATGCGAACGAGATCATCCCGGCCACAGTGACCACCGCCCAGTTCGTGGTTGTGTCCAGGCGGGTCCTCCAGACCTGGCTGCGGTACATCTCGCCGCGGTAGAAGTGAACCATGGCGGTGATGTACTCGGGCCGCGTCAGCGGGTCGCTCTCGAACGATGCGGCCGCCTCCTCCATCCTCGAATCTTGTTTCACGTCAGAACCCGCAGGCCGTGAAACGGCTGTGGCTGAGGTGGTCTCATGAGAGCCTCTCCACTACCGGATGCCCTGTTCACGGGGAGTTTTCAACTTCAAGCCTACCACAGGTCAACCTTTCACCCACCCTGCACCCACGCCCGTGTCGACCGCCGCCGTCCTGTCAGGATGCCTCTCGCGCTCGGGCTACGACATCTATAAGATAGGCCGGCCGGCGAGAATCCGGTTTCCCGAGGAGGAATCCACCATGGGCGAATGGGTCATGGTCCGCGCGCGCGACGGCAGCGAGTTCAAGGCTTACCTCGCCGTGCCGTCCGGCGGCCGCGGTCCCGGCATCGTGTTGATGCAGGAGATCTTCGGCGTCAACCAGGTGATGCGCGACATCTCCGACTGGTACGCGCAGCGTGGCTTCACCGTCATCTGCCCCGATCTGTTCTGGCGGCAGGAGCCGGGAGTCCAGCTCACCGATCGGACCGATGCCGAGTGGCAGCGGGCGTTTCAGCTCTATAACGGGCTTGACGAAGCCAAGGCAGTGGCCGACACCGCGACGGCCATGAGCTACGTAAGAGGGCACAAGGCCTGCACCGGGAAGGTCGGTGGGGTGGGGTTCTGCCTTGGCGGCAAGCTGGCCTACCTGCTGGCCGCGCGCCATGATCCCGACTGCTGCGTTGGGTACTACGGCGTCGGGATCGAGAAGGCGCTCGCCGAAGCGAGCACCCTCAAGACACCGCTGATGCTGCACGTCGCGGGCCAGGACAAGTTCTGCGGGGCCGAGGCTCAGGCGATGATCCGGAGGAAACTCGGGCCCAACCCCCTCGTGATGCTTCACGAGTACCCCGACAACGACCACGCCTTCGCCCGCCGCGGAGGGGAGCATTACGACGAAGCCCAAGCGGAGCTGGCCAACCTCAGGACGGTCGAGTTCTTCGTGCGGCACCTCATCGCTGCGGCCTCAGACGCGGGCAGCGCGCCTCCTCGGCGCGCTCTGTCCGATCTGTGGGAGCAGCACGTCACCTTCGAATTCTCGGTCAAGGACACGGAGCGCACGCTGGAGACGATGGCGGAAGATGCCTACGTCAACCACATCCCCGTGATGACGGGCGGCGCGGGCAAGACGCAGTTGCGCGAGTTCTACGCGAAGCGGTTGATCCCGAAGATGCCTCCCGACACGGAGATGACGCCGGTGTCGCGCACGATCGGCGAGGACCGTCTGGTGGATGAGATGGTGTTCCGTTTCACCCACACAATCGAGATGGACTGGATGCTGCCGGGCGTCGCCCCCACGGGCAGGCGCGTCGAGGTGCCCCTCGTCGTGGTGGTCCACTTCCGTGACGGCAAGCTGGCCCACGAGCACATCTACTGGGATCAGGCGTCGGTGCTGGTACAGATCGGGCTGCTGGATGCCGGGAAGCTCCCGGTCGCGGGAGGCGAGACCGCGCGCAAGGTCCTGGACCCTTCTCTGCCGGCCAACGTTCTGATCCAGCGCTCCAACCGCCGCGAGAGATGACCGCGACGCAAGGCGGCCCCGCGAAGCTGAGGCGCGACCTCGGCACGCTGGAGTCGTACGCCGCGCTTCTGGGAATCCTGATCGGCGCCGGCATCTTCAGGGTGACGAGCGAGGCATGGGCCCTCACCGGCCCCAGCGTCATCCTGGCATACCTGCTGCTCGCCCCCGCCGTGCTCGCCACATCGGTCAGCTACGCGGTGTTTCTCTCCACACCCTTAGGACAGTTGCCCGGGGGGGAATACACGCACATCTCGCAGACGTTTGGCGGCTTCCGGACCGCCTTCGTGGGTGCATGGCTGAAGATCATCTCCTATCTGGGCGCCCTGGCCTACCTGGCCAACGCGTGCGCGGACTACATGGTCGAGTTCTCGTCGGGGATTCTGAGTCCTCAGGCGCACCGGCTGCCGCTGGCGATGGGCAGTCTCGTCTTCTTCTACATCGTGCACGTCATGGGTGTGCGCTGGTTCGGGAGAATCCAGGTGACGATGTGCGCGCTGCTGGGACTATCGCTGGTCGTGCTGATCGTGCCGGGACTTTTTGCAATCCGTCCCGCCAACTACGTCCCCTTCTTCACGCACGGCCTGCCAGGACTCGCATCGAGCCTGCCGCCGCTGTTCTTCGCCTACGCGGGTTTCGAGTCGCTGGCGCAGGCCGCCGGAGAGGTGAAGGAAAGCACCCGCAAACTTCCGCGCGTCTTCCTCAGAGGACTCGTCGCCACGACGGCCATCTTCTTCCTGATGTCTGCGGTGGCGTTCGGTGTGCTGCCGGGCTCGCGCCTTCACGAGAGTCACGCACCGATGGCTGACGTGGCGTCGGTCTACCTGCCCTTCAGGGCGGCCTGGTTCGTCACATTGGGCGCCATCATGGCCCTCACGACATCGCTCAACTCCACCATGCTTGTGCCGTCGAGGCTCGGCATCATCCTGGCGGGAGATCACCTGGCGCCGCGGTGGATCGGGGCCATCGAGAAGCGCACCGGCACACCAGTGTGGGGTCTGACCGTGACGCTGGTGGTGGCCGCGCTGCTGCTAGTCACCGGGCAAATCGCGCTGGCGCTCAACATCGCCGTCTTCGCTCTGGTGATCCTGTACTTCATCCACAGCCTCGCGCTGCTGTTGCTCCCGTGGCGCAACCGGCCGTTGTTCGCCTCCGTGACGGCCGGCATACCGTTGAGAGTGCAGCGATGGGCGGCGGCGTTCTCCATGGCCGCCATGGGCGGTCTCATCATTCTTCAATGCCGGCAGGACCTGCACGCGATCAGGCGGTTCACGCTGCGCGAACGGATCGAGCAGCAGTCGCTCACCAGCCTCGAGTTGGTGATCTTGTGGGGCGCCGTGGGCGTGGTGATCTACGGACTGGGCCGGCGGCGCTACGCGCGGGAGGCGAAGACAGCCGCGGCCGTGCCGGCGGCCGGCTCTTCTCAGTCCGCGCCGTAGCGGACGGCCGGGCTGCCCGCGGGATAAAACACTCCCAGGAGTCGCAGCTCGCCAGAACCGGTGTTCTCCACGCAGTGGAGCTGCCGCCGCGGCAGGAAGATGCAGGACCCCTGTCCGATGGGCGCGGAGGTGGAGCCGGCCCACATGCGCCCCTCCCCATTCAAGATGAAGAGGACCTCCTCGTAGTGGTGGTAGTGATCGGGCGCGCGCCCGGGCGGGATCGATCCGATGAACTGCGTCACCTGCCGGCAGCCGGCCGCCTCATCCACCAGCACGCGGTACCACCGATCCCCCGTGGGCACCGCCTCGCGATCGGCGAGGCGCACGACGAGGTTTGGACCCGAGCGGTACGTTGACTTAAGGGCCTCCAGGGCCCCGATCGGGCCGACGGTCGGGCGCACCCCAGGCGTCTCGGGCTCCGGGCAGCGGGAGCTCAGCAGGACAAACGGCATCAGTCCGCCGTTGTTGACCGTCAGAGTTCTGCCGGGGGGTAGATACAAAGCGGTTTCCTCCGAGATGTCCAACGGATGTCCATCGATGAAGACGGTCGCGTGACCCTGGAGCGCGTAGAGGACTTCGTCGCAGTCGTTGTTGGCCAGGCCGGGCGAGAGGCCCGGTCCGAACTCCAGGGCGCGCAGCGAGATGGCGTGAGCGCCAGAGGCGCGCCCGAAAAGCGGCCAGATCCTCAACGCCTGATGCTGGACAGTATCGCCATGCTCCCCATGCTCCAGGAGGGCAACGCGGCAGCCACCTTCCAGCTCGACTCCGGTCATTGGTTCTCCCCGCGAGTGATCAGCGGGCCCACGGTATCACGTTGGCGGATCCCTGGGCACCCAACCTCCCGGCCTGCGGTCGTTTGTCACCGCCTCGGGAAGGCCGTCAGGACAAGGCAAACGAGCGCATGGGGAGCCGCGAGGAAGTGGAGTAGAATGCGCGTTGAGCCCTGCATCGCGGAGAACGTCATGATCGACATCGGTCTGCCCGAGCAGCTTCCGCGCCGGGCTGCCGACCTTGCCATACTCTGTGAGATCGGAGAAATCCTCAACAGTTCCGTCGAGCTTGACGAAGTCCTGAGCATGATCCTGATCGGCGTGACTGCCGGCCAGGGTCTGCGTTTCAACCGCGCCTTTCTCCTTCTCGTGGACCAGCGGCGGGACTGCCTCGAAGGCCGCCTCGCCATCGGTCCGGACACCGCGGAGGAGGCGGCCACGATCTGGACCGAGCTGGACCACCGGCGGCTCACCCTGAGAGAGATGCTCCTCAGCTTCGGCGGCGAGGCGCCCGGCGCGGGGTGGCGCGTGCGCGGAATCGCCGCGTCGTTGAAGGTCTCCCTGCAGAGCTCTTCACACGTCCTGGTGCGGGCGCTTTCGGGCGGCGGCGCCCGCATCGTGCATCGAGGTGTGGAGTCGGATCCGTCGTGCGAAGAGGTGGCGGCGACCCTGGGCGTCGAAAGGTTCGCCCTGGTTCCCATCGTCTCGCGGGGAGGACCCATCGGGGTGCTTCTCGCCGACAACGCGATCACCCAGCGGCCCATCGAGCCGGGCGATCTCGACATCCTGAGGCTCTTCGCCAACCATGCGGGCACGGCGATCGAGAAGGCGCGGCTTTATTCGAAGATCCTCGAGGAGAAGACAGCGCTGGAGACGGCGCACAACGATCTGCGGCGCAACCAGCAGACCATCATCGGCCTCCAGAGACTCTCGGACCTGGGGGAGATGGCGGCGCGGGTGGCACACGAGATCCGGAACCCGCTGGTCTCGATAGGCGGCTTCGCCCGGAGGATGCTGGCCACCACCGAGGCGGCCGACGACCGCCGCAAGTACCTCGAGATCATCGCCAGCGAAGTGGCCCGCCTCGAGACCATTCTTGGTGAGGTGCTCGACTACGCGCGCCCGCCCCGCCTCAAGACAACGCGCACGGACCTCAACGCCCTCGTGAGGGAGATGGCGGACATCATAGCGCCGGAAGGTGAAAGCCTCGGCGTGGATCTCGAGATCGATCTCGACCGCACCATCCCCACGGTCGCTGCCGACACGGGATTGATGAAGATCGCATTGCTGAACCTCCTGCGCAACGCACTGCAAGCCATCCCCGCAAGGGCGATGAGCAGCGAGGCCCCGGCGACCGCGCGGGGAGGCCGCGTCCTCGTCCGCACCAGGAACCTCGGCCGTGCGGCGGAGGTGTCCGTGCAGGACAACGGGGAGGGTGTTCCCGCGGGCGTGGAGGAGCGCATCTTCGAACCATTTTTCACCACGAAGGCCTCCGGATCGGGTCTGGGGCTGGCGATTGTCGCGCAGATCCTCCGTCAGCACGGGGGAGGAGTTCGTGTCCAGAGCAGGCCGGCCGAAGGAGCGACGTTCTATCTCGACCTGCCTCTCGAGAATGGGAGCTTGCCATGATCAGACCACCTCGTGTGCTCGTCGTGGACGACGAGCAGAATCTCTGCCTGCTCTACAGGGAGGAGCTCGAATCCGAAGGCTTCATTGTGGAGACGGTCAACGACGCGCAGGCGGCCCTCGGCATCGTCGAGAAGGATCCGCCCGACGTCGTCGTGATGGACATCCGAATGCCGCGGATGGACGGTGTGGAGGCGATGGGGAAGATGCTGAGCCGCAAGAACGATCTGCCCATCATCCTCAACACGGCGTTCTCCTCGTACAAGGACGACTTCCGTTCCTGGCCGGCCGAGGCGTACGTCATCAAGTCCGCCGACTTGACAGAGCTGAAGAAGACAATCCTCACCGTGGTCGCGGCGCGCCGCCCGCGGGTCTGAGGACAGACCCCCCCGACGTCGCCGCGAAAAAAACGGCGCTGGGGCAGATGATTGTCCCCTCAGACAGCATTTTTTTCGGGCCCTCCAGCCGCGCGAAGCCGTGGATGGCGAGGCACCGAACTTGCAGTCCTGTCGTACGAGATGGCGGCACGCAGTCTTGTTCGAGCCGGCCGAAGGAAAGGAGATCTGGACCCATGCGGAAGCACAGTCCATTCGACGAGATGTTCGACATGTTCCGTGACTTCGACACTCTCTTCAGGCGCACCATGGGTGAGTTCCGGGAGCTGCCCGCCGACGTGACCAGCGTGCGCAGGCTGCTGCCGGCCTCTCCCCGATCCGCGCAGTACTGCCCTGCCGTGGAGTGTTTCATCAAGGACAAGCAGCTCATGCTCAAGGCCGAGTTGCCCGGGGTGGATCCCAGGGACGTCGAGGTGTCGGTTAGGGGCGACCAGCTCGTGCTGAGGGGTGAGAAGAAGCAAGACCATACGGTCGAGGAGAAGGACCTCTTCTTCCGCGAGATCGCATGCGGGCGTTTCGAGAGGTCG
>JAWPNA010000268.1:0-4693 GCA_045402695.1 Acidobacteriota bacterium
CGGTCAAAGGAGAGTACCCCTGATCCGCCAGCACCGGAAACCGTTCCTTCAGCAAGGCGAGGGCCTCGCCTACGGTCACGTCCTCACCCTCGAACTCGAAGACGATCTCCTCCTCGCCGAGCAGCTCCCGGTAAGAGGCGAAGAACTTCACTGTGATCTGCAATGCCCTTCCCCCGGCCCTGCTCCGCGACGCTTAGCCGACGATCGAGAGCCGCGATGCCCCCATCGAGAGCACAGCCACCACCATCTTCTCGATGCCCGCTGCCACCTCGGGGAGCGATGCCCCCGTCAGGAAGCCGGGAGTGAACACCAGCCTCCTCTCCTCGTCCACCAGGATCTCGCCCGCGGGCATGCTCATGTCGTCCTGAGAGAGCGGCTCATCCAGGAACGCCTGCACCACCGCGCGGCCGAGGCTGATCGACCCGATGGGCGCGCGTCGCTGCACGAGCGACGCGATCAGATCGCGCACGCCGGGCAGCACCTCCCTGCGCTCTCCGAGCCGCGCGAAGTTGGTCATCAGGTTCTTGACCGCGCCGTGCCCGCCGGGGATGATCAGCCCGGCCAGGTGCACGGCGGCGATCTCGTCGAGACTCTTGAGGCGCCCTCGCGCCAGCCGGGCCGATTCTGACGCGACGTTGCGGCGCTCCCCCTCGACCTCGGACCCGGTCAGGTGATCCACCGTGTGCATCTGGGGGACCTCCGGCGAGACGTACACCGCCCGCGCGCCCGCGCGCTCCAGGGCCAGAGCCGACAGCACGGCTTCGGCCACCTCCGTCCCATCGTAGAATCCGCAACCCGAGAGCAGCAATCCCACATTGATCATGCGGGAGCCAGTACCTCCTTCATCCCCACGACCACCCTGCTCACCGACTCGTCCAACGGTGCCGTCATGGAGATCCCGGAGGCGTTCTTGTGCCCGCCTCCGCCGAAGCGCGCGGCCAGGCGGTTGATGTCCACCTCCCCCTTCGACCTGAGGCTCACCTTGGTCGTCCCCTCGGGAAGCTCCTTGAACAGCGCGGCCGCCTCGACTCCCTCCACGGCGAGGAGCATGTTGACCAGGTCGCCGGTGTCCTCCTCAAAGCCCCCGCAGTCCCCGAGCTGCTTCATCGTGAGGCGCGCCCAGGCGAAGCGGCCCCCGTACTCGTAGTGGATGTCCGACAGGGCGTGGCCGACCATGCGGGTCACCCCCCGCGAGATCCCCTCGAACAGCGCGATGTAGATCCTCGGCGCGCTGATGGAGCCGGCCTGCATCAGGTCGGCGATGATCCGGTGGACCTCGGGGGTCGTCTTGGAGAACCTGAAGTGCCCGGTGTCGGTCACGAAAGAGACGTAGAGGGCCTCGGCGATGGCGGGGGAGATCGACCCGCCGAGCGCCTTGATGGCCTCGTAGACAAGCTGCCCCGAGGCGGCGGCGTCCTCGTCCACGCAGTTGAGGTCCCAGAAGGGCTCCACACCGGCGTGGTGATCGATGCAGATCTTGAAGGCCCTCCCCGCCTCCACGTCGGGCAGGAGCCGGCCCAACCGCTGAGGGCTGGAGTTGTCGAGCACGAAGAACAGCGCCGCGCCGCGGATCAGATCTCCATGGCGGGCGCCGTCGTAGACCTGCATCTCTTCGGTCCCCTTCAGGAAGCGGTACCGGGAGGGGACCGGGTCATTGTTGATCACATGGACATCGTGGCCGCTCTGCTTCAGATGATGGTACAGGCCCAGCTCGGAGCCCAGACCGTCCCCGTCGGCGTTGACGTGAGTGGCCAGGATGATTCTCCCGCCGTCGCGCCGGGCCGCCTCGAGCCTCTTGCCCAGATCGCCCCAGCGGATCACCTGCTGTCCCCTGCCTCAGTAGCCCTGTAGTGCGCGGCGTACTGCACATAGACCATCCAGTTTCTCCTGATCCTCTCGATCTCCTCGGCGCTGACCGAGCGCACAATCCGCCCGGGCACCCCCAGCACGAGCGATCGCGGAGGCACCCGCCAGCCTTCCTTGACCAGCGCCCCGGCGCCGATGATGCTCTCGGCGCCGACGCGCGCACCGGACAACACCGTGGCCCCGATCGCGATCATGCAGTCGTCCTCCACCGTGGCCCCATGGACGATCGCCGCGTGCCCGACGGTGACACGGTCACCCACCACCGCGGCCGCGTCCACCTCCACGTGGAGGATCGCCGCGTCCTGGATGTTGGTGTCCTCGCCGATGACGACCGGCGCCAGATCGCCTCTCACCACGGCGTTGAACCAGACGCTGGAGCGCGCGCCCACGGTTACCTCTCCTCTCAGCACTGCCGTCGGTGCGATGAAGGCGTCGGGGGCGAGGTTCATCCGGGCCGGCAGGATGCGCGCCTGCTGGGGTGCCATGGGTGATTGTCTCTGCGGTTCCTGCGGCATCCCTCGGGAACCTATCACAGGGGCGCCGTGCGTTTCAAAGGGCTCGACGTTGATCGAGTGGCCGCATGCCTGAGGACTACAGGAGGAGAAAACTGGCGGATGCAGGTCAGCGCGAGGCGGTGCCCGGCCCCCCGCCGCGCTCGCTCCACCATGCCTGCCAGCGCGCGATCGCCTCGGCGTTGGCTGGCGCGCTGCAGGCCGCGTCGAAGGCCGGTTTCTGCCCGGAGAGAACACCCATCGCCTCCGCCGCGCAGGCGCGAACACCGGAGGACGGATCGGCCAGCGCTTCGAGGATCTCTGGCACTCCCTCCTCGTAGCGGGCCCGGGCGATGTGGTGGATCGCGGTGCAGGCGATCTGTGTGGAGACCTCGGTGGTGTCCGATGGAAGCCCGGAGGTCCCAGCGAGCAGCCTCTGCGCAGAGAGTGACCGGCGCGTCCCGGTCGAGAAGAGGACCTTGGCCGACTCGGCGCGAAGGTCGAGATCGGAGCCGGCGCTGGAGGCCAGCACGGACTGAAGCAGCGCTTCGTCGATCACTCCGCCGCTGCGGCGCCACCAGCGCAGCGCCTCCGCTTTGCGCGCCGCCGACGCGTCCTCGGCCACCACCGTCGCCAGGAACCGGTGCAGCGCATGCTGATCGCAGCGCAGCGCGTCCATGGCACACACCATGCACACGGTGCCCAGGGCGTTGTCTCTCATGATCTCGGAGGCGCGTTCGTCGAACACCAGAGGACCGAACGTCTCGGCGATGAAGGAAAGATCGAGGCCGTCGTCGGCCACGCCGTAGCGGCTCTCCACAACCATTGCCCACGCGTCCAGCTCTTTCGAGACGGCCGGATAGGTGCGCTCGAAGTACCGCGGGTCGCCGCTGTCGCGCATCTCGCGCCACGCGCGCAGCAGCGAGAACTCCCGCTGCTGGAAGTAGTCGAGGATCTGCTGGAACCCCGCGACGAGACGCGCCCTAACCTCATCCACCGACCGCGATTCTCCGGCAGACCCGCCCATGCCCGGCGCGGTGGACGGTTCCATCCCTGGCGTGAGCCTGGAGCTGACGTTTCCCGTCGCTCTGGCCGGCCAGAGAATGAAGAGAACCGTGAGGATCGCAATCGCCCAGAGCTTCCTTCTCGCAACCGAAAACATCGACAATCACCTCGGCCTATTGGAGTGGCCGGGGCCAGAAGATAAGTCGGCGACGCTGGTGGTCAAGGCGCAGGACCGGCCGCGCAGCGGGTATACTGCGCGTTGAGCACGAACAAAGGAGAAGGTGTGTGACCACGAAGACCCTGCCGGGCCTCGCGCGCGGAAGAGTGCTGGAACCCGAGGTGATGGACGACGCCGGAGAGGCCGAGGCCTACCTCGACGGCGTGGCAACGGTCCACCTCGACCGGATGGACGATACTTTCGTGACGGCCGCTCTGGGCAAACTCCGCGGCCGCGGGCCGTGGCGGGCCCTCGACCTGGGGACCGGCACGGGCGCGATTCCGGTCAAGATGGTGCTGCGCCGCCCAGGCCTGACGATGGTGGGCCTGGACCGGTCGGCGGCGATGCTGCTCGCGGCGCGCCGGAGAGGGCGGCAGGCCGGCGTGGAGACGCGTCTGACCTTCAAGAAGGCCGACGGCAGGCGCCTTCCCTTCCCCGATCGCAGCTTCGATCTGGTGGTGTCCAATTCGGTGCTGCACCACCTGCCGGATCCGGCCCCGGTCTTCGACGAGATCGCGCGGGTGCTGAAGCGGAAAGGCGCTCTCTTCATCCGGGACCTGCGCCGGCCCCACCCCCAGGTGATGAAGAGGCACATCCGCGAGCACGGACGGTTCTACCGGGGCACGATGCTGCGGCTCTTCTCCGACAGTGTGCAGGCCGCCTTCACGGAATCGGAGCTGAAGGGGATTGTCGAGCGCTCGCGGCTCTCGTCTCCCTCGGGGCCGCCCGGCGCCCGCGTGCGCCGGATGTTTGCGACCTACCTCGTCGTCGAGCTGCCCTGATCCGCCCTGGCGCGCTTGCGCCTCGCGTGCATGGCCATCGTCATCTTGAGCGCCGGCGGCGTGATGAAGGTCGTCACGATCACCATGAGGACCGTCGCGGTGAACAAAGCGTCGTCTACGACTCCCAGCCCCTTGCCGATGCTGGCGAAGATCAGGCCCACTTCGCCGCGCGGCACCATCCCCACACCCACCGACAGGCGGTCCAGCCCCCGCTCCAGCACACCCAGACTGCAGACCTGCTTGCCCAGGATGGCCGCGCCCGTGAGGGCGGTGGCCAGCCCGATGACCTTCGGATCTGCGAAGGCCTCCAGGTGGACCTGGATCCCCATCAG
>JAWPNA010000194.1:0-3583 GCA_045402695.1 Acidobacteriota bacterium
GGCGGTCACCTGTAGAGGGCCAAGATCGAAGGCCGTCTCTCTGGTCTTGTAGGTGATACCTTGATAGACCAGAGCCAAGATGCCCACAGCTATGAGAATGCTGGCGAATAGTGTTCTTGTTTTCATATCAGTCACACTCCATCTCGTCAAGTTGGTTCATGCCCCAGGAGGGGCTACGCGATTCTGCGTCCCTGAATGACACGCAGCAACACCGCCACGACCGCGACGACCACCAGCACGTGGATCAAGCCACCCATCGTGTACGATGTGGCCAAGCCAAGAATCCAGAGGAAAACCAGGACAAGAACAAGAGTTGAAAGCATCATGACCTCCCTGCGGCTACCGGTGAGCCGCCTCGTCGTTTACTCGCAGGCTCGATACCATCCGCTCGAACGTCGGTCTGAGTTCGGCGAAATCCTCTGCCGGAGCGATGAACAGAGCATAGATGACATGCTCGTCCCGCAGCTCGCGCGTGAACAGGGTCACTCGCTCCTCCTCCCGGGTGACGGGGGAGCGCCCGGACAGCACCACGGACAGAGCGGCGACCCCGTCGATCCTGTCTGTTCGCTGCGAGTCCGGCACCATCTTCAGGTTTGGATTGGTGCTCAGGATTTCACTCAGGAGATCGTTGGTCGCCCGGGCGAGCTGTGTGCGATCGCCGCTGGGGGAGCCTCCCCCCGCCAGGAAACCCTGTCCGGAGCGGTAGGGGCCGGCGAATCTGTCGCTGGCGTCCTCATTGAATGGATCGTAGTGATTGACGATCGCACCATAGATGAGATCCCGCTCCGCGCCGCCGTTGTTCACGAATCCGTTTTCCGGAGCGAACGTCACGCCGTTACCATTCGCCGGTTCGTAGGCACGCCAGTTCGTCGGATAATCCATCGTGAAGAACTGCCGGCGCTGCTCGAACGTGCGGAACTGCGTCGAGGGACGGTCGACGTTATGGATGTCGGCGACACGCACGACGGACCCGGAAGCGTTCGTTGTGGACGTGCTCCTCGGCGCCTGTGACCCTGCCTGAGCGATCTGCTGCATCGATTGCGCCGGAGCCATGTCCCGCAGCCTGGAGCTGACCTGCGAGAAGCCGCCCACGGGCTGTGTGGGCTGAATCTTCAGCATTTTCATCTCTTCTCTCACGCGGGCGGCGCGATCACCAGGGGTCGGATGGGAGCTGAAGAACTGCTCGACCTTGCTCGGTTCGCGCTTCTTCTTGCCTTCGAGCATCTGGAAGAAGTCGACCATGTCCATCGGATCGTACCCGGCTTTCGCGAGCATCTGGGCGCCCACGACGTCGGCCTGCTCCTCGTCGGTGCGGCTGAACTTCAGGAAAAGCGCATTCAGCCCAAAGCCGCCGATCGCGCTCATCGTCTTCTCCGTCGAGCTGTTATCTCCTGGTATCAGGCCCCCGAGGATTCCCAGCCCCGCCTGACCGAGGTAGGCTTTCGACGCCTGGTTGGTTCCGTGCCTCAGTGCGACGTGTGCCATTTCGTGGGCCATGACCCCCGCGAGCATCCCTTCCGAACCGGCCGCCTCGATAAGGCCGCGGTTCAGGTACAGGTATCCGCCCGGCAGCGCGAAGGCGTTGATGTCTGAGGCGTTCACGACCTTGAAGTGGTATGGGTAATCAGCGCCGGGAGCGACGTCCGCGAGACGCTTCGCGATCGAATTGATGTACTGATCCGTCGACCTGTCGCTGAGGATTGGAAGCTGCCGCTCCACCTCGGCCGCTGATTGCCGCCCGATTTCCTGATCCTGTTCCACGGAGAAAAGATTGAAGCCCGGCCGGATTCGGGTCTGCGCCATGACCGGCCCGATGGCCAGAGCCATCGACGTCACCACGAGACTTATCACAACCCGGCTTCGAATATGGTGTGTGGCCATCTCTGTCACCTCTTCAGTCGTTATTCGAGATCGCGATAATCATGCCCAAGCCCCTCGCCTTCACGGTGCGCTGTACACCTTGGCACAGGACGAGGCGGCCGAATATCGGGCCGCACCTGAATCAGGGGGTGAGAATCCCTGACGGGCGTGGGGGAAGGCTTGACCCTGCGGGCAGCACACGTGGAGGAAGGCGGGAAACTGGCCAATGCCGCTACCTCGACAGGTCGCCGCAGCCCTCAGATGCCGATCGGTTTGTGTAGTGCCTCAGAAATACCTCTACATTCAGCAGGCTGGTCTTGCCTGTCTTGAGAGGTCCCGGTGCCCGGCGCAGAAGTACGTCGAGGGCACTTTATCCTCGCGTCGTCACCGCCAACATCGCGAAGATACTGTATCGGGATGGAGGAGGAGACCTGAGACATGTTCGTGACGCTTCGTGCGGACCCGGGTCTCACCGACTTGGATTCGCGAGACTGAAGGATGCCGGAAATCCTCGCGACGGCGGAGAGCTTCCTAAACCTCTCAACCCTCGGGGTCGGACTTCATCAGTGGTACGTGCGATCCTTGAAGACACTTCACTCCATCCTGCACTCCCGTGTTGCTCTTCCTCCTTTGGTCTTGTTGGTTCGCCTGCGTGCGGTCCCTCTACCGGCCCCTTGTCACCACCAGCCCCATCAAGGCCGCCATGGTCTCTACCATCTTGTCGCGCCCGCCAGAACATACGAAGCGGATCGAACGGCTCGCCAAGTTGTTTGCCGCGTTCGGGTTCACGCGGGTAATAGCGCCCGATAAACACATGGTTGTTTCGAGTTTTGCCTGCGCGTCCCTGGCAAAGGCTTCGCAGGCATCAACACCTCCTGTCTCGATCTCTGTTGTGATGCCTACACCGCCGCTGTCTCCCGTTGCGAGCAGCAAGCCAGACGTTGCATTCACCCCCACGACCATGTACGCCCTCGGTCCGGAGTCCGGGAATGTCACACACGAGAACGAGCCGACAATCATTTCCCTAGGGTTGCTAACTCCGTTTGCCTCGCCTGCAACAACCTCACCAACCACCAGCAACAGCATTGCCGCGGCTGCTACAGTACCTATCGTCACACGGTTCATTTTTTCCGCCTCCCGTTTCGGCCCAAGGGCCAGTTTCCGCGTTCGCTCGTGTAGTGTTTCTCAAGTCGGTTTACATTTGGAGACCTTCGCGAGGATCTGATCGACCGAGGCCGTCCAGGTGAAGGGCTTCGGGTTCTCGTTATTGTTCTCCAGATACTCTTCGATGGCCTCGACCTGGACGCCGACGCTCGGGAAGGAACCGCGCCGGATTCGCTTGGTGGTGATCCCGCGGAACCACCGTTCCACGAGATTAAGCCAAAAGGAGGACGTTGGAATGAAGTGCATGGAGAACTGTGGGTACCTCTTGAGCCATCGGTGGACCGCGGGATGTTTGTGAGTGGAGTAACTATCGACGATGAGGTGGGGACGTCCAAGTCTGCTGGAGTATCCCGATTCGCGTTGCGCATGAACCGGAGGGATTCTTGATGCCGGTGCCGTTTCATGCATTCGCCGATGACCGTACCATCGAGTACGTTGAGTGCCGCAAACAGCGTGGTCGTGCCGTTGCGCTTGTAGCCATGCGTCATCGTTCCCGCACGTCGCTGCGTCAATGGAAGGCCCGGCTGCATGCGGTCCAGCGCCTGAATCTGGCTCTTCT